>NZ_PUED01000060.1 GCF_003024925.1 Paramuribaculum intestinale
TAAAAAAAATAAAATTTTGATACCAGAATAACTCTTTGATATACAGACATGGAAAAATTACCCGATTCTCAATGAACCGGGTAAGGGAAGATATGCTATTTATTTTAGGTTAAATGAAAGAGCCGTGCATTATTTATGCTTCATTGAATCTCATTGGATCACACTGGCTATCGGCCTTGCTTATAAAACAGGCGGCGGCCGGGAGCACACATGCTCTCTGCCGCCGCCCCGTATATCAGCCGATGGTCACGCCCACGACGCTATCTCCGTCGGGCAGGCCATCGCTACACGTTGCGGTCATTTCACCGTCAGGATCTCAAGCTTGCCGGTGGCTTTAGGCTCGTCGTCGACGCTCACGATTCGCAGCCAGCGGGCTTTTACCGGAGAGGCGAACACCACACGCTGCGGTATGGGATTGTTGAAGACATTGCCGAACTCGCCGGTGGTCTTAACCCGTTTCCAGGCGGTGCCGTCGGTGCTTACCTCGGCCACATATTTGAACACCGGGACCTGGCCCTTTGAAGGCTCATAGATAAATCCTGCGACCATGGCTTCGCGTCCGGCATCGCTGACGAGAGCCGCACCGTCGGCCTTGGATTTGCCGACAACGTTGAACTCGGTTTCCTGGGCGGCCAGATCATCAGGCTTGATCACGTAGTAAGCCTTGAGGGGGCGTACATGCGGAGTGTTGCGGGTCGACGTGACTCTGATCCTGAGGCTGTCGGCCACAACATCGTCGTCCGTCATCAGTATGCGCTTGTTGCCGATGGTCGTACCCTCGGCCACCTGATTCCATGCGCCGTCAGACCAAGCCTCTACAACAAACGTCTCCACTCTCTGTCCCTTGCGGATATCCTCCGAAAGCACCACGGCATTGACTTTGGACTGCGGACGCAGAGCCGCCGACATCGACGCGGAGTCGGCTGAAGCCACGAGATCGTCAGAGAAGTTGGCGTCGATCCACTGGCGGAATTCCTTGAGACGCGCCACATCGGCGTCGGCTATCAGACCGCGACGATCGGGAGGAATATTGAGCAGCAGCACAGAGTTGCGTCCCACCGACGAGAGATATATGTCGGCCATGTGCGCCAGGCTTTTCGGCTGCTGTGAGTCGTGGTAGAACCATCCCGGACGGATCGACACATCGACCTCCGACGGCCACCAGCGCACCTCTTTTGCATTGGCAAGCATCTCACGGTCGCCGATATTCTTGGCCATGGCATTTATGCCGAGCGAATCGTTATAGGCTTCTGATTCGGGGAAGATCGAGGGCATCAGCGGGGTGACGCTCCACTCGGTTTCGCGGCCTACGCCACCTTCGTTGCCGACCCAGCGCACATCATCGCCGGTGATTGCAAGCACAGCTTCGGGCTGAAGCTCCTCCATCACCTTACGGAAACGGGGCCAGTCATAAACCTGCTTCTTGCCGTTGGGACCTTCTCCGCAAGCGCCGTCAAACCACACTTCGTCAATCTTGCCGTAGTTGGTCAGCAACTCGGTGAGCTGTGCTACAAACTGGTCGTTGTAGGCTTCAGAATCGCCGTATTTAGGCGAATTTCTGTCCCACGGCGAAAGATATATACCCAGCTTCATGCCATACTTGTCGCAGGCATCGCGAAGTTCTCTTACTACGTCGCCCTTGCCATCCTTCCACGGCGAGCTGGCCACGGAGTGATCAGTGGTCTGTGTAGGCCACAGACAGAATCCATCATGATGTTTGGCGGTGAGTATCACCAGTTTGAAACCTGCATCCTTAAGGGTTTTCACCCACTGTTCGGCGTCAAGCTCCGAAGGGTTGAACAGCGCCGGATCCTCCATGCCGTCGCCCCATTCGCGATCGGTAAAGGTGTTGATGCCGAAATGCAGGAATGCGGTGAGCTCCAGATCCTGCCATGCCAGCTGGTTGGCTGTGGGCACTGTACGTGAAGCTATGTCGACGCGTTCGTCGAGCGTAGCTTCGGTAGGCAGCGGCGCTACCTTCTCATAATACTTCTCTTTTGCGGCGGGCGAACACTGTATCATTACAGCCATCGATGCCGCGCCGAGCAATCCCGCGAGGGATTTTCTTGCGAATCCGTTCATGATCATTATATTTTATTTTATAGGATATTTTTCACGTATCGGGTCGTCATACTGCTCCTGGGCCGCCTTGAGCTTCTGCATCATGCGGGCAGTGATCTCTTCGGTTCCCGGCTTGCCGTAGATGTTGTGCATTTCGTTGGGATCCTCCTTCAGATCATAAAGCTCCCACTGGTCGATGTCGTTGTAGAAGTGCATCAGTTTGTAGCGGTCGTCGCGCACTCCGTAGTGACGTTTCACCATGTGTTCGGCCGGATATTCGTGGTAATGGTAATAGAGATTGTCGCGCCACTTTTCAGGACCGTTCTTGTCGCGGAGCAACGGCATCAGCGACATTCCCTGCATATCTTCGGGCACCTCGATGCCGGCCAATTCGAGGAATGTAGGCGCGTAGTCAATATTCTGTACCATTTCGGGGATATCACCGCGACGTTCGAGTCCCTTGGGGAGCAGCATCACCAGCGGGGTGCGCATCGACTCCTCATACATGAACCGCTTGTCGAACCATCCGTGCTCGCCCATGTAGAAACCCTGGTCGGAGGTGTAGACCACCAGGGTATTGTCGAGCATATCGTGCTCTTCAAGATAGTCGAGCACCCGGCCGACATTGTCGTCGAGGCTCTTCACCACCTTCATGTAATCGCGCATATATCTCTGGAACTTCCATTCGGCAAGATCCTTGCCCGTGAGATTCTTCTTGTAGAAATCGTCGATTATGGGCTGATAGTGGGCGTCGAATGCCGCGCGCTGCGCACTGTCCATACGTCCGATTATCGAGAGATACGTGCTCTTCAGACGTGTGTCAACGGTGTCGTTGAGCATCTTGAGATCATATATTATGTCCAGATCCTTGTCGATCGACATCTCCTGCGCGGCCGCGGCGGGACGTCCGGCATAATCGTCATAGAACGTTTCAGGCACCGGGAAATCGGTATCCTCAAACAGATCCAGATCGCATGTATCGGCTATCCAGTCGCGGTGTATAGCCTTGTGATGGATGATCAGAGCGAACGGCTTGCTCTTGTCTCTTTCGTTCTCTAACCAGTCAAGGCTCTTGTCGGTGATAATCGAAGTCAGATAGCCATGCTCCACCACAGTGTCTCCCTCCTGACGGATGAACCGTGGATTGTAGTAGTCGCCCTGTCCCGGCAGAATTTCCCATCGGTCAAATCCTGTAGGGAGCGTTTCAAGATGCCATTTCCCGAAAATCGCGGTCTGGTATCCGGCTTTCTGGAGATACTTCGGGAACGTAGGCTGCTCACCATCGAACACGCTCATCTCGTTGCTCAGGAATCCGTTTTTGTGGCTGTGTTTGCCGGTGAGCATACAAGCCCTTGACGGGCCGCTGAGCGAGTTGGCCACAAAACTGTTTGTAAACCTTACTCCGTCGCGCGCTATGCGGTCGAGGTTGGGTGTGCTGATATAGCGGGTGTCATAACAGCTCATCATCTGGGCTGTATGGTCGTCCGTCATTATATAAACGATATTGAGGGGTTTCCGCTCGTTATCTCCCGGATTTTTCTGAGAGCTGCATGAGGTCGAAGACACCGCCAGCGCGGCCGGAGCCGCCACAGCCAGTCCACGCAGCAGCAACGATGCCGTGTCGCAATGATTGGTCATTGATTATCGGTTTAAGGTTGATTGAATTATAGTTAAGGTTGATTGAATTTATAATCTCAATGAGTCATTTACGATCGCAAAGCGACCATACTTTGTGCAAATATACGCACAAATCGCGTAATATCGGCACTTACATGATACAAAAGACCACCTCTATCCCTAAACAATACTTGAAACAATACTTGCGACGACTCCGGGAAACCATTATTCCCAACGACATCGAGGCCATTTCATGATCAGACTAACCATAATAACGGTTTTTATTACCATTTTTACGGACACCAGACCTCGTCTGCACGAAATTGGCTAATTTTAGGCATAGCATCGGCCGACGGCAAAGCCTGGGTACACACAGCCGGCAAAACCACTAATCCGGCCGAACTTTGGAACCACATCCCGGCCGACTCCATATTCCAGGAATCAATGGCCGAAGCCTGCGAGGCCATCATAAACCATATCGGCGACAAAGTGGTCTACATCAACGTGGACAACAATCTGTCGATCGATTGCGACTGCAACGGCAACCCGGATCCGGCCGAACTCGCCGATCTCGGCATATTCGCCTCGCTCGACCCCGTAGCTGTCGACCGCGCATGCGTCGATGCCGTACGCCAGTCGCCCGACCATGGAAAACAGCATCTCATAGAGCGTATCGAAGCACGCCGCGCACCGCATCTGCTCGACTATGCCGAACAGCTCGGTCTTGGCAAGCAGCGTTATAACCTCGTCGAGATAAAGTAAACACATTCCAACCAAGCCACATTGACTTTTTTAGAGGGGAAAGGGGGCTTAAGATCTAATACATACCAACATAACACAACAACTGCGGTCCGCACGCTCGACGTACGGACCGCAGCCATTTTTCATCGGTAGCTCCGAGGGGAATCGAACCCCTATCTAAGGTTTAGGAAACCTCTATTCTATCCGTTGAACTACAGAGCCGCAATTGCGACTGCGAAGTTACTATTTTTTTGCCAAACCGCCAAGTCCTCGAGAATCATTAACCAAACCGCCGACCGATCGCTCCAGTCCCCGCATGAATCTGACAAGGCTCCCCATGCACCGATCCGGTGCAATGCCCCGGCCCGCATTTTCTCCATCTTTTTGCTCCGTAACATCTGTATTTCCATAATTTTTAGCTAACTTTGCGCATCTTTACGTGTGTCGTCATGGAACAGAACACTAAACGCGCGCTATTGGACCGTCGCTACCTACGAATGGCTCTCATCTGGGCCGAAAACTCCTACTGCAAACGCCGTCAGGTGGGAGCGTTGCTGGTGCGCGACGGCACCATCATCTCCGACGGATTCAACGGCACTCCCGCCGGGTTTGAGAACGTATGCGAGGACACCGGCGGATCGACCAAACCCTACGTGCTGCACGCCGAAGCCAACGCCATCACAAAAATAGCCCGGAGCAACAATTCGAGTGAAGGATCCACACTCTACGTCACGGCATCGCCCTGCCTTGAATGCTCCAAGCTGATCATACAGAGCGGCATCAGAAGAGTCGTGTTCCATGAGCTTTACCGGCTCGCCGACGGCCTTGAGCTGCTTGAAAGAGCCGGAGTGGAGTGCGTCCACATAGAGCATCTCGACTGACCAGCAACTCCGCACACACGACACAACCCCGAAATAAACCGATCAACCAGACACAGACATCCAAAAGAGGAAGGACAGCAAAACGATATGAACCAGAAATTGAAAAGCACCGCCGTATGGGCACCGCTTGTCATTGCAGTCACATTCATAACCGGCATGATCGCCGGCAACTATTTTTCACATCGTCAGGCCGGAGGGTCGGTAGAACGGAAAATCAGCGATATCATCACGCTCATACAGTCAGACTATGTCGACGCTGTGGACACTGACAGTCTGCTGGAGAAGACTATTCCCGACCTTCTGTCGAAACTCGATCCGCACACCGTCTACATCCCCGCTTCCGAACTAACTTCGACCAACGAAGTTCTCGAGGGGTCATTCGGCGGCATCGGAGTTGTATTCAACATGATGACCGACACAGCCACAGTGGTGGAAGTCGTCTCCGGCGGCCCGGCCGAAAAAGTGGGAATGCTTGCCGGCGACCGAATATTAACCGTCAACGACACCCTCGTGGCCGGCGTCAAATACAACATGGACAAGCTCCGCTCCCGGCTCAAAGGTCCCAAAGGAACTGTCGTAAGACTCGGAGTGAAACGCGCCTCGGCGCCGAATATGCTCACGTTTGACGTGACCAGAGGCGACATCCCTGTCACATCGATCGATGCCGCCTATCTAATCACGCCGACCACAGGCTATGTGCGCATCAACAAATTCGGACGCAACACCTACATGGAGTTTCTCAACTCTATGATCGACCTGCGCTCCAAAGGCGCCGAAAGCTACATACTCGACCTGCGCGACAACACCGGAGGATTTCTGGAACCGGCGGTGCTTATGGCCAACGAGTTTCTGTCGGCCGGACGGCCCATCGTCTCCACCCGCGGACGCATACCATCGATGGACCAGCAGATGGGCAGTGACGGCACCGGAGCGTTTCAGGATGCCGCGCTGGCTGTCATAATCAACGAAGGATCGGCCAGCGCGAGCGAGATCTTCGCCGGAGCGATCCAGGACAATGACCGCGGCGTGCTCATCGGACGTCGGTCATTCGGCAAAGGACTCGTCCAAAACCAGATAGAGCTGCCCGACAGCAGCGCGATACGCCTCACCGTAGCGCGATACTACACCCCTTCGGGACGATGCATACAGAAAGCCTACACCCCCGGTTCCACACAAGCCTATGAGATGGAAGTCTACGACCGCTTCCTTCATGGCGAAGACTTCAACGCCGACTCCGCGAAAATCGACAAAACGCACGAATTCACCACGCTCGGCGGACGCACAGTGTATGGCGGCGGAGGCATAATGCCCGACGTCTATGTAGGGCGCGACACCACCGGAGTGACATCCTACTACGTCAACGCGTTCAACGCCGGAATGCTCCACAACTTCGCCTTCAACTTCGCCGACAACAACCGCACGATGCTCGAACAGGCTAAAACCACCGGCGAGCTGCTTGCCATGCTCCCTCCCGACGACACACTTCTGACAAGCTTCGTCGGCTACGCACAGCAGAAAGCAGGGATAGCACCACGATGGTATTACATAAACATTTCGCGCCAGCTGATTGTTAACCAACTGAAATCGCTCATCGCAAGCGACATTCTCGGACAAGCGGCACTTTTCGAGGTCAACAACATGACCGATCCGTCAGTGGCACGCGCCATTGACGAATTGAAAACCGGACCGCAGCTCACACCAGCAGCCGAGACCGCCGACGATGGCACCACCTACATCAACGACGACAATTCAGCTACAGACTGACGCAAAATGAAAAAGGATGACATCCGCCGCACGGTCAGAGCACGCAAGAGCCTGCTGACCGAAAACGAAAAGGCCGAAGCCGCGCAGAGCGTGTTCGACCGGCTCGAACAGATGGCCGCCTTCATGATGGCCGACAGGATACTGATGTATCACTCGCTCCCCGACGAACTGTCGACACGCGACTTCCTCGGCAAATGGAGCGGACGCAAACACTTCTTCCTGCCACGCGTCAACGGCGTAAACCTCGACATCCTTCCTTACGAACAGACCAGACTCCACCTCGGGGCTTTCGAGATCGAGGAACCCGACGGCAATGACCTGACCGACATTGCCGACATAGAGCTTATCATCGTGCCGGCTGTGGCCTACGACCGCCACGGCAACCGCGTAGGGCGCGGAAAAGGATACTACGACCGGATGCTTGCCGGCTCACGGGCTACGAAAGTAGGAGTGGGCTACGACTTTCAGCTTATTGATGACGCTATCGACACCGACAGCCACGACGTGCCGGTCGACATCGTCATCACACAGAGCCACACCGTCATCAGGCGTCGATGACAAACACGCCGCCCGCCATCCCAGCAAACCGCGTCATGCCTTATCTATCCCCCTGTATTAACAAATTTTACCGGAAGGGGTTTTGACGCGGCAAAGACGGCACACCACCACACTGCTCGTGGAAGGACCGACCGTAAGCAGCCGGCTGCGTTTCACGCCAGGCACCCACAGCACCTCCCCGTCCTTGACCGCAAGAGGCAACGCCCTCTTCACATCGGCCGGAGTCTTGGCATCGTTGAACACATCGCTCAACTTCTTTCGGCCACGCATTCCGAGCGGACTGATAGTGTCGCCCTGACGCCACGGACGCCACTCCACCTCCCGGCCGGCAAACCACCCTTCGGCGTCGAAATAGGCCACATCGTTGCTCCGCTCCATCACCAGATCTGCCGCATCGATCCGCTCGACCGTCACCTCATAGGCAAAGGCCACATCATCACCGGCTATCGGACACAACATCCCGCGATCGAGCAGATAACAGCTCCCGCCGGCGTTGAAACGCCGCCCCGACTGCCGGCTCTCCACGCACTGCAATATGTCATCGACCTGTTCGGCCGAGAAACCACGCTTCGACAGCAATGACAGCAGAACGAAGCGCGCTGAAAGCAGATCGGCCGACAGTGCGGCGACATCTGTCACGCCATCCCTGCAATAACGCCGCTCAAGTCGGTCAGTCATCTCCACGACAAACCCATAGGCCTCTCCAAGATGACTCACTGACGCGGCTACCGCCGCATCCGCTCCCGGAAAATCAGCTCGGATAGCCGGCAGAACACGATTGCGCACACGATTGCGAGTGTAGTCACAGCCAAGATTGGTCGAATCGACCACAAACCCGACACCGAGAGCACCAAGATACCTCTCGGTCATATCCCTTGTCACCCCGAGAAACGGCCTGACAAGCCTCACCGACGGATCGCCTGGCAACGGAGCGACAGGGAGCATCCCTTTCAGTCCGGCGATCCCGGCCGACCGCATAAGATTGAGAAAAAACGTTTCCACATTGTCATCGCGATGATGGGCTACGGCTACAGCTGAAGCTCCGGCAATATGCGCACGTTCAGCGAACAGCGCATAACGCAGTCTGCGGCATGTCATCTCGACCGACTCACCCGGCAACGCCTCCTCACCGACATCGAGGCCGCACACCGTCAGACGAACGCCCAGTCCGCCGCACAGCCTCCTGACATAAGCCTCGTCGGAATCCGATTCCGCGCCACGCAGATGATAGTTGCAGTGCAACGCCTCAATATCGTAGCCGAGACGTCGCAGCGCCACCGTCAGCGCCACCGAATCGGCGCCACCGCTAAGCCCCACCACTATGCGCCCGGCATCGCCGGGAGCTCCGAGGAGCGACTTCACCCCGGCTTCAACTCTCTCCGTCACATTAGAATCATTCGGTGTCATCAACATGCTAATATTTCGAGTCAAACAACGATCTGCGGTTTCTTGACATTGCCACATATTTCAGCAAAAATAGGTAGAATCCGCGAAATTCTATGTAAATTTGCACTTAATTTAGACAATAATCCACGATGATTGAAAAAATAGAGAATCTGCGGGCTGAAATAGCATCCCTGAAAGCCACCTCGCCACAGGAGGCGGAGCAGCTGCGCATACGCTACCTCAGCAAGAAGGGAGCCGTCACATCCCTGTTCAACGACTTCAAGGCTCTCTCACCTGAACAGAAACGCGAACTCGGACAGAAACTCAACGAACTCAAGAACTTCGCCACCGAAACCATCACCGCTCTGCGCGACGCCGCAGCCGCCGGCGAAAACAGTCAGTCCGACGATGACATGGATCTTTTCCGCACAGCCGCACCGATGCCGCTCGGCACACGCCATCCGCTGTCGCTCGTGCGCGAGGAGATCATATCGATCTTCGCCCGTCTGGGATTCACCATAGCCGAAGGCCCCGAGATCGAGGATGACTGGCACGTGTTCTCTTCGCTCAACTTCGCGGATGATCATCCTGCGCGCGACATGCAGGACACATTTTTCATCAACCGGAATCCCGACGTGCTGCTCCGCACCCACACATCATCGGTGCAGAGCCGCGTGATGGAGCACTCCGAGCCTCCGATCCGCATCATCTGCCCCGGACGCGTCTACCGCAACGAAGCCATATCGGCACGCGCCCACTGCTTCTTCCATCAGGTCGAGGCACTCTACGTTGACCGTCATGTGACATTCGCCGATCTGCGGCAGACACTGCTCTACTTCGCACGCGAGATGTTTGGCAACGACACCCGCATACGCCTTCGTCCCAGCTACTTCCCGTTCACCGAACCGTCGGCCGAAATGGATATTTCCTGCAACCTCTGTGGCGGCAAGGGATGCTCTTTCTGCAAAGGCACCGGATGGGTGGAGATACTTGGCTGCGGCATGGTGGATCCCAACGTACTCGACGCCTGCGGCATCGATTCCAAGGAATATAGCGGATTCGCTCTCGGCATGGGTATAGAGCGCATCACCAACCTGAAATATCAGGTGAAGGATCTGCGCATGTTCTCCGAGAACGACCGCCGTTTCCTCGAAGAATTCACATCCGCACGCTGACCGATGGCAATGCCGGCTCTGCTTGCCGAAGGCCTTTGCGTGGCCGCCGGCGGAGCGATCGGATCGCTTGGGCGGTGGGGACTGATGGCCACCGGATGGTTTGACTCCAGCCGGATATGGCATACCGTCACCGTAAACCTGATCGGCGCATTCTTGATCGGCGCGTTGTGGCAGATCTGTTCTTCCACTACCGTCACGCGCCACATACAGCCGTTTCTATTCACCGGCATTTTAGGCGGTTTCACGACATTTTCCACTCTGGCTCTCGATACCACCCGCCTGCTGTCGGCAGGCGACGCTCTGCGCGCGGCCATATATCTTGCCATCTCCTTGGCCGGAGGCATCGCCGCATGCATCATTGGCATCTGGGCTGCTAAAACGATACTGACATGACAGTCAAAGAGCGCTACGACGGGATCATCGGATGGTTCAGAAACGAGATGCCTGAACCGAAGACGGAGCTGCACTACGAGACTCCGTTCCAGCTACTCGTAGCTGTCATTCTGTCGGCGCAATGCACCGACAAACGTGTAAACATCGTCACACCTCCGCTGTTCGAGGCATTCCCCACTGCCAAAGCCATGGCCCGGGCCACAGAGGACACACTCTTTCCATACGTCAGATCGGTGTCATACCCCAACAACAAGACCCGTTCGCTTCTCGGCATGGCCCGGCGGCTCACCGAGGAGTTCGGCGGCGAAGTGCCGGCCGACATCGACGCATTGCTGTCGCTGCCCGGAGTGGGCCGCAAGACAGCCAACGTCATCCTGTCTGTAGTGTTCGGCAAATCGGCCATGGCGGTCGACACCCACGTATTCAGAGTCAGCGAACGCATCGGACTCACCACCGGAAGCAAATCGCCGCTTGCCACGGAGCAATGTCTTGTGAAGCATATACCGGCCGATCTGATCGGCAAGGCACACCACTGGCTCATACTCCATGGCCGCTACGTGTGCAAGGCACGTCGTCCCCTCTGCCTTGAATGCGGCATCAGGGAATGGTGTCGGCATTGGTCGAAAAACAGAGAATCATGAATTCCCGACAGTCGCGACGCACCGCCACACTGCAGTTTTTGCGCTATGCCCTCACCGGCGTGATGAACACCCTGCTCACCCTGCTCGTGATCTACTTCACCAAAGGCATACTGGGCATAAACCCATGGATAGCCAATGCGGCAGGCTACGGAGCCGGATTTGTCAACTCTTTTGTATGGAACAAATTCTGGGTGTTCCGCTCCAACAACGGAGTCATGCGCGAAGCGATCCGTTTCTGCCTGTGCTTCGCGGCCTGCTATCTGCTTCAGCTACTGACCGTATGGCTGATCAACGAGTGCACCCCACTGGGTGATATGGAGTTCAGAATCTGGCGCATAGCATTTACCGGCTACGGACTGGCCACTCTGATAGGCATGATTGTCTACACACTTGCCAATTTCATACTCAACAGGCGTTTCACATTCAAAACCAAGCTGCATCGTTAGGCGTTAGAGTCATATATTGAACGAGAAAACTCGACCGTCAACGATGATCTCACACACACCACCCGGATTTGTCAGATGGGTCAAGGCGCGCATAAGCCCTACCCCGCTGATCTTCATCCTTGCCTTCATCACAGGGCTTGGCGCCGGCGCGTGCGCCTATGCGCTCAAAGAGATGATCAGGCATATCTCGAAGTGGCTCACCGCAGGCCTCGACAGTTCGTGGCCCGACTGGATGCTTGTGGCTCTGCCCGTGGCAGGCATTGTGCTGACCGGCATATTCGTGCGCTACATACTTCGGCACGACATAACCCACGGTGTGAGCCGCATCATAGGCCGACTGCGCAACAAGGACTACACCATGCGCACATCGTCGATATGGAGCCCTATGATAGCAAGCACCATCACGCTCGGATTCGGAGGCTCGGCCGGAGCCGAAGGCCCGATAGCCTACGTAGGCGCCGGCATCGGAAGCAATCTCGCACGCTGGATGCAGCTCACACCCGACCAAATGAAAATATTACTTGGCTGCGGAGCCGCCGCCGGCATAGCCGGAATATTCAAGTCGCCGGTGGGAGGGTTTCTTTTCACGCTCGAAGTGCTGCGCATGGAGCTGGTTACCATATCGGTGATGGGCGTACTGACAGCCACCATTACAGCCGCCACCACGGCCTATATGCTGTCGGGGTTCACGCCCGACATTGCGTTTGCGCCCGCATCGTCATTTGATCCGGCCATGACAGGATGGTTTCTCGCTTTAGGAGTGTTCATCGGATTGTACGCGCTCTACTACTCATCGATGATGACGGTCATGCAGCGGCTATACAACTCTATCTCAAATCCATGGCTCCGCAATCTTTCGGGCGGACTCATACTCGCCGTGGCTCTGATGATGTTTCCGGCTCTATACGGCGAGGGTTATACGGTGATCACCTCACTGCTTGCCGGCGACGCATCGCCACTCCTCAAGGGGAGCGTGCTCCAATCGGGCGGAATGCCGATGGCGCTGACCGCTGCAGCGGCACTCATCGTAGCCATAAAGACTTTCGCCACTTCGGCCTCCAACAGTGCGGGCGGAGTGGCCGGCGATTTTGCTCCGACGCTTTTTGCCGGAGCTGTCGGTGGATTACTGTTCGCCAGTCTTGTAAGGATCGTGACAGGAGTGGAACTCCCGGCGGGGCAAATGGTCTATGCCGGAATGGCAGGAATGATGGCAGGAGCTGTACGCGCGCCCCTTATGGCTCTGTTTCTGACAGTGGAGATGACCGGCCGCTATGAATTTTTCTTCCCGCTGCTGGTAGCCACAGCCGTAAGTTTCGGCATCGTGCGGCTGCGCAATCTGCGCAGTTTCATTATCGCCTGAACGTCACTTCCCCACACATCCGGTCAATCACGCGGACTCGGATGCTCGTGGCTGACCACATACTGCCTGACACGCTGAAAAAGGTCAGTAGCAAACACAAAGTCGTTGAGCGCTTCGTTTTCAGTGCGATATATCTCTTTCATATTGCCCACCCACTCACGGTGGCCTTTGTTGATGAAAACGATGTTCTCGCCGATGCCGAGCACCGAGTTCATGTCATGGGTATTAATTATCGTGGTGATATTATACTCGTGGGTGATATCGCTCAGAAGCTCGTCGATGAGGATTGATGTCTTCGGATCAAGTCCGGAGTTGGGTTCGTCGCAAAACAGATATCTCGGATTGAGGGCTATGGCTCTGGCTATCGCCACACGCTTCTGCATACCGCCTGATATCTCCGACGGATACTTGGCATCGGCTCCCTTCAGATTGACGCGATCGATACAGAAATGCGCGCGTTCGAGCTGCTGCTCGTGGCTCATGTCGGTAAACATCATCAAAGGGAACATGACGTTGCCGAGCACCGTTTCAGAGTCGAAAAGCGCCGATCCCTGAAACAGCATGCCTATCTCCTTACGCAGTTCCTTCACCTGGTCGTGGGTCATCTGCATTACGTCGCGTCCATCGTAAAGTATCTCGCCCTTTTCCGGATGCAGCAGTCCGACGATCGACTTAATCAGCACCGTCTTTCCTGATCCGCTCTGACCTATAATGAGATTGGTCTTGCCGGTTTCGAAAGTGCAGCTCACGTCATGGAGCACTGTTTTGTCGTCAAACGACTTGGTGACGTTCTTTACTTCAATCATTGCAGCAGGAGTTTGGTCAGTACCACATCAAGCAGCAATATAAGGATGCTGCTTGTCACGACGGCGTTGGTGCTCGCCTTGCCCACTTCGAGGGCGCCACCCTTGACATAATAGCCGAAATACGATGACACCGAGGCTATGACATAGGCGAAAAAGAGCGACTTGATAAAGCCATACCACACGTACCA
>NZ_PUED01000061.1 GCF_003024925.1 Paramuribaculum intestinale
AAACACACATTACTGCTGTCGACGGACAGTCGGAACCGATCGAGGAGTGGCTCCCCGACGGCGCGGGATTCGTGCAATACGAGTGGGGGCCCACCTCCCATGTGCGTCTTTCGGGCATAGTGCGTTCGCTGTCGTACCGCGACCTCCTTTCGGGCCGCAACCACTACAAGGCCGGATGGGGCATGATGTTGTCGTCGGTGGCGCATCCCACGCGCAATATCACCACCTATTGCAGTGTCAATTACGGGCGCGGCTATGCCGGCATGGGCGGCGATCTGCTGATGGGCAATTACGACCTCGTGCCCGACCCCGAACGTCCGGGCCGCCTCCAGATGCCCGCTTCGTTCGGCTACTGTTTGGGCATGCAATATAACTTCACTCCGGAGCTGTATGCGAGCACTTCCATAAGCCAGACGCGTTATCTGCCGTCCGGTCAGGTCGATCCCGAAGAGTATAAATACGGCATGATGGGCAACGTCAACCTGATGTGGAATCCGGTGCCGCGTCTGCAGACGGGAGTGGAATTTGACTATGGCCTGCGCCACAATTTCTCAGGACGTCAGCGCTGGGGACGCCGCGTGGGCGCCATGGTGCAGTTCTCGTTCTGAGCTGACGATGCGCTGATTGTGAGCGCGCACGACGGGTTATTCGCCCTCGACGCTCCAGGATATCAGCGCGCGGTTGAGCTCTTCCGACGGCTCTCCGTCGGAGCCGAGCGTTTCATCTTCGCTGACTATTGAGTAATAGCGGCCGTTGCTGATAAACGGATAGTTGGTAATGTGCATGGTGCGTCCGTCGTGCGGTATAAGCAGGCCGGCGTCCTCGTCGCTGTCGCTGAACGAACGTCGTGCTATCAGTTTGCCGCTTTTGTGCGAATAGGTGTCGAAATAGTTACGGCCACCGTAGGCGTATGTCACTGTGAAGCGCGGACCGTCGTTGATAAACCGCAAAAACTCTATATAACCCTGACGCTCCCTCTCCGCCTGTTCGTAATCGGTGCGTCCGATGTAGACTTTGTTCTCCACTTCAGGCGTGAGCGCCTTGACTCCGCGCGACAATACGGCCACCGGCTGCATCTCGCCCGGAACGAGAGAATATACCGTGTCGACTATATTGATCAGCGACTCTTTGTCGGACTGGTTGAAGGCGATGGAGATCCATCTCGGTTCGTAATTATTGATCACGAGAGTGTCGACAGGAGTCATTCGGTCGTCGTACTGGTAGATGTGCAGATCTCCGTCGAAGGCGTCGGTTTCATGTATGCCGCGTTCGGCCGATCCGATCGGCAGAGCGCCTCCATGCTTGCTGCTCATGCTGTAGCTTTCGATATAGCGGTCGTCGGTGGTATATCGATGAGCCTTGTCGGACAGCAATATGATCTCGGAGCGTTCCGGAATTGTCACTACACCTCCGATCCATCGGTATTCGCCCGGTCCCTGGCCGATATGGCGTATGGAGCGTATGAGATGGCCGTCGTTGGCATCGAAAAGGAGCAGGCGGGAGTTGTCGCCCATCGCTGTCATGTCGTGGACTATCACTGTGTCGCCGATCACTCCCTGTATCTGAGCGTATTCTCCAAGCAGAGCTTCTGTAGCCGTGTCGAGCAGCGCATATCTGACATCCTTTAAGCTGGTTTCATCGAAGTCGGGACGGTCGATGTCGGCAAGCATGTCGATTTGCAGTATTTCTGTATTGTCGGACTGCGACGAAGCGGTGCATCCGGCTGCAAGTGCCATAGTGGCACCCGCGATAAGTTTTATGGCTGTAAGGTGGCTGTGCATGGTATTTTTATGAGGGTTACGATATCCCAAGTAGATTTTTTGCAAAGTTAATCAAATTGTCACGATTCCGCAAGAACGTTTTGTCTTTGTGGCCAGCCTTTGTGCATGTTATCCGGCTGAAAATCATTCGCCGGCTATGTCCGTTGGCTTGATATGTGTGTGGGTAAATATCGTTATATTTGTCAAGATCAGGTGAAGGCGGTCATGTTCATGTCACGTTTCTCTTGTCGCAACACGTTTCTTATTGCAAATGGTAATTATCTCCGATAAGTAACTCTTAAAAATTAGTTGATATTATGAAACTCGTCAGTAACCCATGGTTTGCTGCGGTGATTTTTGATTTTGTCCGGCGTTCAGCCATGGCATTGGCAGCACTGATTTTTTGCGGCCAGATTTCGGCGCAGGTAAAAGTGGCTTGTGTAAGCAACAGCATCGCATTCGGAGCCTGTGTCGTAAATCGGGTGCAAAATAGTTATCCGGCTCAGTTGCAGGCGTATCTCGGCGACGGCTTGTATTCAGGAGATTCCGTTCATTTTACCCCGGAGGGCTATCGTGTAGCCGCAGAGCATATACTCCGGTTGCTGCGTAGTGGCGAATGACAGTGTGTCGGACGTCCTGTTAGCGATATCGTCCGGGCTGTGAGAGAATCACCAGTTGAGCCCGATATGACGCCATATCCGCTGCGGCACCAGTCGCCACAGTGCGTTGACCGCACGCCAGCGGTAGTCGACGGTATAGACTCTGCGTCGGCGCAGTATGGCTGTCTCGATAAGCGGAGCCACTTTGTCGACGGTCATAAGCATCGGATAGTCGCGTCCGCCGGCGAGCAGGGGAGTGTCGACAAATCCTGGCCGGATGTCGGTGAAGGCTACATTGACCTGCTGCTGGTAGGCGAGTTGTTCGAGAGCATCGATAAACGACTGCTGAAACCGCTTGCTCGCGCTGTAGGCTGCCGCCACGCCGATCCCTTTTGTGCCCGCGACGGAGGTTATTGCCGCGATCTGACCCTGGCTGACGTTGGCGGTGTCGCGGTAGTATCGGTAAGCGGCGGCTGTGAGCCGTGCGAATCCGTCGACATTGGTGCGCAGGGTCGTGGATATCCGTGAGTCGTCAAGATCGGGGTCGGCAAATCCTGTGCCGGCGGCATTGATGAATATATCCATGCCGTCGATCAGCTCTATCAGGTCGTAGAAGCGTTTTACGGCGTCGGGAGCGGTGACGTCGATGGTCATGGCGGCCACATTGGACGGATAGAGGCTTTTGACCTCGCCGAGAGGTTCGCTGCGGCGGGCAGCAATGCCCACCCGGCATCCTACTCTTGCGAAGTCGATGGCCATGCGGCGTCCTATGCCGGATGATGCGCCGATTATCACTATTTTCTTCATAAGGTAAGGGTTGTGTTGAAGCAGGTCGTGTAGGTTAGTCAGTATGACTTACTTATCAACCCTCGGAAGCTCCTGTTTGTTCAGCGGCAGGGTGTACATCACCGAAAATGCGCCGGTTATCGGAGTGCCGCGCTTGCCGAAGCCCGGGATGTAGATCGGTTTGCCGACAGCCGAACGCCCTTCATGAAGTATGGTGTGGTATTTTATGTGCCAGCCGAGCGAGATGTTTTTCACTATTCTCACTTTTATGCCGGCCGTGATTTCAAAATATCCGGCGGTGGTTGATGTCTTCGGAAATGTCAGGTCGGTTTCGCCCGGCCAGTAGTCCGACAGCAGCTTGACATTCTCTATCGTGTATGAAAACGGCGTGAATGCATAGTTGGCTCCGAAGCTGAGCTGGTAGTCGGGGTCGGAGTTGTAGAAGATATTGTAGGCGCATCCGATCTTGAAAAAGGGCGCCAGGGGGCTCTTGAAGGTGAAGTTCATGCCGTCGGGGGTGATGTCGGCCTGCGACATTCCGAACTCGAACCGCGGGAAAAAACGGTTGTGTAGTCCGATCGTGCCCCATACCGATGCGCCTCCGTAGTCCTGTCCGATAATCCTCATCACAGGATCCCACACGTCAAGCCCCACGGTGACGGAATGCAGCAGTGGATAGATGTTGCCCACTACGTGTCCGGCAACGGCCGTGGTGTCGACAAACTCCAGTCCGGTGACCGTGTCGACAAGCACCACGTTGCCCTGCGCGTCGAGCCTTTCGGCCAGATTGCTCCTGTCGGGTCCAGATGGTTTTTTCGCTTTTCGCTGCAATGTGGTCGGATCCGGCTGTTTCACTGGATTGATGCGACGCTGGGCTGTGGCCGTGTCGGTGAACGCCGCTACAGCAGCGGTGATCAGCAGGAGTTTCAGCAGGCGTTTCATCATTCTTGTTCGGTTTGGTCAGGGTCGGCTCCCGGAGTGTCGTCGACGGTCTGTGTGAGGAAGTATATCTTAAGGCGCTCTATGTCGACATTGTCTATGAGCGAGTCGGGCATAGCCACGGAGTCGATCAGATGGCGGGTGTGGGTAAGCCGCCTGACGTGATAGAAATACATCGCGCCGCACTCTTCCGACACGAAGCGGGGTTCCGAGTCGTAGTCGAGCGTCAGTGTGTCGATCAGTTGCGGTGTGTCGAGATCCTTCTGCAGATAGCGGAAGCAGAAGGCTGTGGATTCGGCCGACGATCTGAGCGGCAGATATACCTGCGACGCTCTGACGGAGCTTGTCAGGGCGGAGTCGCCCGGCGCTCCGAGTCCGTACACTTTGATCGAGTCGATCACTACGCGCTCTTCAGTGCCGGCCGAGTAGAATCCGGCAAGCGGTATGCTGCTCTGGTTTTCCATACAGCCGGAGGAGTTGCATCCGGTCGCGAAGACCATCAGTGTCAGCAGCGCCGTAAGGACGGTCGCGGATATTCTGCAGGGCCGGTTCATCGCTTTTCGGTGCGTAGTTCCTCTTCGATCTCGTAGTCGTTGCGTCGCGGCGAGTTGCGCACAATCAGTTCGCCGAGAAATCCGGTGAGGAACAGCTGTGTGCCGAGTATCATCATGACGAGCGAGATGTAGAAATATGGCGAGTCGGTGACGAGCGAATATGACTGGCCGGTGTGCATGTGGTAGAGTTTTATGATGCCCACTGCGGCGGCCGCCACAAAGCCGAGAATAAACATCAGCGAGCCGAGCAGTCCGAAGAAGTGCATCGGCTTGACGCCAAACTTGTTGGTGAACCACAGTGTGGCCAGATCGAGATATCCGTTGACAAACCTGTCGAGCCCGAATTTGGTCTTGCCGTATTTGCGCGCCTGGTGATGGACCACCTTCTCGCCTATGCGGGTGAATCCGGCGTTTTTGGCCAGATACGGTATGTAGCGGTGCATGTCGCCGTAGACCTCGATATGTTTCACCACTTTGTTGCGGTAGGCTTTGAGGCCGCAGTTGAAGTCATGGAGATTCTTGATGCCGCTGACGCGCCGTGCGGTAGCATTGAATAGTTTCGTCGGAATGGTCTTCGACAGTGGATCGTAGCGTTTCTGCTTCCATCCGCTCACGAGGTCGTAGCCCTCATTCTTGATCATGTCGTAGAGCGCTGGGATCTCGTCGGGAGAGTCCTGCAGGTCAGCGTCCATGGTGATGACCACGTCGCCCTGCGCGCGGACAAAACCGGTGTTGAGTGCCGGCGATTTGCCGTAGTTGCGTCGGAAGCTGACACCTTTGACAGCCGGGTTGCTCTCGGCCAGACGGCGTATTACGTCCCATGAGTCGTCGGTCGAACCGTCGTTGATAAACAGTATTTCGTAGCTGAAACCGTTGTCGGCCATCACTCGTGCTATCCATTGCTCAAGCTCGGGCAGTGATTCGGCTTCGTTATACAACGGTATGATTACGCTTATATCCATTGGTGGTGAGTAATTCGGTGAAGATTGGTTAGAGTTTGGTCCGGACCGGCCGCGATCGTGCGAGCAGAGCCATGAGCAGCGATACGAGCGAGCCGGAAAAAATGGCGAGCCAGATGAGTTCGACGACTATGGCTACAGCCGACGGCACAAGGTGCATGTCGATCATCCGCTGAAGGGTGTCGGCCACCTCCTGTCCGCGTTCCCACCCCGATCCGGAATAGAAGTCGATGGCTTCGCGGAGCCGCCCGATGATGAAGTCGGGCTCGATCCATTTGAGATAGGCTGTGGCTACTGCTCCGGCTATGAGCGATCCGCACGCGAAGGTGGCGATGCCCTGCATCCATAGCGACGACAGCAGGGTGTGGCCGCAGTCGGCGACAAACGACCGACGCAGTCTCATGTAGATGAACACCGGTACGCCCGCAAGCAGAAGCATGGACACAAGTCCGAGCAACGGCACGGCTGACGACCACACCATGGTCAGAAACGATGCAGTCAGATATGCTCCGAAGACGAATCCGTCGTCGGCGCCTCTGCGATAGGGCGAATGGGTGTGTGGTCCGGTCTGGGTCATTGGGCTGTGGTGGCTGGAGTCATTCGTGATAGGTGCCGATGTGTCGCTGCTTTTTCTCTTCGAATATCTCGTCGATGACGAAAAAAATGCCGGTTTCCTCCACTTCGCCGAACTCATGGTTGATCGCCGTGCCAAACATCTTCATGGTCGGCGACAGGCTCATGTAGGCATTTACAAGCGGGGGAATGTTGATGCCGTGGCCGCGAATCTCGTGGTTGAGTATCCTGTAGTCGTCGTGGAAGGTCGATCCGGTGAATAGAGCCTCCAGGTGTTTGGCGTCGGAAGTGTCCTCAAGCGGTGTGATCGGCCTGACCAGTTCGTCGGGATCGGGAAAATGGCGGTGCAGGAAGTAAAGTATCATGTCGCGGCACTCGCGGTTGTAGCCCGGATACATGGTCACTTTGCCGAAAAGATATTTGATCTCTTTGTGCACTACGGTGAGCGCTCCGAGTCCGTCCCATAGGTTGTCGAGAGCATAGAGGGCTTTTGAACCGGCCTTCGACGACTGGTATTCGGGTCTGACCCACGAGCGGCCAAGCTCTATGGTGTAGGGAAGATAGTCGCGCAGAAACCGCTCGGAGAAACGAAACATGTGGCTTGTGGCTATCCTGGGGGTGCCGTCGGGCAGCATTGCGATCTCCTTGCCGGTGATATAGCGGTAGCCGCCGAGTATCTGACGGCTGTCGGGATCCCAGACAAGCAGCTGACGGCAAGGAGGCTCCATAGTGTCGAACTCGTCGATGTCGCACTCTTTGCCTGTGCCGCCTCCGGCTGCCCGGAATGAAATCTCGCGCAGACGTCCGATCTCGCGCATCGTGTTTGGCGCGGTGCGAGCGTCGACTACGTATATGAGATTGTGGCCTTTGTTGGTGGGGCGGAGCAGGCGTTCAGGCGTCAGCTCCGACTCTATCAGCTCGGTTGATACGGGTGGGATGATTGTTTCTTCCATAACGATGAGTGCAAAAATACACAATTTCCACGATAGCGGCAAATTTCAGCTCTGCGGCAGCCCGTCGGCGGTCAGTCTGTCGTTTGACGGCGCTCGCGGAGCCACGAGCATGGCGCCGCTCTCCCAGAGCAGGTAGACCGGCAGAAACACCACCATGAGCGTGAACGGATCGCCCGTGGGGGTGACTACGGCGGCGAGGGCCATCAGCGCCACTATGGCGTGGCGGCGGTAGGTAGTGAAAAAATCGCGGGTCAGCAGTCCCATGCGTCCGAGCATCCAGCATACGAGCGGCAGCTCGAATATGATACCCATCACAAGGATGAGCACTAGGAAGTTGTCCATATACGAGTCGAGCGATATCTGATTGGGCACCATCTCGCTCACTTTGTACTGGGCCAGAAAGCGCAGCGTAAGCGGGAATACCAGGAAATAGCCTGTGGCGACTCCGAGATAAAACATCGCGTTGCCGGCCAGAAACGCTCTCCGCGCTCCACGTTTCTCGTTGTCGTATAGTCCCGGGGATATGAAACCCCATAGCTGGTGTATAACGATCGGGAAGGCAAGAGCCACGGCGAGCCACAGCGATGTGGACATGTGGATGAAAAACTGCGAGGCAAGCCTGATGTTGATCAGTTCCACCTTGAAGCCGTTCAGATCATCTCCGCCCCATCGGGCCGACAGGGCGCCGAGCCAGCGGTAGAGCGGGAAGTCTTCGCGGCAGGGAGCGAGAATGATGTTGTCGAAAATCCACGGCATGACGGCAAACAGCACCGCTGCCATCACCACGACGGTGACAGCGCACCGCAGCAACACTCCGCGAAGCGCTTCGACGTGATCCCAGAATCCGCCGGTGGACGCGACTTGGTCGGTATCGTCGGTCATTTATCGCTGTCGGCGGTGGAGTCTTTGTCGGCGGCGGAGTTGATCTCGCCGGATATGTCGTTCATGCCCTGACGGAAATTGCGCACGCCTTTGCCTATGCCGCGCATCAGTTCGGGGATCTTTTTGCCTCCGAAGAGCAGGAGCACTAAAAACACCAGCACTATCACTTCGCCGGTGCCTATGTTGAAGAATGCAGGAATCATATATGTAATTCTCTAAAATCAGTCGATATCGTCAAAATCATCAGTAGCAGATGATAAAACAGCTGTTTGCCGCAAAGTTAGTCATTATGGCCGACACTGCGTAGCGGGGTTATGACAAAAATCCTTAACTTTGCGGAGTATGGAAAAACTGAAGCAACTTTATGCGGCGGCGTTCGGCTCGGAGCCGACGGAGGTCAGTCAGCTTCCGGGAGCCGGATCCAATCGCCGTTATTTCCGTCTGTCGGGAGCGGGCGGTTGTCTGGCCGGCACACTCGGTTGTGATGCGGCCGAAAACCGTGCGTTCATCTCTCTGGCCGGCGCGCTGTCGAAGATAGGTGTCAGTGTGCCCGAAGTGGTGGCCGTCAGCGACGATTCGATGGCCTATCTGCAGACCTGGGCCGAGGGAACGTCGCTTTACGATTATCTCGGACGGTGCCGCCATAGCGGTGTCTATGACGATGAGGCTATGGAGGTGTTGCGTTCTGTCATGCGCGATCTTGCAGTCATACATTCGGCTCCCGACGGAAGCATCGACTATTCGGTGACGGTGCCGGTGGCGGAGTTCTCCGAGGATGTGGTCATGTGGGATCTCAACCACTTCAAATACTGTTTTCTGAAAGTTACCGGCACCGGTTTTGACGAGGCGGCTCTGGAGCGGGATCTGCGGGCGCTTGCCGCGCAGACGGCAGTAGCGCCCGGTGACGGATTCATGTATCGCGATTTCCAGTCGCGCAACATCATGGTGAGTCCGTCGCTCGGCAGGGTGTATATCGACTTTCAGGGGGGCTACCGCGGACCGGCGGCCTACGATGTCGTGGCTTTCCTGTGGCAGAGCCGTGCACGCTATCCGGAGGCTGTGCGCGAGGTGCTTCTGAAGGTGTATTGTGAGGCGCGCGGATTTGATGACGCCGGGACGTCGGCCTTCAGGGCGAGGCTCCCTCTTTTCAGGCTGTTGCGCACGCTGCAGACTCTCGGCACGTACGGGCTGCGCGGACTTGTGGAGCGCAAGCAGATGTTTGCCGACAGTATTCCGTCGGCGATAGAGCAGTTGCGGAGTCTGCCTCAGGAGGTGACGGGGCGGTTTCCGGAGTTGTCGCGCATCATTTCGTCGCTTCCCGATGCGGCGTCAGGCTCAGGTGGATCTAACGGCGAGCCATTGACGGTGACGGTGGGCAGTTTCTCATATAAGCGCGGGCTTCCGGCCGATCCGTCGGGCAATGGCGGCGGCTTTGTGTTTGATTGCCGCGCGGTGCATAATCCCGGGCGCTACGACCGCTTCAAATCTTTGACCGGCCGCGACCGCGAGGTTGTTGAGTTTCTGGAGAGGGAGCCGGAGGCGTCGGCGTTCATCGGTCATGCCGAGGCGCTTGTGGATGCTTCGGTAGGGCGATACGTGGAACGTGGATTCACGTCGCTCAGCGTGTGGTTCGGGTGTACGGGCGGGCAGCATCGTTCGGTCTATTTCGCCGAACTGATGGCGCGGCATCTGAAGGAAGCTTATCCGATGATTGTGATCAGACTGATACATCGCGAACAGGCCATAGACTGCTGTTTTAATGAATCGCAAAAAAGTGTTTGCGTGTGATTTTTAAGAGTTACTTATGAATGCTCTGATATTTGCTGCCGGACTTGGCACGCGTCTGCGTCCGCTCACCGATTCGTGTCCGAAGGCACTCGTCGAGGTAGGCGGAGAGCCAATGCTCGGACGTGTGATTAGTCGTGTGGTGGCTGCGGGTGCTGACCGCATAGTGGTCAATGTGCATCATTTTCCGGATATGGTGGCCGACTATCTGCGGCGGACCGATTTTGGTGTGGATGTACTTGTCAGCGACGAACGCGACTGTCTGCTCGATACCGGTGGCGGTCTGCTTAAGGCTATGCCGCTGTTTGACAACGATGAGCCTATATTGCTCCACAACGCCGATATTCTCACCGACAGTCCGCTTGGCGGGCAGATCGGGGCACACAGGGCTTCAGGTGCTGACGCCACGCTGCTTGTGGATCTCCGCGAGTCGTCGCGGCGTCTGCTTTTCGATGGATCGATGAGGATGCGCGGATGGGCGAGAGCCGATTTTTCGGAAGTGAGGCCGTCGGGGCTTGACACTTCAGGACTTGAGCCGCTCGCATTCGGTGGCGTACACGTCGTGAGCCGCTCGGTGGAGCCGTTGCTTGAGGAGTATGCCTTGGTTCATGGCCGGGCGTTTTCCATAACGGATTTCTACGTGGCGGTATGCGGCCGGTCGGTGATACGCGGATTCCGGCCCGCAGGTATCTACCGGTGGTATGACATAGGCCGCCAGACATCGCTTGCCGCAGCGCGGACCGCTGTAGGGGCGGGTCTGCTGTAGCGTGTAGCGGGTTTTATGATCTAATCGGCTCTTGTCCGGGGTGTGGTCTGCGCGTATAGGCCGTTGACCTTGACGGTGACGGTTTCATCAGTCGGGGCGGTGGAGTAGACGGCCCATCGGGTGACCTGACCTTCATTCCACGATATGTCGACTTCAAGATTGCCTCGGGCTTTGGCTCCACGGATGCTTCCGCTTGTCCATCCCGGAGCGGGAGCCGGCAGCAGCTGTATGACTCCCGAATGGGACTGAAGCAGCATTTCGTGCATGGCCGTGGCTATGCCGAAGTTTCCGTCGATCTGCAACGGCAGATTCTGGGTGGTGAGCAGGTTGTCGAGCATATTGTGTCTGACAAGCCCTTCGATCATTTCGTGCGCTTTGCCGCCTTCGCCGAAGCGTGCCCACAGGCAGGCTCGCCATGCCCATGCAAAGGCTCGCCGGCTGTCGCCCGATGTCAGTCGCATTTCGAGCGAACGGCGTGCGGCCTGTGCGAGCAGTGGCGTGGATTCGGAATTGATGGCGTTGCCGGGGAATACGGCGAACAGGTGTGAGGTGTGGCGGTGGTCGGTCACCGGTTCGCGGTCGATCATCCACTCCATCAGGTTGCCTTTCGCTCCGATGCGCGGCGGAGCCATCCGGCCAAGTTTTTCGCTTAGTCCGGCAGCCCAGAGACTGTCGGTGCGGAGTATTCCGGCCGCCTTGACGGTGTTGGCAAACAGTTGCGACACAATCTGCTGATCGTGTGCCACTCCGTCCTCTCCGCGCGGGCCTATTTCAGGCGACCATCCGTTAGGCACCACGAGAGTGCCTTCGGCGATGTCGTGAAGTTCGGGATAGGCCGAGGTGTCGACAGGCCGGTACTCGCTCTCGAAGCCTTGGCCTCCGCGCCCGAGCTGCTTGAGATTGCGTTCCCAGTAGTGGCATAGTTCTTTCATGACCGGATAGGCCTCTTCGCGCAGGTAGGTGGTGTCGGAGGTGAAGGCGAAGTGTTCCCAGAAGTGTAGCGCGTACCATGCCGATCCGGGCAGGTTGACCTGCCATCCATGGCCTCCGAACGGATTGTGGGAGGTGTAGACGATCCATCCGTCGGCTGCATCCTCGGCTTTGCGTCCGATCGCTTCCAGATATTCGCGGGTGGCAATGCGGTTTGGTTCGCGCATGGCTCTGAGGTAGTCGAGCATAGCCCGATGACATTCGGGAAGATTGGCCGCCTCGGCAAACCAGTAGAGCATCTGGAAATTGATGTTGCTGTGGTAGTCGTTGCCCCATGGCGCGGTGATACGCGCGTTCCAAAGCCCCTGCAGGCCGCCGGGGAGGCTTCCCGGCCTTGAGGAGGTGATGGTGAGGTAGCGTCCGAAGTTGTATATCAGATTGTCGGTGGCAGGGTCGTGTCCGGAGGTACGGTATGCTGCGAGCCGTCGTGGTGTGGGTATGGTGTCGGTGTCGTCGGTGTTGAGTGTCAGCTCCTGCCGTCCGTAGAGCTGCCGGTAGTCGGCCTGATGGCGAAGCAGTAGCCGGTTGTAGCCAGTGTCGTCGACAGCCCGGAGCCGGGCTTCGGCTTTGATTTCGGGCGACTCGCCTCTGAAGCGGCGGGCGTGATCCATGACGTAGTTGGTTTCAATCGCGGTCACGATGGTCAGCGAATCGGCATTGTCAACAGTGAAAAAGCCCTCGCCCGGAGTCAGCGTGCCTCCGTGAACCCTGATGTCGGCCACGGCCATGCATTCCATGCCGTTGCTTAGCCGGCTTTGGAGTGTCAGGCGACGCGTGGCCTGACAGGCGCTGACGGTGTCTTCGTCGCGCTGCGTGACAAACAGCAGCCGGGCACTGAGCCCCTGAGGCCGGTCGGCGCGGTAATGTATCACCATCACCTGGTCGGGGTGGCTGCAGAACGTGGTGCTTTCGATCAGTGTGCCCCGGCGTCGTGCCGCCGAGGTGACAAGGCCTTCGTCGAGGATTATCTGCCGCAGAAACGATCCGCGGGCGGCCGGAGTGTCGAAATCCACGATGAGATCGCCTACCGGCTGCGCGCCTCCGAATCCGTCGTCGCCGACATAAGGATTGTTCTCGCCGCGGAAGCTTTTGTCGCCGTTGGAGTTGATGGTGCCACCATTGCGTCCGCCCGACCAGAACGACACTTCGTTGAGGGCGTAGCGGTCACGTCCGCTTCCGTGGAGCACCGAGGCTCCTATGCGCCCGTTTCCGGCCAGATATGACTCCTGTTCCCAGATGCGCAGCGGGTTGCTGTATTGTCCGGCAGTGGCGGCGGCTGTCTCTTCATTGAGATAGTCGGAGTCCTCTCCCTGCCACCATCGTTTGACCGTGGCCGAGGGTGCGGCGACCCGCGGCAGGCGCGGGGGAGTGTCGCCCTCCCACAGGCCGTCCCATCGGTCGGAGGTCAGCCGGCGTTCGTTCTGGTTTTCGATCACTTGTGTGAATGCGGGAAGATCTGACCATACTCGGTCGGCGATCCGTTGCCGGGCCTGAACGGTCACTGTCGCCGATGCGAGAGCCGCTATGAGCAGCGTGTGGCGTATTATCCGGTCGTTTTTGTATGTCATGGCCTTTCGGGGAGGTGAAAAGATGGTTTCAGGTGGGGTCCTGCAGGTGATATGGCTATGTGATGATGCCTCGCTGTCGCGCGACAAGATCGCGCACTCCGGCAGGTCCCTGCAGTTCGAGATCGGAGAGGGCTATGGATATTCTTGCGGCCTATGGTGTCGTTGTCCCAGATCGACCCGCAGGTGACGGCTTCGGCGTAGGAGTAGAGTCCGGCGTTGAGTTCGAGCGAGTGGATGCGCTCGGCCACGCGTTTCATGCCGCCCGGAAATCGGGTGGGGTGGGGCTGCATGCGTCCGTCGGCTGCGCGGTGGCCGAAGAAGCCGTCGTCGACGTTGATATGGTCGTATCCGGCATCACTGAGTCCGGTCGAAACGAGGGCTTCGGCTTGCCGTATGATAAGCGAGTCGGAAATGTCGACTCTGAATGAGCTCCATCCCATTACCGGGGTGGAGGCTGTGGCTGCCGCGGCTGTCATGGATGCTGCAAGTATCAGTGGATTTCGCATGATGTGTGGGGCAGTGTGGGTGATGATGTTGTCTGTAATGTTTGAAAAAAGCCCCGCAGTCGACAGGTTGAGTGTGGCTGCGGGACCCGGTATGGTTGCCGTGGCTGTCGGCGCTGATCAGCGCTTGACGACGTGGCTTACGGGTGTCATCTTGAAAGTGAAGTCATAGTCGCCATACTTCATGAGGTAGTTGTCGTAGGGCATCGCTCCCCATGAGTCGATGCATCCGAGTCCCATCTGTCGCTTGTCGATAAGCAGATTGGTCAGCGGTGACTTCTCCACCTCTTCGGAGTGGCGGTTGACTTTGTGGGTGCCTTCGTCGAGTGATTCAACGGTGTAATGG
>NZ_PUED01000062.1 GCF_003024925.1 Paramuribaculum intestinale
TCTTTCTTCAATTGACACGCCATTGAAAGACTTGATTTTGGGACTCTCACGCGAAAAGAATTCTGTAAGCGACGAATTACTCAGACTAATTAAAGACCGCATGACAGACTGGATGCCGGCTGAAATCCTTGCAGATACGGGAATTGGACGAACCGTTGAGTCAATTCTAGGGATTGAAATGAATCCGTCTAAAAATCCTGACTTCAAAGGCATTGAACTTAAAAGCCATAGAGAGGCATCGAGAGTTAGAAATACTCTTTTTACACAAACTCCCGAGTGGGCAATAAGCCGTCTCAAAAGTGGTAAGGCTATAGTTGAGGAATATGGGTATATTCCTGACGGATATAACCATAAATCATTACATGTCACACTTACTGCTAATCGACCAAACCCACAAGGCCTTGGTCTATTGGTGCGGACTCAATTAGGACTTCTTGAGGCTGACGAATTTTCTCTAGCAACTTTAGAAGATGGTACTTTCCGTAAGATTAATGACGTTGCAGTGTGGAAACTAATCAAATTACATGAGAGGTTACTAACCAAACATCGTGAGACTTTTTGGATTGACGCTGAAACAAAACATGAATCCGGTCGCGAGTTTTTCCGTGTTTCTGAAATACTCCATACCAAGAATCCAATACCTTCTCAATTTGATGTACTCCTTGATCAGGGACAAATTACTGTAGATTTTCTTCTCTGCCGTGATTCTGGAGGCGACACATACAGTTTCAAAATAAAAGGAAAAGCCAGACCATTGCTTTTTCCTCAAAGTGAAACATATAACCTCCGTGGCACATGATTTTCAGGCGTAGCAACTACGTTGCCGCACACCGTGAATCAACAAAAAAATGCCGAGTTAAAGAAAAAACGCACACAGCCCGAATTAGAATGACAACATATCCGAGCATATCGCCGACCGCCGCACCATCGACGCCGTGCTTGAGGCGCCGCTCCACAACTACATCTACATGTGCGCGCGTGAAGACTTTTCAGGCTACCACAATTTCGCAGCCGACTACCCCACACATCAGGCCAACGCCCGACGCTACCAGAAAGAGCTCGACCGCAGAGGCATTAGATAAGGCTGAACAAACACTGCCGCA
The DNA here is from genome assembly GCF_003024925.1 of Paramuribaculum intestinale. Taxonomy (GTDB): domain Bacteria; phylum Bacteroidota; class Bacteroidia; order Bacteroidales; family Muribaculaceae; genus Paramuribaculum; species Paramuribaculum intestinale. The sequence goes on from NZ_PUED01000062.1 coordinate 1,104, forward strand.
TCCACGTTATCCATCCATTATGAAACAGACCAACGACACCAGTATAACGATAGCGACATACTCCACCGACTGGGAAGCCCACATAGCCGAAGGAGTGCTGTCCAACGAAGGGATCCCCTGCACCCTGACCAACGAAACATTCTCGTCGATATACCCTATAGGCTTCAACAGCATCGGAGGCATCAACCTTGTCGTCCCCGCCGAATATGCCGACACAGCCCGGCGCCTGCTCGACCTGACAGCTCAGGAGGACTCGCCGGAGTCGTGACACCAACACCGGCCGCCATAGCCGCGCGCATAAAGTGGTCTCAAGCCAAGCAAAGCCCCAAACCAATATCCAAGCAAAGCCCAAACCGGCGGAAGCCTTCAAATCAGTTCTAAAATCAGGCCGAAACATTTGCGTATTAGGAAAATAATCATTACCTTTGCGCGCTTAATCTCAAGAAACGAATGAGACAACTTAAAATCACCAAGTCGATTACCAACCGCGAGAGCGCATCGCTCGACAAGTACCTCCAGGAGATAGGCCGCGAAGAGCTTATATCCGTAGATGAGGAAGTTGAGCTTGCAAGGCGCATACGCCAAGGTGATCAGAGAGCGCTGGAAAAGTTAACGTGTGCCAACCTTCGCTTCGTCGTATCAGTAGCAAAACAGTATCAAAATCAGGGACTGAGCCTCCCCGACCTGATCAACGAAGGCAATCTCGGCTTGATTAAAGCGGCACAGAAGTTTGACGAAACCCGCGGTTTCAAATTCATCTCCTATGCCGTGTGGTGGATACGGCAGTCAATCCTTCAGGCGCTGGCCGAACAGGCCCGCATCGTCAGATTGCCCCTCAATCAGGTGGGAGCATTGAATAAAATCAGCAAGGAGCTATCGAAGTTCGAGCAGGAAAACGAGCGCCGTCCTTCGCCCGAAGAGCTTGCCGCACGCCTCGACGTGCCTCTTGAAAAAATCTCCGACACCCTTAAGGTATCGGGACGAAGCATCTCGGTCGACGCACCATTTGTAGAAGGTGAGGACAACAGCCTTCTCGACGTGCTCACCAACGACGACTCCCCCGCAGCAGACTCCACGCTGACACAGGAATCCCTGTCGAAAGAAGTGGACCGCGCGCTGCGCCAGCTCCACGAACGCGAACGCGAGATACTCAAAATGTTCTTCGGCATCGGCTGTCAGGAGATGACGCTTGAAGAGATCGGAGCCAAATTTGATCTCACACGCGAACGCGTACGCCAGATCAAGGAGAAAGCCATCCGCCGGCTCAAAGGACAGAAAAGCCGCCTGCTGAAGACCTACCTCGGCCAGTGACGCACGGACGGCTCGGACACAAAACACCTACATAAAATTGCAAGGACAATAGATGTAATATTTTTTCTCATGGTGAGAAAGCGCGCGTCGCGATGACGTGCGCTTTTTCTTTTACACATTCATACAATACCCCACACAGGCCCATCCACACAGCTCACATGAGAAAACCCGTGTGAAGCCCCTTCACGAAGTCTGTCGCGCTTTTTCTCGACATGTTTATGACCATACATTTGGAATTCAGTCCAAAAATCGCTACCTTTGCACCGCTTTTTAGGCATCCCGTGTGATGGGAAATTAAGGAGCGCTTAATTTTTAGTAACACAACAACAAACATCTCAAAGAATGAAGACATTCCAGCTCAGCGCCGAGCCCCGTACCGATCTCGGCAAGAAAGCCGCCAAGGCACTCCGCAAGGAAAACAAAATCCCCGTAGTGCTCAACGGCGGTGAAGTGATCGACCTCCCCTACAAAGGCAAGCTCCGCGACGGCGAAAAGATCGTCGTGATCGAGAAAGACCAGTCCAAGGGCCTCATCACCACCGACCTCGTTGTGACCAACGACTCCGTGCGCAAGCTCATCTATACACCCGACATCTTCGCTATCGAGCTGAGCCTCCACGGCGAAAAGCGCATGGCTGTGCTCAAGGACATCCAGTTCCACCCCGTCAAGGACACAATCCTCCACATCGATCTTCTCGAAGTCAACGACAAGAAGCCCGTGGTGATCGAAGTGCCCGTGCAGCTTGAAGGCCACGCCGAAGGTGTGAAAGCCGGTGGTAAGCTCACCCTCTCAATGAAAAAGATCAAGGTTAAAGCCACTTACGACAAGATCCCCGAACGCGTTGTAGTCAACGTCGACAACCTCGGCCTCGGCAAGACCATCCAGATCGGCGACCTCCACTTCGAAGGCCTCGAACTGACCAACGCCAAGAACGCTGTCGTATGCGCCGTACAGCTGACCCGTGCCGCCCGTGGCGCAGCAGCCGCCGCCGCCGCAGGAAAGTAATCCCGTAAACTATTCCCGACAACAGCTGATGAAATATCTGATAGTTGGGCTTGGCAATATCGGCAGCGAGTATGCCATGACACGCCACAACATAGGATTTATGATATTGGATGCCTTTGCAAAGGCATCCAATATTACTTTTACACCCGAACGTTACGGCGACATCGCACGCCTGCGCGTCAAGAACGCGCAGCTCATACTGCTCAAGCCCTCGACCTACATGAATCTCAGCGGCAACGCCGTGCGCTACTGGCGCGATCACGAAAAGATCGACAACGACCACCTGCTCGTACTCGTCGACGACCTCGCGCTGCCCTTCGGAGCCATACGCCTCAAAGCCAACGGCAGCGACGCCGGACACAACGGACTCAAAAACATCGCAGCCATGCTCGGCACCCAGGCATATCCACGCCTGCGGTTCGGCATAGGCAACGACTTCCAGCGCGGCCAGCAGGTAGAATACGTGCTCGGAGCCTTCACGCTCGACCAGCGCCAGAAACTGCCAGTGCGCATCGACGTGGCCATCGAGGCCATCAAGGCATTCTGCCTGTCAGGACTCGACTTCGCTATGTGCAACTTCAACAACAAGTGACCGCTATGCGAACCATCGCCGCAGGCTCAGGTGTTTTACACCTATAAAACCTTCACTCCACACAACAGACACTCATGGCCAAGACCGAAGAAAGAATCGACAAATGGATGTGGGCCACCCGCATATTCAAGACCCGCACCATAAGCACCGACGCATGCAAAAAAGGACGCATCAGCGTGGGAGGCGCCACAGCCAAGCCATCGCGCACCATCAAGGTCGGCGACGTAATAGAAGTGCGCAAACCGCCGGTGACCTACAGTTTCAGAGTCAAGGCGCTCACCGAAAACCGTCTTGGCGCACGCCTTGTGCCCGACTATCTGGAAAACATCACCCCGCAGAGCCAGCTCGACCTGCTTGAGATCGTGAAAATATCCGGATTCATCGACCGCCGCAAAGGACTCGGACGCCCCACCAAACGCGAAGGCAGAGAGTTGTCGAAATTCACCTCCGAAGCCATGGAAAGCGACGGATGGGACTTCGATTTTGACTTCGATGACGATGATGACGACGACATCGACAACATCGACGAATAACCACACTGAACGCCCGAACCCTCCCCGCCCGGCGGGTGTTAATCACGTATGAACACCTCGCCCATATCCATAGGAATTTTCATTGACGGAGGCTACTTCTCCAAAATCAACGACGAGCTGCGCCACAAACGCCAGCTGCAGATCGACATCCACGGCTATCTCGACTACATACGCCGCCGCATAGCCCGCCATGCCGACACCGATCCGTCTGACTGCCTCATCACGGAGAGCCACTACTTCAGAGGGCGGTTTCGCGCAGCTCTGGCCAACGAAAAGCGCATACTGCTTACCGAGCGATATTTCGAGGACGCGCTGATCGACAACGACGTCATATTCCACTACAAGCACCTCCGCGAAGTGCCCAATGCCGCCGGAGGCACCACCATAGTAGAAAAAGGGGTCGACGTATGGTTTGCCCTCGAAGCCTACGAACTGACCAGCATACGCAAATTCGACTACGTGGTGCTCATCACCGGCGATGCCGATCACGAGATGCTCATCCGAAAACTGAAAGCGCTTAAAGTCAACGTGCTGCTCTACACCTGGAATCTCGGACCGCAGGCCGCCACCTCGCCGTTTCTTGAAGAGGAGGCCCCGTGGCACATTGATCTGGAGAGCGAAACCGCAGCCCACCCCGACCTGATCAACCGGATATGCCGCCGGCTCTCGTCGCCGTCACACCGCGACGATGCCGACGAAGAAACCGTCAGCCGAAACGCATCCCATTGACATTGGCCGGTGCACGCCCGGCCTCAAGCTCCCCCTTCATGAAGTCCATATAGGGCGCCACATGATTGAAAAAAGCACGATAACCCTCACACAGGTAATTCAGTCCAGGCTCACCCTCAGCCGTCGTGGCGAAGCGGTTGCGGGGACACTCGCCGTTGCAGGCAAACAGCCACCGGCAATCACGGCACTGCTTGGGCAACGAACCGAGTTTGCCGGCTCCAAACTCAAGCTGACGGTCGGAGGCCATCATCTCTATAAGAGTGTTTTGATGGATATTTCCGAGCCTGTATTGCGGAAATACAAAATGGTCGCAGGCATAAACGTCGCCGTTCCACTCCATGGCCGCCGCGTGGCCGCACATCGACGACAGAGTGCATAGCCCCGGCATCGCACCGACCCAGTTGGCCAGAGTGGCATCGAAGATCTGCACGAACACACGTCCGACATCCTCCTTGACCCACTCGTCAAACACACCGATAAGAAAATCACCCCACTGGCGTGGCGTCACCGAAAAACCGGTCAGCTCGCCGCCGGCCGCCACATCGGCCAGCATATCGTCGGGCTTCATACGCTCCACTACGGGAGTAAACTGTATGAACCGACACCCCAGTTCCTTGAAAAAACGGTAGAACTCGACAGGATAGTCGGCATTGTAATCATTGACCACCGCCAGAGCGTTCCACTCCACCCCATGACGCTGAAGCATGCGTATGCCGCGCATGACGGCACCGAACGACGGCCGGCCGTCGGCCATGCGCCTGTATTCATCGTGAAAATCCTCCGGACCGTCTATCGACACCCCCACCAACCAGTTGTTGCGCTTCAGAAACAGACACCACTCGTCGGTGAGCAGCGTGGCGTTGGTCTGAAGGCAGTTGGTGATATTGCGTCCGGCTCCATACTTCTTCTGCAGCTCCAGAACCTTGCGATAGAAGTCGAGCTTCCTCACCGTAGCCTCCCCTCCATGCCATGTGAAAATGACATCAGGAGTGGTCTGCGCGGCGATATACTGCTTGACAAACTCCTCGAGCGTAGCCTCCGACATCATCTGACGGCGCGCGTCGGGATAATATCGTTTCTTCTCAAGGTAGTAGCAGTAGGTGCACGCCATGTTGCAGGTCGAGCCTACAGGCTTTGGCATGACATAGACCGGAGTGGAGAACGGGTTGATCATCGGTGCGACGGCGTTAGATCATGATGACTGATGAGTGTATCGGACTATGGCGGACAGGAATCTGACGCATACGCTTCGGGCCGGAGCCTCCTTGTTGTGCAAGAGAGATTCCGGCCCGGAATGTCGCGTCAGAAAGAGAATTACTTGCCGGCGATAGAACAGCTGACAGTAAGACGCTTGCGGCCTTTCGCACGACGACGTGCAAGCACCTTGCGGCCATCGGCTGTGGCCATTCTCTCACGGAAGCCGTGCTTGTTGACTCTTTTTCTGTTAGAAGGTTGGAATGTTCTTTTCATTGCCGTATGTTGATTTTCTTATTAAAATATTTGTATCCCCGTGGGGAGTCGAACCCCAATCGTTGGAACCGGAATCCAATATTCTATCCATTGAACTACGGAGACTTGTCGCTTCGGAGCATGGAAAACACGCTCAAAAACGGTGCAAAGTTACTGAATTTTTTATATCTTTGCAAAAGAACTCGCAAAAAAGCAATGGAAGTTAGAATCGACAGCAGCTGGAAAGAGATACTCGGAGCCGAATTCGACAAGGAATACTTCGTCAGGCTCACCGAATTTGTCAGAGCCGAATACGGCCGGCGGACGGTCTATCCGCCCGCCTCGAAAATCTTTGCAGCATTCGATTCATGCCCGTTCGACAAGGTCAAGGTGGTGATCCTCGGTCAGGATCCATATCATGGCGAAGGACAAGCCAACGGACTGTGCTTCTCGGTCAATCCGGGCATAGCCCTCCCCCGCTCGCTCGTCAATATATTCAAAGAGGTGGCTGCCGACACAGGCACACCCCCCTCGACCGACGGCGATCTGAGCCGTTGGGCGCGTCAGGGAGTGCTGATGCTCAACGCCACACTCACCGTCGGAGCACACTCACCCGGCTCACATCAGGGACACGGATGGGAGGAATTCACCGACGCCGTTGTCAGAAATCTCGCCGAAAAACGCCAGGGGCTGGTGTTCATCCTCTGGGGCTCTTACGCCATACGCAAAGGAGCCATCATCGATCGCGACCGACATCTGGTGCTCACCTCGGCCCACCCCTCGCCGCTGAGCGCTGCAAGAGGCTTCTTCGGCAACCACCACTTCACCCGCACTAACCAGTGGCTTCAGAGCCACGGACTGACACCTATCGCATGGTAGCCCGGCGCATGGCCGCAGTCATGCTCGCGGCATCGGCGGCTCTCGCCGCACAGTCACAGGCCTACATGGCCAAACATCCGGCCATCAGAAGCGTGATCACACGCATCGAAGGCCACGACAACGCCCCGGCTGTCATCATACCCCGAGCCGGCGACCGACTTACCGTCAGCTTCGACGAAGAGAGCCTCGAAAGCCGTCAGCTGCGCTACCGGCTGATACACTGCGACCCGCACTGGCATCCGTCGCAGCTCATCGAATCCGAATACATAGACGGATTCAATGAAGCGCCTTTAGACGACGGCACATATTCCAGAGCCACACTCACCCACTATGTGCATTACCGCCTGACTGTCCCGACCGACATCATCCCCACCATAAGCGGCAACTACCTGATCGAGATATTCGACGACTACGACACTGCGCGCCCTACGCTTGTAAGCATACCGTTCGGCGTAAGCGAACAATCGGTCGACATCGCAGCCACCGTATCGCCGCGCACCGACACAGACTACCTCGGAGCACATCAGCAGCTCTCGATCGACCTTGACCTCGACCGCATCTGGAACGAAATCACCAGCCCATACACCGACATCATCGTCACCGTAGAGCAGGACTCACGGCCGGAAACCAGGGTGGAACTGACATCGCCTACCGCCGTCACCGGACGCCGCGCCCGCTACGACCATCTTCCGCAGCTGATATTCAAGGCCGGCAACGAATACCGTCGCATGGAAACCGTCGACACCCGACGGCCCGGCATGGGCATAGCGTCGGTAGGTCAGAATGCCGGAAGGTTCGCAGCCGAAACCGAGCCGGCCGCTGCGAGAGCCGGCTCGCCGTATGCCTACGACCGCACACAGCATGGACGCATGCTCGTCCGCACCGTCGACTCCGACCGCCCCGACACGGAAGCCGACTATGTCGACACCGGATTCACACTTGTCAGCGAGCCGATAGAAGGCTGCGACGTATATGTCGAAGGCGAACTGACCGGCCGACGCCTTGACAAGACATCGCGTATGTACTACGATCCCACAGCCGGATCCTACCGTCTGACGCTTCCGCTCAAGCAGGGAGCCTACAATTACCGCTATCTGGCCGTCGACCGCCGCACAGGACGGCCGATAGAGGGACTGATCGAGGGAAACTTCCACCAGACCGTCAACGAATACACCATCAGAGTCTACTACCGGCCACGCACTGCCCGGGGCTACCGTCTGGCCGGAGTGACCGTCATTACAAACGACCGATGACCAACGAAGATAAAAACGAAGAAATCATGATAGAAATAGGAAATACGCTGGTGTCGCTCGACCTGGCCGAACGTTTTTTTTGCTGCGATCTCGACCAATGTCTCGGACAATGCTGCATAGAGGGCGACGCCGGCGCCCCCATCACCACTGCCGAACAGCGCGAACTTGAGAGAGTGCTCCCCATTGTCGAGCAGCAGCTCACCCCGCAGGCACGACGCGTGATCGGCGAACAGGGAGTCAGCTACATCGACGAAGAGGGCGACCTCGTCACCTCGATAGTAGGTGGCCGCGACTGCGTGTTCACATGCCACGCACCCGGCGGCAAATGCCTGTGTGCCATCGACAGCGCCTTCAGGCAGGGACTCACCGGATCGTTCCGCAAACCGATATCATGCTATCTCTATCCGCTGCGCCTGACCGAATACCCCTCGTTCACCGCCGTCAACTACCACCGATGGAAAATATGCCGGAGCGCCGAAGCCAACGGCCGGCGCCTCGGCATACGCCTGTACCAGTTCATGAAAGCCCCCCTGACCGAACGTTTCGGCAAGGAATGGTACGACGAGCTGGTCCAGGCATGCGAAGCCATAATCGAGAATGAAATAGATTAAATACCCCGAAACCGATGCACTCAATCAGACACACACTGCTGGCAATGCTTGCCACCGCTATTTCGGCAATGCCGATTATAGCCCGGACTACCGAAACCTCCCACACATTGCTGCCCGCTCCGCAGCACATCGAGTTCCACGGCGGAGATGTCAGAATCAGCGCCGCACGCCTGATGATGGCTGCCGACTCGGCACAGTGGGCCGACACGCTGACTGCTCTCGGCGTCAGAATCGACCCGCGCGCACGATTCCTCATCACAGGAAAAATCGTCGACTCCATCCCCGGCGCCGGCATCAACGACGAGGCCTACACCCTCGGCATCGACAACCGGCGGATAGACGTCAGCGCCGTCTCATCCAAGGGCATACGATGGGCGCTGCAGACACTGCGACAGCTGGCGGAAAGCACCCCATCGCGACAATTGCGGCTGCCACGATGCAGCGTCACCGACTGGCCCGCATTCCCCTGGCGCGGATTCATGATGGATGTCGGCCGCTCCTATATAAGCCTCGACGAACTCAAACGCGAGATCGACGCCATGTCGCTCTTCAAACTCAACGTATTCCACTGGCATCTGACCGAAAACCAGGCATGGCGTCTGGAGAGCCGCCTGTTCCCGATGCTCAACGACAGCATCAACACCACCCGCCAGCCGGGCCGCTACTACACCATCGACGAAGCCCGGCAGCTCGTGGCATACTGCCGCGAAAGAGGCATCATGCTCCTGCCCGAGATAGATATGCCCGGGCATAGCGCCGCTTTCGAGCGCACATTCCGCCACGACATGCAGTCGGCCGAAGGCAAGAAGATACTCCGGCTGCTTGTCGAGGAGGCATGCGCCACGTTTGATGAAGTCCCGTATCTGCATATCGGCACCGACGAAGTGCGCTTCACCGACCCAGAATTTGTGCCTGAAATGGTGGCATTCGTCAGAAGCCACGGCAAGAAAGTCATATCGTGGAATCCGGGATGGCATTATGAACCGGGAGAGATCGACATGACACACCTCTGGAGCTATCGCGGCAAAGGGCAGAAAGGCATTCCGGCCATAGACTCCAAGCTACACTATCTCAACCATTTCGATCTTTATGCCGACATACGCGCCCTCTATCGGAGCAAGATCTACCGGCTGACATCGGCCACACCCGATGTAGCCGGAGCGGAAATAGCCATCTGGAACGACCGCTATGTGGCCGATGAGGCGACCAATGCCAGCCAGAACAATCTCTACCCGATAATGATGGCCATGGCCGAACGAGCGTGGAGAGGAGGAGGCACAGAATACTTCGACAGCCTTGGAACCAACATGGACCGACCCGGCACCGACGATTTCAAAGAGTTTGCCGACTTCGAGCGACGCATGCTGCACCACAAGGCCACATCGCTGCGCCACCTCGCCATACCCTACGTGAAACAGACCAACGTGCACTGGCGCATCACCGACGCATTTCCCAACGGAGGCGATCTCAGCCGCCGGTTTCCGCCCGAAACCGAAGGACCGGCACAGAGCTACACCTATGCCGACTCTGTCTACAACACACGTCGCGCCACCGGCGCAGGCATATATCTGCGGCACGTATGGGGTTCAGCCACCATACCCGGATTCTATGCTGATCCGCAGCCCGACCACACGGCATACGCGTTCACACGCGTCTACTCTCCGGCCGACCAGACAGTTGGCCTGCAGGCAGAAACACAAAACTACAGCCGGTCCGAACCCGACCTCGCCCCTCTGCCGGGCTGCTGGGATTACCGCCACAGCCGGATATGGATCAACGGCGACACAGTAGCGCCTCCGGCATGGCAGTCGACCCACCGGGTCAGAAGCAACGAAATTTCACTTACAAACGAAAATGCCGCAGCGCGGCGTCCACTCCCCGTCAAGCTCCGCAAAGGCTGGAACGACGTGATGATCAAACTCCCCGTAGGCAGCTTCTCCACACCCGAAACACGACTGGTGAAGTGGATGTTCACGTTTGTATTCACCACTCCCGACGGATCACGCGAAGCCGACCTTATTTACGATCCCGACGCACAAGCCCCCGGGAAAATCCGGCCTCAGGGAAAATAACGGCGCGAGAGCTCGCGATAACCGCCGGTCTGGCGATGCGCCTCCATAATGGTATCAAGCCGGTTCACAAGCAGTGAATCGGCTTTTCTGCACAGCCACGACTGAAACTGATTGAACGACACCGCCGTCGATATATCCACCTGCGGATAATCCGCAGCCATGACGCGCGCTATCCGCTCGTTCACCACAGCCGACGGTATCTCACCGGTAGCCGTCATGATAAACAGCTGCTCGCTGCCGTATGCCGGATCCTCCACCACATAGATCGTATCGCCGATCTCCGATGCGAGATTATGCAGACGGTCGGCCACCGGCGACTGAGCCATGACCCACACCTCATGGCCGGCCATGTCGAGCTGCGAACCGATGGGCGCCTTACCGGCCGAATCACGCAGCTGCACAAGCACCTGACGGTCAATATATACCGGAGCGGTGAACGCATAGCGCTCCCGATAACGCTCCGTCATAGGCATCGCCCCGACCACTATATCGAACAATCCCTCGTCAAGCCCACTGAGAGCATCGCCGAGAGCCACCACGGGGTGGAACTTCAGATGCAGTCCGCGCTCCGACGCCAGCTGTCGCAGCAAATCGTAAGAGAAACCGCCGAGGGTGTCATCGTAGCGGTAGAGCGACAATGGCCCGTACTCGATCGCCACATCGAGCGTGTCGCCACCCGAAGGATGCCGCTCGGCCACGCGCAGAGTGGGCATACTGCATGTGCGCACACACAACATCAGTGTCAGAGCCGCCACGAGCAGCAGTCCATACAGTGCCAGCCTCGAAGAGGGCTTTCGGTCATATCTTAGAGTGTGCTTGAATTTCACTTCCATTCATTTAGAGTATGTTTGAATTTCACTTCTATTCACTCAAAGAGGATTTTCGGAGAGATTCGCGTGAGTTGATGAGGGAGCGATGCGGGCATCGTGACCGATGAAACTTGACGCGAATCGCCCGAAAAGACCTTTGAGGGGATGGAAAGAAGTCCCTATATATTTCTTCGTGTTAAATTCAAACATACTCTTAGAGAGGATTTTCGTAGAGATCAGTTGGCGAAATCCACCGACAATCCGAGCTGAAACCGCCGTGGATTCATCGGATAATGGGGCATTGCGAAATAATTCTTGCCCGTCAGACCCTGATTGATATGCGACATCATGACATAGAATCGCGTACGGCTCAGTTTCATATTGGCATAGAGATTCATGAAAGGATAATTGCCCACCTCGATCTCCCGCTGGTTGTAGAACGCCATCGTGGCCGGCTGATACGACGGCGAATAATAGCGCGTGTAATAATCGCAATCGAGGCCGAGCTGCACCTCAAGCACCCTGGCCACCTTGAAGTAGACAAACAGATTGGAGTTGATCGCCAGCTTCGGCGCAGGCAGCACCGCCTGATCCGATGTCACCTGATACGTGATGTTGTTCTGCCAGTTGAGCGCCCTGTAGCTGAAATTCTGACGAAGATTGACGCTCACCACCTGCACGCTCCCCTTATGCTGCACCGGAAGGCAGTCAGGTCCGAAATATATCAGATTCTGTATATTCTCGACCCCGGCATTTATATATGTGCCTGTAAGCGGAATCCGCAGCCATCCTCCGGCCTTGACACGACGCGTCTTGCCGAAATCGTTTTTCCAGATGAAATGATTCGACACATACTGTCGCATCAGCAGCGGGGCCTCCTCGTTCGAGAAGTTGAAATATCCGTTGATCCTCACCGTGTCATCCTTGAGCCTGAACAGTGTGGAGAGATTGGCGTTTACCCTTACATCGCCCGCCGCAGTGCCGGCGATGCCGAGCCTGCCGGTGACATCGTATCTCAGCAACCGGCCCGACTGCTTTGTCAGCTGTCCGCCGACATAAAGCAGATTTTCGGTCACCTTCGGACGCAGCTTGCTGTCAAACGGATATGGAGTCAGACCCTCCGGCCTGTCGATGCCGGTCAACGGAATGCTGTCGACGGTCTGATTGTAACGCCTGATCTCATGAGTGACATATGCCGCCAGACCCGCTTTCGCATACTTGTGGAAACCTTCGAGAAGCGACACACCGAGAGTGTTAGAAAGCGACCAGTACGATGTATTGTCGTGAGTGTACCCGTCCGACAGATACGTATTGCGCCAGAAATCCTCCGCCGCCGCAGGCACAGTGTTGTCAAACACATGGCGGGCCTTGTTGTAGTCGAGTGTCCAGATGAAACTCGACACCGGTATGTATGTGCGGTGCTCGATCGTATCGCCGGGAATGGAATCGTTGGGAGGCGTCACGTGCCAGTAACCCACCTTATAG
>NZ_PUED01000063.1 GCF_003024925.1 Paramuribaculum intestinale
AATGTTCTCTTTGCGACTCTCAGGAGCGTTGCTTCCCGAAAGCGAGTGCAAAGTTACACCCAAAAATCTTCCCCACCAAATTTTTCGCAAAGAAAATTACACCACCAAAACCAACTTTTTCAACAAAACATTGCAATTCAGCACCATATCACATCAAAAAAAATCTCAAAAAAAAAGCCACAAGCGTTGTCGATCCGATTTTGCCCGCCGGATACAGACATATCCCCGCAAAATTCGTAACTTTGAATCCCCGCTCCAAAACACGCGGCGAAGACTCCCCTTTATTATTTATATAGTCATCCTATGGCCACAACACCATTCGTACACCTGCACGTACATACACAATATTCACTGCTCGACGGACAATCAAGCATCTCCGCACTTGTCGACAAAGCTCTCGACGACGGCATGGCCGGAATAGCCATCACCGACCACGGAAACATGTTTGGAGTGAAAGAACTCTACAACTACGTTAATGGTGGATGCATGAAAGGCTACAAAAAGAAACTTGAAAAAGCCCAGAAAAGCGCCGATGCAGCCAAAACGGCACTCTTTGAAAACCGCATCAACCGTATTAAGAACGGCGACTTCCGCATAATCCTCGGATGCGAGATGTATGTGGCCAACGGATCAAACCTCGAGCATACCGACAAACGCGATACCGGACGCCACTTGATCGTCCTCGCCAAGAACCTTACCGGATACAAAAATCTGATCAAACTCGTTTCGGAGGCATGGACCAAGGGCTTCTACATGCATCCTCGAACCGACAAAAAATCCCTCGCCGAGCGTCGCGAAGGACTCATCATCGCATCGGCGTGTCTCGGAGGAGAAATACCACGCCTTGTACGCGACGGCCGCATGGAGGAAGCCGAAAAGAGCGTACTATGGTGGAAAGAAACATTCGGCGACGACTATTATATAGAAATACAGCGCCATCCCACTGACCGCCCCGGATCCAACCGCACCGTATGGGAAGACGAAAAAGCGGTATATCCCAAAATGGTGGAAATCGCACGGCGTCACAACATCAAGATCATAGCCACCAACGACGTTCATTTCGTCAACTATGACGACGCCGAAGCCCACGACCGCCTGATATGCGTCAGCACCAACAGCTTCATTACCGACCCGCAACGCATGCGCTACACCAAACAGGAGTGGCTCAAGACACAGGCCGAGATGTCCGAACTCTTTGCCGACATCCCCGAAGCGCTCGAAAATACCCTCGAAATACTGCAAAAAGTAGAGCACTACTCTATCGACCACCCGCCGATCATGCCCACATTCGCCATACCGGAAGATTTCGGCACAGAAGAGCAATACCGACGCCAACTGACCGAAAAAGACCTTTTCGACGAATTCACACGCGACGAAAACGGCAACGTAGTGCTCACCCAGGAACAGGCCGACGACAAAATAAAAAAGCTCGGAGGCTACGACAAACTCTACCGAATAAAACTCGAGGCCGACTACCTCAGAAAACTCGCCTACGAAGGTGCTGCCCGACGCTACGGCACTCCCCTCACGCCCGAACTGGAAGAACGGATCAACTTCGAGCTCCACATCATGAAGACCATGGGTTTCCCGGGCTACTTCCTCATCGTGCAGGACTTCATCAGAGCCGGACGCGAAGACCTCGGCGTCAGCATCGGACCCGGTCGAGGATCGGCCGCCGGCAGCGCGGTAGCCTATTGTCTCGGCATCACACAGATCGACCCGGTGAAATACGACCTGCTGTTCGAACGCTTCCTCAACCCCGACCGAATTTCGCTCCCCGATATCGACATCGACTTCGACGACGACGGACGAGAAGACGTGCTCCGCTACGTCACCGAAAAATACGGAGCCGAAAAAGTAGCACACATCATAACATACGGCACCATGGCATCCAAACTGGCCATCAAGGACGTCGCACGTGTCGAACAGCTCCCGCTGAGCGAAAGCGACCGACTGACCAAACTCATCCCAAAGCGCATGCCGGAAGTCGACGGCAAAGCGCTCGATCCGTCGCTTGACAACTGCTACAACTACGTGCCGCAATTCAAAGCCGAACTCAGCAGCAACAACCCACTCGTTGTCGAAACGCTCCGCTACGCGCGCGAACTCGAAGGTACCGTGCGCAACACCGGAGTGCACGCCTGCGGAGTCATAATATGCCGCGACGACATCACCGACTGGGTGCCGGTCAGCACCGCAGTCGACAAAAGCTCCGACTCCAAGGAAAAGACCATCGTCACACAATACGAAGGAAAAGTAATCGAGGAAACCGGACTGATCAAAATGGACTTCCTCGGACTGAAAACGCTCTCCATCATAAAAGAAGCGCTTGCCAACATCAAGCGCACCACAGGCAAAGTCATTGACATCGAAACAATCGACATAGACGACCGCAAGACCTACGACCTCTACTGCCAGGGCAACACCATCGGCACATTCCAGTTCGAGTCCACCGGCATGCAGAAATACCTGCGCGAGCTACAACCATCGACATTCGAGGACCTCATAGCCATGAATGCGCTCTACCGCCCCGGCCCCATGGACTACATCCCCGACTTCATCGCCCGAAAGCACGGACGTGAGCCGATCGTCTACGACATTCCTGAGATGGAAAAATATCTCAAGGACACCTATGGAGTGACCGTATATCAGGAGCAGGTCATGCTGCTGTCGCGACTGCTGGCCGGATTCACCCGCGGACAGAGCGACACCCTCCGCAAAGCAATGGGCAAAAAGCTCATCGACAAGATGAACGAGCTTGAAAAACTGTTCATGGAGGGAGGACAGGCCAACGGCCACAAGCCCGAAGCGCTACAGAAGATATGGAATGACTGGAAAAAATTCGCTTCCTACGCGTTCAACAAGAGCCACGCCACATGCTACTCGTGGGTGGCATTCCAGACAGCATGGCTCAAAGCCAACTACCCCGCCGAATACATGGCCGCCGTACTCTCACGCAACCGCTCCGACATCAACAAGCTCACCATATTCATGGAGGAATGCAAACGGATGCACATCACCATCAAGGGACCCGACGTCAACGAGAGCTACCTTGAATTCGGCGTCAACGCAGCCGGCGACATCCGATTCGGACTCGCCGCTATCAAAGGAGTAGGCGAAGCTGTGGTCACCGAGATAATCAACGCACGCGCAAAAGGCGGCCCGTTCGAATCAGTATACGATTTTATCGAACGCGTGCCCACCGCAGCGCTCAACCGCCGACTGATCGAAAATCTCGCCTATGCCGGAGCATTCGACTGTTTCGCACCCGACATCAAACGAGAAGACTTCTTTGAAAAAAACTCCAAAGGAGAGTTTTTCAGCGAAGCACTCATGCGCTACGGCCAGCTTTTCCAAGCTGACAAACAGACACAGGGACTGAGCCTGTTCGGCGATGACGACCCCACACTGACCATCGCCGGACGCCCACCCGTCAACCCCGCCCTCCCTTGGATCGACGCCTACAAGCTCGAAAAAGAGCGCGACCTCGTGGGCATCTTCCACTCAGCCCACCCGCTCGACGGCATGTTCCTCGAAATGAAATACGGACTCGACCAGCTCAAAGACTACAAGACAGAAAACGTCACACGCGACCGTGTCTACACCTACGGTGGCATCGTCATCGGCCTTGACCGACGACAGGGACAGAACGGCTCAAGCTACGGATACCTCAAGATCGAAGACTACAACGGCACCGCCGAAATCTACCTCAACGACAAAAGCTTCTATCAGTTCGCCAACTTCGGCATCCCCAACACCGCAGTATATGTCAAAGGCCAGTACGGCCTCCGGAAAGACGGCAACATATTCTTTTCAGTAGCCGACATCAACCTCTTGTCAAACCTCAAAGGAAAACTGATCCGGGGCATCACCATAACCCTCGACCCCGAACAGCTCAACACAGCCGTCTACGACATACTCAGCGCCATGATGGCCGGCGCCGACGACACTCCGGCCGACGACAAATCCTCACCCGTACCGCTTACCGTACGATTCTTCGAGCCGTCGGCCAACCGCTATATCACCATGCAGTCCATGAGCAAGATCAACCTCAACCGTCAGGTGCTCGAAGCGCTCACCGACATGAACATAGAGTTTGCCATCGACAAGGCCGCACCCGAACCCGCAAAGGAAGAGAATCCCGCACAACGTTTTAGGCAGTTCAGAGGCTAAACCATTACCCATAGACAATAAGCCTATTACTAAATTTTTTATGTTAAAAAACATATTTTTTGAGCATAATTAGCAGAATATCCACTAACTTTGCACCGAGTTAAGTGTATATATTATAGAATCTCCGAAGAGTCGGAGACATAGATTGTTTTAGGTTTAATTAAAATTTAAGTATTATGCGTCAGATGATTAAAATGATCAAAGGTCTTCATCTCACCTATGGTACATTCTTCCGCATCACGGGCGACTGCACCATCGAGTAAGATCCAAAGACACGCGGACAGCGACTGATCACTCAAATCGATGATCAGACGTCAAAGCCCGCCATCAGACGAAGCTGAATCCGATAGGCACAAGCTTCAGCGTTCACCAACAGAAGTCTAACATAAAGAAAGGACGCCAAGATGAAAAGACTTTTGACAAAAGTATCTGAATGGTACATCGGAGCGGCTTCAATGACCTACCTCCACAGGTAAGTCCACGACAAGCCCCACAATCATCGATCCCGGTTCGGACTCCAGCATCAGCTGGATGCAATCCGACCGGTTTCAACAAATAAAGACGATGTACCCTACCGATCCGGCTTTACGGATCACAGACACAGCGACGATTGCTCCACGGCTTGATGAAAAGCCGGCGAGAGCAATTTTTTTTGTCCACACTCTTCCCTTTCTCCATAAAGATAACTACCTTTGCACTACCGAAAACTAATAGATCAACCATATAACCTATACACTATCATGGCAATCAAATTTACCGATTCCGACGTAAAATCCATCATCGCCTCCGGCGAACCCGTAGTAATCGACTTCTGGGCCACATGGTGCGGCCCGTGCATGCGCATGGCGCCTGTCATCGACGAACTCGCCGAAAAATACGACGGTCGCGTACACATCGGCAAATACAACATCGAAGAAGAAACCGAACTCTCCGACGAATACCGCATCATGTCAATCCCCACGATCCTCTTCTTCAAAAACGGTCAGCAGATCCGCGACCTCCGTCTTGCCGGATCGCAGAGCAAAGCCAAGCTCGAAGAAAACATCGAAGCCCTCCTTGCTCTCTGATCCACACACCCGGATTATCAACCGACATACATAAAAGAAGACGCAGTGTCAAAATTATGAGTTTCGACACTGCGTCTTCTTTTACACTGTGGTATGGCCTCAGTCCACACGCTTGGCCGGAAGCCTTGCAAGCAGCCCCTCCAGATGATCGCGCCTGATCGACAGCCGCAGCCTGCAAATATTGTCAAACTGCTGCTCCAATATCCGCGCCTCCGAAGCCTTAAGAGTAGTCATTACCGCATTCATATCCTCATACACGAAGCTTATCGACGCCTCCTCCTCCTCGCAGCGGCTCACAGTCTCTCCGGCCTCGATCGCCTCACGGGCTGCCTCGCGATATGCCACGATCAGTCCGGAAGTGCCAAGCTTTATACCGCCGAAATACCTCACAACGACCACCGCCACATTAGTCAGTCCAGCCGAACGGATCTGACCCAGGATCGGCTTGCCCGCCGTCCCCGACGGCTCTCCATTGTCGCTCGAAAGCCACTCACGCCCGCCCGGACCGAGAAGATAAGCCCAGCACACATGGCGGGCGTCATGATACTCATTGGCGATAGCCGCTATGGCGCTTTTCGCCTCCTCCGCAGTAGCCACCGGAAAGGCAAAGGCTATGAAACGGCTCATTTTCTCCCTGACCGTAGCCGTCGACTTTCCGGCCAGAGTCAGATATTCGCTTGACTGCTCCAACTGCCGGCTGTTACAATATCAGCATTGCGTCGCCATAGGCGCCAAAACGGTATTTCTCACTGATTGCCTCATCGTAGGCCTTCATCACCAGATCATAGCCGCCGAACGCCGTTGTCATCATGAGCATTATCGAATACGGCATGTGAAAATTGGTCACAAGCGCATCTGTGACAGTGAAATCGTACGGAGGGAAGATAAACTTGTTTGTCCAGCCCGAATAAGTCTTCATGTGGCCCCCCATGCTTACCGCACTGGCTATGCCGCGGAGCACAGATGTGCCCACCGCACACACACGATGGTCATTGTCCTTTACCCCATTGACCATATCCACCAGAGCCTGGCTCACCTCCATCTGCTCGGAGTCCATGCGGTGCTTGGTCAGATCCTCCACATCTATCTCGCGGAAATTGCCCAGACCGCTGTGAACAGTCAGGAAAGCCTGATGTATACCCTTGATCTCCATGCGCTTCAGCAGCTCACGGCTAAAATGCAGACCGGCTGCGGGAGCAACCACAGCACCCTCTTTGTCAGCATATATCGTCTGATAACGCTCGGCATCCTCCTCTTCAGGCTCACGCTTGATGTATTCGGGCAGAAGCGTCTGTCCGAGCTTGAACAGAGCCTCCTTGAATTCATCATGATCACCGTCATAAAGAAAACGCAGAGTGCGGCCGCGCGAAGTCGTGTTGTCTATCACCTCGGCCACCATCGAGTCGTCATCACCGAAATAAAGCTTGTTGCCTATGCGTATCTTGCGGGCCGGCTCTACAAGCACATCCCACAACTTGTTTTCAGCATTAAGCTCACGCAGCAGCGACACCTCGATTTTAGCACCGGTCTTCTCCTTGTTGCCATACAGACGGGCCGGAAACACCTTCGTATCATTAAACACGAATATGTCCCCGTCAACAAAATAATTGATTATATCCTTGAACACACGGTGCTCGATCTCGCCCGAAGCACGGTGCACCACCATCATGCGAGCCTCGTCGCGATGTTCCGAAGCATGCTGTGCGATCAGTTCCTCCGGAAGCTTGAACCTAAACTGTGAAAGTTTCATATCCTTTTCTGATTTTGATTTTACTGCTTTATCGCCGCATCAGGCTGCTCCGCCAGCTCAGCGTCGCGTATCATCTCCACGGTGCCATCCACCGACAGA
This sequence comes from Paramuribaculum intestinale, assembly GCF_003024925.1. Lineage (GTDB taxonomy): Bacteria > Bacteroidota > Bacteroidia > Bacteroidales > Muribaculaceae > Paramuribaculum > Paramuribaculum intestinale. The sequence continues at coordinate 7,090 of NZ_PUED01000063.1, forward strand.
CAGTCATCGATGCCTACTTCCCCGACACGTGTGCGCCTGAGAGCCGTCAGATGACCGCCCGATCCGAGCGCCTGACCGATGTCGCGCGCAAGCGCCCTTATATACGTGCCCTTGCTGCACACCACCCTTATCGTGATGCTCTCCCGACTATATTCTGTCAGCTCTATCTCGTCGATCACCAGAGTTTTTGCCTTAAGATCCACCGACTGACCCTTACGGGCCTTCTCGTATGCCCGCTTGCCGTCGACCTTGCAGGCCGAATACTGCGGCGGTATCTGCTCTATCCGCCCTTTGAATCGCTCCAGAACCTGTTCCACAAGTTCGCGGGTAATATGTTCCACCGGAAACCGGGCATCAATCTCCGTTTCGAGGTCAAACGACGGCGTGGTCGCACCAAGCGCTATCGTCGCCACATACTCCTTCACACCGCTTTGGAGCTGCTCTATGAGCTTCGTTGCCTTGCCGGTGACCACTATCATCACCCCCGTAGCCAGAGGATCGAGCGTTCCGGCGTGTCCAACCTTGAAGCGCTTCACCCCCAGACGACGCAGCACAGTGCCACGCAGACGCTTCACCACATCGAAACTGGTCCAGCCAAGAGGCTTGTCGACGGCAAGTATCTCCCCCTCGACAAAATCTTTTTTCGCGCTGATATCCATCTCCTGCATGATTATCACCACAGTATGCACACCAGGCCCATTGCCACGCAATAAACCGCAAACCACACGAGCTTACCACGCTTCACTATCTCTATCATCCACTTGCAGGCAGCGCAGCCCGATACGAACGACGCCACGAAACCCACCGTCAGCGGAAGCCAGCCTATGGTATTTATCACCGCACTCTCGCCCGAAGCCATGTCCATGACATTGAGCAAAGCCTCCCCGAGAATCGGGATTATGACCATGAAAAACGAAAATTCAGCTACAGCGCTGCGGCGTGCACCCATTGAAATACCGGTTGCTATCGTAGTACCAGAACGGCTCAGACCCGGCAAAACGGCGATCGACTGGGCGATACCCATTGCCACCGCGTCGATCCATCTCACGCCATGACCCGGATCTTTACTGCTGCCATCGGCCACAGCCTGCTCCAGCGTCGGACGTGTCCTGAAAAAATAAGCGAACGAAAGCAACGCCGCCGTCACCAGCAGGCAACAGCCCACCAATGTCAGACTACCGCCGAAGAAACTCTCTACAGTGTCCTTGAAAAAAACACCGACGATTGCCACCGGAATGCACGACACCAGTATCTTGCACACATAAGAGAAATTATCGTCACGACGCCATGTGAAGAAACTCACACACAAAGGCACGAATTTACGCCACAAAACGACTATCGTGCTCAACACCGTGGCCACATGCAGCGCCGTGTCAAACTCCAGTGCCTCCGCACCCGCAAGCTGCAGGCCAAGCACCTCCCGGCATATCTCAAGATGACCGCTCGAACTTATCGGCAGGTATTCGGCCAGTCCCTGGACCAGACCGAGTATCAGAGCATCTATCCAATCCATCACTCAGCACCCTCCTCATGCTTGCTTTTGCTGGCGCGCGGACGCCACATTATACCTATCCCCATGAATATAAATCCGAGGAACGCCATAGTCGGACCGACCACTATGCGACGCGTGCTGAATATATCGGGATTAAACTCCGTTTCGGTCGAAGGAGCTCCGGTCATCAACAGAAAACCGGTCACGATCACTGCGGCCGCGACAGCCATCAGGATAAAATTGATCTTTACCAGCGGAAGTCTTACGTATGACTCACGCTCCAGTGCACCGGCATCATCGCCCTGCTGCAGCCTGCTGTTATTTGTCATTATCGATAATTTTATTATATCAATAGTAAGCGTTCGAATTCAATTTATCCTAAAAGACTTTCTTTCACTTACTATCACTTACACTTGAATACCTACTTACATCATTTGTCCGAATATTTCACGCCACACGCATCACTGCTCCATCAGCCCATGCATAGTGTCTGCCGCTTTATCAGCAGAACATCTCGTCGTAATCGGCACGCAGATACTTGTTGGCCGACAGCAGAGCCGACAGCCCGCATATCGCAGCCCCGAGCACGAACAGAGCCGCAAGCACCGCTATCAGACCATCGACACCAACCGCACGCATCACCTCCGGATCGACCGTAGTAAGATACCATAGCAAACCGCCAAGCACTGTCGAAGCCACAGCGGCAGCGATCAGACCCTGCAGGATATTGCTGACCACAAACGGCCGGCGTATGAAGCCCGGCGTAGCACCGACAAGCTTCATCGTATGGATAAGGAAACGACGGGAATAGATCGTCAGCCTCACAGTGTTGTTGATCAACACGAAAGATATAGTCAGCAGACACACCGCCACTATCAGCAACACCAGCGTGAGCGAATGCATCGTATTGTTTACAGCCTTGATCAGATCAGAATGAAGCTGCACGTCACCGACACCCGGCAACCGTCTGACAGCATCAGTCACAGCCTTCAGACTGTCAGGATTGCTGTATGCCGCCGTCACCGAGACCTCAAACTCCGGGCTGAACGGATTCACACCAAGCAACGCCTTCTCCGAGCCATCATCTCCGGCCAGCTCCTGCCAACGCGCCATGACCTCCTCGGCCGACGCATAGCGCACATTGGCCACATACGGAGCCTTGCGCCAATAATTCCTCATCGACAACACCTGACTTTCCGAAGCGCCATCGGCCATAACGACTACAAATCCCACCTGTTGGCGTATGTCATGACTGACACTTCGCGCCGCCAGACCCAGCAGAGCCGTCAGCCCAAGAATGACCAACACAAGCGCCACGCTGACAGTAGCTGTCAGCTGAGTGCTTCTTACAGGGATTCCACGCCCTCGTTTATCTCTGCTCATACGCTTCAATGATTTAGATATAGTGAGCCGGGCTATCATATTTGCCCACCCCTTGTTTTACAAACTGCAAAGATAACACATCAGCCACCCCGATGTCAAGATTTTTAACCCCATTTAATGATTTTTCGCCAGAGCCTGCCGGAATTTCGCCAAGGTCAGCCACGAAAACTCACCCGTCTGCAGATCATTCGCCAAGCAATGTAGCGGAAGTTGAGTCGGCGATTGTCACACTGACCGTATCACCCACCTTGACCGCACGGCGCGGAAACACCACCGTCTTGTTGGTATCCGTCCTACCCACCATCTGCTCCTTGCTGCGCTTCGACACGCCCTCGACAAGCACTTCCATCGTCCGGCCCACATCACGGCGGTTAGACTCAGCCGACAGCCGACCCTGCAACTCGATCATGCGGTTCAGACGATCAATCTTCACCTCCTCGCTGATATTGTCGGGCAGATGACGTGAAGCGTACGTCCCCGGACGCTCGGAATACTTGAACATGAATGCAGAGTCAAAGCCCACCTCACTCATCAGACTGAGCGTAGCCTCGAAATCCTCATCCGTTTCCCCATGAAACCCCGTGAACAGATCCGTCGTGACCGAACACCCCGGCAATATGCGGCGTATCGCCCCGATACGGTCGAGATACCACTCTCTGGTATATTTCCGGTTCATGGCCTTAAGCACCGCGTTGCTCCCGCTCTGCACCGGAAGATGAATATGCCGGCATATATTCCTGTGGGCTGCTATCGTATGAAGTATCTCGTCGGTCATATCCTTGGGATGCGAAGTCGTGAATCTCACACGCATGTCGGGCACAGCCTCGGCCACCATCGCGAGCAACCCGGCAAAATCCGTCACCGAGCCGTCGGCGTTCTCCCGCCTGTACGAGTTGACATTCTGCCCCAGCAGAGTCACCTCACGATAACCCTTGGCCTGCAGATCGGCCACCTCGGCAAGTATGCTTTCGGTTTCACGGCTTCGCTCACGACCGCGGGTATAGGGCACGATGCAGTAAGAACAGAAATTGTTGCAACCGCGCATGATGCTCACAAATCCCGAGATCGGATTTCCGCCTATCCGGCGCGGTATTATGTCGCGGTAGGTTTCCGTGGTGCTCAGCTCCACATTGACCGCCTTATGCCCCGACTCGACCGCAGCAAACAGCTCCGGCAGCGACATATAAGAGTCCGGACCCGCAACCAGATCCACGCCATGACGTTCAGTCAGCTCCTCCTTGGCTCGCTCGGCCATGCATCCCACCACACCAATGATCAGACGACCGTTTTTACGACGCTTCACCGACTGCAGATACTGCAGACGGCTTACTATTTTTTGCTCGGCATTGTCGCGGATAGAGCACGTGTTCAACAACACGGCATCAGCATCCTCCAGATCGTTAGACAACTCATACCCCGCCATTTCCATCACGGCGGCTATCACTTCGCTGTCGGCCGAGTTCATCTGGCAGCCGTAAGTTTCGATGAAAAGCTTCAACTTCATTTGCGTATCACCACTTATTTCTTTAATTTTGCACAAAATTACTAATTCAGTGCATAACTGACAAATCAATCATGGATGAAATCCTCTCCATAATCGTCTGTGCGGTCATCGGCGTCTTATTCACCTGGATAAGCGAACGAGGCAAACGCAACCGTTCACGCGCCGAGGCCGCCGCCACGCAAGATCATGACAATCACCGCGAGCGCGTCAGACGGCACGCTCCTCCATTGCCTGTCACACATGCGCCGCGACAAATCGCGCCTGACATACCCGAAGAAGGCGTCAGGGTCATATCCGACCGACCGCTGGAGGTCAACGACCAGACCGCACAACCAGGATCGACCCGGAACAAACAAGCCCGCAACCGATGGAGGCAGGCGATTATCGACTCTGAGATTTTAACACGAAAATACTAAACTACCGTAAATCTTATATTTTACAACAATGGCATTTCCAATTCTGTCGGCACAGGAAGCTGCCGAACTCATCAAGAACGGCGACAACATTGGCTTATCAGGCTTCACAGCTTCAGGTTCGCCTAAGGTAATCACCGAAGCCCTTGCTGCTAAAGCCGTGAAAGAACATGAGGCCGGACGCCCCTTCAAGGTTAGCGTTTTCACCGGCGCATCGACCAACAACCACGCCGACGGAGCGCTCGCGCGTGCCAACGCCATCGCCCGCCGCACACCCTACCAGAATACCCCCGACCTGCGACTGCGCATCAACTCCCACGACTGCCACTACTTCGACCTGCATCTGTCGGAGCTTGCACAGAAATTCAGATACAACACATATGGTGAGCTCGACTGGGCGATACTCGAAGTTGCAAAAGTATTCGAAAACGGCGAAGTAGTGCTCGGCACCGGCGTCGGCAACGTACCTACATACGCCGCCAAAGCAAAAAAAATATTCCTTGAGCTCAACACCAAGCTTCCCGAAGGGCTCTACGGACTCCACGACATCTACATGCCTCTCGACCCGCCCCACCGTCGCGAGATACCGATCTACACGCCATCCGACCGCATCGGACACCCCACCGTCAAGATCGACCCCTCGAAGATCGCCGGAATAATCCATTCCGACGCCTACGACGGCATCAAGGGATTCACCGCGCTCGATGACACCACACTGCAGATCGGAGCCAACGTGTGCAACTTCCTCATCGGCGAAGTACGCGCACAGCGCATACCGCAGGAGTTCCTGCCCATACAGTCCGGAGTCGGCAACGTCGCCAACGCCGTGCTGTTCGGCCTCGGCGACGCCAAGGAGCTGCCACCGTTCGCCATGTACACCGAAGTGATACAGGACGCCGTGATCGACCTCATGCGAATGGGACGATGCAAATTCGGATCCACATGCTCGCTGACACTCTCCGACGCCAAAGAAGCCGAAGTGCTCGACGACCTCGACTTCTTCCGCGACAAGATCGTCATCCGCCCCGCCGAGATCTCCAACAGCCCCGAAGTGATCAGGCGACTCGGAGTCATAGCCATGAACACTGCTCTCGAAGCCGACATATTCGGCAACATCAACTCCACCCACGTGGTAGGCACACGCATGATGAACGGCATCGGCGGATCAGGCGACTTCACACGCAACGGATATCTCTCCATATTCTCATGCCCCTCCATCACCAAAGGCGGCCTGATTAGCAACATCGTGCCCATGTGCTCGCATATCGACCACACCGAACACTCCGTCGACGTCATCATCACCGAACAGGGAGTTGCCGACATCCGTGGCCTTGATCCCGTGCAGAGAGCCGAGCGCATCATCGACAACTGCGCACATCCGATGTACAAGGAGCTGCTCCGCGACTATCTCAAGCTGGGCAAAGGCGGCCAGACTCCCCACCACCTTGCCGCATCACTCGGATTCCACACCGCGTTCCAGAACACCGGCGACATGCGCCTGACCGACTGGTCGCAGTACGCCTGATACACTGCCGACAATTCCGGCATCAATTTAGAGATTGTCTAAATTTATATAATACGGATTTTGAGAAGGATTGTCAGATGGATTTTTGTTTGTGATGAGGGAGTGTAGCCGTAGCTACATGACCGAGGGGCAAACAAAAAGACGCTGGAAAGACTCTCAAAAGCAAAGTGATATGAATTTTAGACAATCTCTTAGAAACTGTTTAAAATTAGAATTGAAAAAATGTTATAGGGCATAACAAACCCTCAGCCAAAGTGTTGAAGGAGAAAAACATTGTTCATATGCATAGAATCAATCTCTATCAGACACTTTTGACCGAG
>NZ_PUED01000064.1 GCF_003024925.1 Paramuribaculum intestinale
ATTATCCGGAAGATCACAGCACAGGCTACTCCTATATGATAGACTTATAGAACTTATGATAGACTTATAGGACTCGGTTAGTCTTATAAGCCTTATTAGTCACAAAAAAAGCCTCAGAGAGCGAGGGAGTAGGTGTCGTAGCAGACGGCGCGGGCGCCGAAGCCCTCTTTCTGAAATATCAGGCCGCCGTTGAGCAGATGTCCCATCTGCTCGGTGCTGCCGCCGAAGTCGAAGTAGGGCATGCGACTGTAAGTGTCGCTGACAAGGGTGTGGATAAGCAGGTCGATCGCTCCGAGGCTCTTACCGATAGGCGATGCGGAGATATATTGCGTGTGAACCACTCGGTCGGTCACATAGACCACCGCCGCCCCGAGCATACGCCCCTGCAGCATGGCGGCGTGGAGCGCGATCCTGTCGGGCCACATACGTGCCAGAGCGGTGATCTCCTCCAGCGAATGGACCGGCACAGCACCGTGGCGCGTCAGCAGATTTTCCGACAGTATCTTCCAGAACGCAGCATAATCGGCCGAGCGCACTATCTCCACCCCCGCCCGCAACGCCTTGCGTATCCCCGACCGGCGCGCCTCCGACATAGGCAGAGGCGAACCGAGATCTATGGCCGACGATATGCTGCGCCCCACTATGGAGGCGCCGCCCCCGATGGCAAACAGCGCATAAAGATCCTCCTGAGCCGGCATACGGTGATAGATATACGGCACCGGCTTATAGATCATCCGCCGCACTCCCCGGGCACGCAGATCCTCGGCGAGCATACGCATCATCGCCACGACCGCCTCGGCCGTAGCCCGGCTGTCGGTCACCAGTCCGCCGTAGGTGAGTCCGGCGTGGGAGTGGAACAGATCCCCCTCGATATTGCCCGGCATGACTGCCGCGAGGCGGCCTGCGCAACGGAATATGACCGACGCGTCGGCAAACCGTCCGGCATGATAGTCCATATAGCGGCGGTCGAACAGAAAAGTGCCGTTTTTTGACCGCGCCACAAAATCGTTCCACTCCGCAGCCATATCGGGAGCATAGCGATGCATCGTTATCCGCGCGGCATTCATATCTCCAGATCATTGATGATACGGGCTATCGCGGCAGCGTCGGCCACGGTCAGAGCACCGGCTATCGGCAGGCTCACGGCCTGACGGCAGATGCTTTCGGCCACCGGCAGCGGCGTGCGCGCCAGCTGACGCCGGGCATAGCATGGCTGCAGATGGGGCGGCACCGGATAATGGACATCGGTTGCCACTCCGGCTTCGAGCAGGCGCCGGCGGAACAGGTCGCGCGACGGGCCGGTGAAGCGCACCACATACTGGTGCCACACACAGTCGGTGACCGAATCCGACATCAGCGGCCTGACAAGGTCGGCACGGCATATGGTGCGCTCGTAGGCCATGGCGCGGGCAAAACGCGCCGCATTCTCCTCGGCCACACACGAGAGCTTCACGCGCAGCATGGCAGCCTGTATCGGATCGAGCCGGCTGTTGACTCCGGCATATATGTTGTGATAGCGGCGGTCAGAGCCATAATTGGCAAGCGCCCTGACCGTGGCTGCAAGCTCACGGTCGGAAGTCAGCACGGCTCCGGCATCGCCCAGCGCGCCGACGTTTTTAGTGGGATAGAAACTTATGGCCGACGCATGACCCAGCGCACCCGCACGGCAGCTGCCGGAAAGTCCGGCCACAGCAGAGCGCGCCCCTATGGCCTGGGCGCAGTCCTCCACCACAAGCATCCCTCGCGAAGCGGCCAGAGAAGCAAGAGTATCGTCCCAGCACACACGACCGTAGAGATGCACAGGCATTATGGCGCGGGTGCGGGACGTCAGAGCCGCCTCGACGAGCGAAGTGTCGAGATTCATCGTCAGCGGATCGGCATCGACCGGCACGGGCACGAGCGAGGCGTCGCTCACGGCGAGAACGGAGGCTATGAACGTGTGGGCCGGAACGATCACCTCGTCGCCCGGCTGCAGACGTCCCATCTCCACCCACGCGCGCAGAATCAGGCGCAGGGCGTCGTAGCCGTTGCCCGTGCCCACCGCACAATCCGTGCCGGCAAGCGCGGCAAGCTCCCCTTCGAAAGCTTCCACCTCCTCGCCGCCGATATAGCGCCCGCTCTCTATCACCCGGCAGGCCGCCTCGGCAAGCCGCCCGGCACAGGGAGCGTTGACAGCCGCGAGATCAAGAAACGGATAGCGGGGCGACTGCTCCTCGCTGCACTTCGATGAATTGCTCATAGTCATATAGATAATCCGTCGGATCATAAGGTGTGGAAGCCACCGCCAGCACAACGGCATCGGCGCTGCAACGCTCTATGACGCGCCACTGCGACGCATCAACGGCCACAGCTCCCGACGACACATCGAGCCGTCGGGTCAGCCGGCTGCCGGAGCCGTCGTCGGTGGTCAGATCGAAACTGCCCGAGGCCGCCATAAGCAGAGAGCGCTGGCGCAGGTGGGCATGATCGCCACGCGAACGGCCCGACGGAACATTCCAGATATAATAGACACGCTTCATGGCAAACGGCACACCGATGCCCCCCGAAACGTCGGCGCCCACCACAAGAGCCACACCGCCTGACGACACCACTATGTCGCAGCCGTCCGAAAAAAGCACACCCTCCGACGGATCGCCGATGGTCAGGCTGCCGCCCACAGTGACAGAGCCGTGCAGAGCCACTACCGCCCCGCAGCCGTCGAAACGCGACGGCACGGAGGCAAGCCATACCGACGACGGCACAAACGGCACCGCCCCCCCCTGCTCGATGAAAGCAAGAGAGCCGCGGCTGTCGCTGACTACAGGTATATGGATCCGGTTCAGGCTCATCATAGTCATAACGGCCTTCGCGACGATTTATTTCACACTCGGCAAAACACTTTCGGGCCGGCCGACGTTGTAATGACAGAAAACGATCTCGTTTTATCCATGCTCTAATATATTTTCAACTGTTTGTTTATTTATGAAAGGGATAATCCGATTGCCGCTGGCGGCGGCTGCCACAGCTATCGCATTCGCTTCAGCGTCAGCCGACAATCCTACTCCCCCGGACAACGCAGTCCGGGGGATTGAACGCATTCTCACGGCTCTGCGCTCCGCGCAGTGCTACAACGATACGGTGAGATTCACCGTCGGGATGCCGCAGCTCTCCGACGATGTGGTCTACGAAGTGGCTCTCCGGCAGATCCCCGCTCCCGACGACAAGCTGCTCCCATGCTCCTACGTCATCGACTGGCAGCTGACCGGACGCGACGAACCCTCGCGCGGCTTCTCGGCCTACTTCTCAGGCAACCACTACCGATACTCATCCCGTCGGCTTCAGGAATACCACTACGAAGCCGACTCGATGGCTTTCCGTCCACGCGAGATCGGAGGACTGAAAGGCGACGGAGTGCAGCGCACGGCACAGTTCGCCTCCCTGCTACCGACACTTCTTGCCGACGAGATAGAAAACCTGGCGAAGGATCCGTCATGCACCATGACACTGAACGCCGACACTATCATAGGGGGCATAAGCCGCACAGCCCTGAGGGCGGTGAGGCATCTCGAAGGCCAGGAGCGCACGGCCTCCGAAGCCGAGATGATATTCGACTGCTCTACCTTGCTTCCGGTCAGGCTTCACTATGAGAACTCCCCCGGCACCGTCAGCGAGCAGACTGTCGACGCCGACTACCTCACGGCTACCGTCGGAGATCCAGCCGGATGCCCCGCCCTGACCGAAGAGCAGCTTATCGCAACCTATCCCGACGTATTCGCCAACTATCGCCGCAGCAATTTCCGCGTGGAGAGCCTGCCGGGCAACCCGATGCCGGAATTCGCCCTGCCGACGCTCACCGGCGAACGCTATTCGCGTCTTGCCACCGACCGCTTCGCCTCCCCGACGCTGATAGTGGTGCTTGATCCCGAAGGGGGCTTCACCGGGCAGTTTATCGACGCCGTGCGCCAGGGGGTGGCACAGCTTCCCTTTGCAGCCGACATAATATGGGCGTTCACCGGCAACCACGCCGACACCATAGAGTCGCTGACCGGGCCGGCACGACTCGGCGAAACCACACTCATAAGCGCCCGAGGCCTCGCCCGCGACTGCGGCGCGGCCACTCTGCCCGCAGCACTCATCTGCCGCAAGGACGGCCGCGTGGCCGACATCATAGTCGGATTCAACAATAACCTTGCCGCCGACGTTATACAGAAAACGACGGTAGCCGGCCAATAACCGGCCGGCCACCATGCCATATAATGACTACACAAAAACTATGCAGACTATCTATTTCAAAGGACAACCCTGCCACACTTACGGCGAACCGCCCGCTGTCGGGCAGGCCGCGCCGGCATTCCACCTGACAGCACCCGATCTATCGGACTGCTCGCTCGACACCTTTGCAGGCAAACGCATCGTGCTCAACATCTTCCCGAGCCTCGACACCGAGGTGTGCGCCCGGTCAGTGCGCCGCTTCAACGAAGAGGCCGCCAAGCTCGAAGATACGGCTGTGGTGTGCGTGTCGATGGATCTACCCTTCGCCATGGGTCGATTCTGCACACTCGAGGGGATCAACGGCGTGACATTCGCCTCCGCTTTCCGTTCGCCGCTGTTCGGCCAGAACTACGGAGTGATGATGACCGACGGCCCGCTTGCCGGATTGCTTGCGCGCGCAGTCATGATAATCGATAAAAACCGAAAAATAGAATACGTGGAGCTCGTAGGGGAGATAACCCACGAACCCGACTACAAAGCCGCCCTCTCGACGCTCAGATAATATACCGTTTCTCTCAAGGCTTCACCTTACGTCCGGAACTTATTCATTTCGCAGCCGCCGGACGCAGGGTGAAGCCTGCCGTTATACCCTCATACGAAGAGAGTATCTTCGACATGGCCTGCGCCGAGGAGCTGCCGCTTATGGCCGCTACCTTATCGACGATCCATATAAGTTTCGACACGTCGAAAGTCAGATCGATACTATTCTTGCCGTTGCGCTTTATGCAAGCGTCCATGCTTCCGATCGGCACTTTGCCGCCAAGTCGGAAGCTGAGAGTCATCGTGGCGTCGGAATCTTTCGGAGCCGGCTCCACTATGCCGCCGAGACTTACCCGTCCGAGCTTCATGGTGAAAGTGGAGTCGGGCGAGAATGTCACCTCCGCCTTGTCGAATCCGGCCGTTTTGTAATATGGCTCAAGCTTCTTTTCGACAGCCGTCGCTGCCGCCGCTCCACCCGCCTTCTTCAGCAGATTGTCGGACTTGAAAGTCACTGCCGGAGAGTCGTATCTCCATGTTCCGGCCACCGACTCCAGAGTGATGGCCGTTTTGGTCCCGAGAATACCTCCGATCAGGCTGCGGAGATCAGTCTGCGCGCTCAGATCGGCCACACCGCATATAGACATGGCCAGCAGGAGCACTGCAACAATACGTTTTGTCATAAGTCAAGTATCTAAGTAACTCTCAAAATAATGAAAGTGCAAATTTAACCATATTTAAGCGCGCGCCACAAATTCGGTTAACCTATATTTGTTAACTTTACAGACTTTTGATAAAACCCTCACGCGCATTGACACACCATCATACTCTTACACACCTCATCCTCACCACGTTTTTTGCCATCACGCTGACGATACTCGGCAGCTGTGCGTCCGACTCGTCATCGCCAGTCAACGACAGCGGCATGATACACCCCATAGTCACCATTGATCCGACCGTTATCGATGACGACAACGCCGGCCCGTCGCAGCCCACAGTAGGCACAGCGCCTCTGCCCGAAGAGATGAGCAGCACACTCGCCACCGCCGACGGTTCGCTGTCGCATTCATGGGCGTCACTGGCCGATTTTCCGGTCGACCAGCCGTTTCTCGCCGGAAAATACAACCTCGATGTCTACTCCGGATCAGACATGACCGAGGGGTTTGACTGCCCATATTTCACAGGCTCGGCCGAATTCACACTCAACGGCGGCGAGGAGGCGCAGCCCGAAGTGGTGTGCACGCTCGCCAACACCATGCTCGACGTCGACTTCACAAGCGGATTCAGCGAATACTTCGCCGACTGTTCGGTGACATTCCACAGCCACGGAGGCCGATATGTGGATTTCTCACACGATGAAACCCGCTACGTATTCCTTCGTCCGGGCGACATCGATGTGAGTCTGAACCTGACGCTTGCCGACGGACGAAGCTGCTCCGTATATATGACCTGCATCAAGAACGCACTGCCGCGCCACTGCTACACGGCCACTCTCACACTTTCGACCGACAACCCGGATGTGCCGGCTGTAACGCTCTCGCTTGACGAACGGATATCGACCGACAACGTCACCATACGCCTGACGCCGGCGCTTCTTGCCGCCAAAGCGCCTGAAATCCACTGCGAGGGATTTGCCGACGGATCGCCGCTGCACATAACCGAAGGATCAGTGCCCGACCACAGCATAGCCGCCACAGTCGACGCTGCCTCACTGTTGAGCGGGCTTTTCCTGAGCACCAACTCACCCACGCTGCTCGCCGGAGGATGGCCGGCTGAAATAAACCTTATGGAGGCATCCGAAAGCGATATGGCGGCAATGCGCTCGTTCGGTCTGGCATTAGTCAGTTCGGCCGACGGAAGTCTTACAGTCGATTTCACCAAGGTGGTGCCGAATCTTCGGCTGGCAGAGGGCATAACACAGCACCGGCTGCAGCTACAGGCACGCACACGCACCAATATAGAATCCCGACCGGCCATACTCGCCGTAGAACTTGGCGGTGTCGATGTGACTCTGATCGAAGTGAGCGAGGCCGTCATGGGGATCGACAGCTGCACCATGCGCATATCGCTTCCTGCCGAAGCCTCGCTTGACGACGTGGCGGTAGAGATTCTCGGCGATGACGGACAGTGGACCGCACCTGCCGAAACGATCCGGACACCCGGAGCCGGAGGCCACAGCGCGACGATAACGTTCGACGTTCCGGCCGGACAGTCCGACATCGGATCACGGATAATGTATTGCGGTGCGGTCAAGGCCACAGCCTCCATACGCCGGCGAGCGCCGGAATTCAATATCAGCGTCGACGCATTCTCCCACAGTGCTGTGGTAATGATCGAGTCATCTGATCCAGGACTGACATCGTACATCACCCGCAACGCCTCGATCTACGCCAACGGCGTGCCTACAATCGAACTGGCACGAATGGAAGACAACGGCGTGATTACCGTCACCGGACTTAAAGCCGACACCCGCTACACACTGCGTGCTACAGTATTGACCCAGCCGCGCGGCAATGCCGACTTCACCGCACCGGTCGATATCACCACCGAAAAAGCCCAGCAACTCCCCAACGCCGACTTCGAGGAACGCAGAAAATCGGTTGAGTACCGCAATCTGCCGAGCGGTGGCCGGTATTCGCAGACCATCGTCGGCATCTTCAACAGGCAAAACCACGCAAACATCAAACAGGAAGCCCCCCAGAGCTGGGCCAACGTCAACGCAAAGACATTCTGCATGGATGCAGCCCGGCACAACACCTGGTATATGCAGCCCTCCACCGAGTCGGTACTCGACGCTTATCTCAATTCCTACGGGGTTCGCATACAAAGCGTAGGATGGGATATCGACGGACCTGAGATTCCCGATTACCGGCAGCCCGATCCCCCCTACACAGACTATAGCCGCAATATTCCACGGCCTGCACACAGATCGGCCGGACGTCTGTTTCTCGGATCATACCGGTTTGACCCGGCCACAATGACCGAAACCTACGACGAGGGAATAGAATTCGCCTCACGACCTATGGCACTGAACGGATTCTACAAATATCTGCCGGGATCCACCGCCACCGCTGAGCGCGGATTTGTCAGAGTGGAAGTGACCGGCATATCGTCCGACGGCGCAGAAATCACCATAGCCAAAGCCGAGACAGCGCTGCCTGCCGCCACAGGCTACACGGCATTTACCGTGCCGCTGAGCTACACAGTGCCCGGAGTCAAGGCCACAAAAATCAAAGTACTTCTCGCTTCATCTACAGCAGTGGGCACCATCGATGAAGAGACAGCATCGGTAATAACCATAGCCGATCCTGTCACAGCCACTTACAGAGGAAGCACACTGTGGGTCGACGCGCTATCGCTGTCATATTAATCAGTCTCTCCGGTTATCTGACCCCGGACGGACACTCCGACACAGCCTTCTATCCAAGCGGGCTGCGATAGTCAGGTTCAAGCTCAAGCAGAGGCTCCATCACAAAGCGCCGTCCGGCAGCATGGGGATGAGGCAGCGTGAGCCGGCGGCTGACATACACCATACGTCCGTAGTCGATCAGATCTATATCGAGCAGGCGGTCGGCATATCCGCCCGATGCGTCGCGGTGTGACGCGCCGCCACCGACACCACGCTCTATCTCGAGCAGCACCGAGAGCAGACTTTCCGGATGCAGGTCGCAGTCTATCATCATGCCGACATTCACAAAAGCGTTGTCGCTTTCGAATCCCCACGGCTCCGACTCCACCGCCCGGCTCACCCTTGCCCCGGGAAAACGGCTGCAAACGGCAGCGACCGCCCGCCCTATGAGAGCATGACGGTCGCCGATATTCGATCCGATGTTGATATGTGCTATCAAAGCGTCTTCTTCACTTCCACCTCCTCGAAGGCCTCTATCATGTCGCCCTCCTGAAGGTCGTTGTAGTTGTGGAGATTCAGACCGCAGTCGTAACCCGACAGCACCTCTTTCACATCGTCCTTGAAACGCTTTAGCGAATCAAGCTCGCCTGTGTGGCGCACAATGCCGCCACGTATCACGCGCACCTTGCACGAACGCTTGAGTTTGCCCTCGCGCACGATACATCCGGCCACGGTGCCCACCTTGGAAATCTTGTAGGTCTGAAGCACCTCGGCCGTACCGATCACCTCCTCCTTGATTTCAGGCGCAAGCATTCCCTCCATGGCGTCTTTCACCTCCTCTATAGCCTGATATATGACCGAATAGAGGCGTATCTGCACTCCCTCGCGCTCGGCCTCGCGGCGGGCGGCCTGCGACGGACGCACCTGGAAACCGATGATGATGGCATCGGAAGCGGCGGCGAGAGTCACATCGCTCTCGGATATCTCGCCCACAGCCTTGTGGAGCACATTGACCTGTATCTCCTCAGTGGAGAGCTTGATAAGCGAATCGCTCAGAGCCTCGATCGAACCGTCGACGTCGCCCTTGACGATGATATTCAGTTCCTGGAAATTGCCTATGGCGCGGCGGCGGCCGATATCCTCCAGAGTGAGGATCTTCTTGGTACGCGCACCCTGCTCGCGCTGGAGCTGCTCGCGCTTGTTGGCGATCTCGCGGGCCTCCGATTCGGCTTCCATCACATTGAATGTGTCGCCTGCTGTCGGAGCGCCGTTCAGACCCAGTATCAGGGCCGGCTCCGAGGGTCCGGCCTCCTTGATGCGCTGGTTGCGCTCGTTGAACATAGCCTTGATACGGCCGAAGTGGGTTCCGGCCAGGATCACGTCGCCAACACGGAGAGTGCCGTTCTGCACGAGCACCGTAGCCACATATCCGCGGCCCTTGTCGAGCGACGACTCGATGATGGAACCTGTGGCACGACGGTCGGGGTTGGCCTTCAGATCAAGCATCTCAGCCTCGAGAAGCACTTTTTCCATGAGTTCCTCGACTCCGATACCCTTCTTGGCCGATATATCCTGCGACTGGTATTTGCCACCCCATTCCTCCACGAGGTAGTTCATGTTGGCCAGCTCCTCCTTCACCTTGTCGGGATTGGCGGCGGGCTTGTCGATCTTGTTTATGGCAAACACGATAGGCACTCCGGCAGCCGAAGCATGATTGATAGCCTCGATGGTCTGCGGCATGACGTTGTCGTCGGCGGCCACAATGATGATACAGATGTCCGTGACCTTCGCGCCTCGGGCACGCATGGCGGTGAATGCCTCATGACCCGGGGTATCGAGGAAAGTGATATGACGTCCGTCGGCAAGCTTCACGTTGTAGGCGCCTATATGCTGCGTGATGCCTCCGGCCTCGCCGGCGATTACATTGGCCTTGCGGATATAGTCGAGAAGCGATGTCTTGCCGTGGTCCACGTGACCCATGACGGTGACTATCGGCGGACGGCTGACAAGCTGATCTTCCGAATCCTCCTCCTGATTGATGGCCTCGACCACCTCGGCCGAGACATACTCGGTTTCGAATCCGAACTCCTCGGCTACGATATTGATCGTTTCGGCGTCAAGACGCTGGTTGATGCTCACCATCACTCCGAGGCTCATACATGTGCCTATGACCTTATTGACCGGCACATCCATGAGCGAGGCAAGATCGTTGGCGGTAACGAACTCTGTCAGCTTCAGCACGCGGCTTTCGGCGGCCTCCAGTTCGTGGGCCTCACGTTCGCGCTCGGCATTGATCTCTTTCTTCTCCTTGCGCCATTTGGCCGATTTCTTCAGACCCTTGTCCTTGTTGGTCAGGCGGGCGAGAGTCTCCTTGACCTGCCTCTGAACATCCTCCTCGGTCACTTCCGAATGCGACTGCGAGCCATGACGCTGACGGTCGCGCCCGCGCTGGCGGTCGCGGTCGCCCTTCTGCTGGTTCTGGCGCTGTCCGCCTCCGTTCTGAGCCGACTGCTGGGCGGTCTTCTCTATATCGATTTTTTCTTTTCCTCCGTTACGCTTGCGCTTCTTGCGGTCGCCTGCGGCTGCCGTTCCTCCTGCGGCAGCACCCTGGCCCTGACGACCGGCGGCGATACGGTCGTTGCGCTTCTCTTCTTTGCTCTTACGGCGAGGACGTGTCGACTGGTTGATAGCCGACAGGTCGATCTTGCCGACCACATTGATATTAAGTGTCGGACGGGCGTTGGGGCTGAACACTCCATCGGTTTCTGACGCTGCAGCCTCTTTGCCGGGCTCTTCCGCCGGCGATGCTGCTTCACCCTTGGCTTCAGGCTTCGTCTCAGCCTTGTCGGCCTCCTCTGCGGCCACTTTCGCAGTGGCCACAGGCTCCGGCTTGGCCGGCTCCTCAGGCTTTGTCTCAGGCTCGACCTTGGCCGGCTCTGCCTCGGGCTTCTTTTCGGTCATGGAAGCTACCGGCTCGGCGCTCTTATTTTCGGCCGCCGGTTCGGCCACAGCGTTGCTCTGCTCGACCGGAGCGCTCTTGACAGGCTCTTCGGCCACCTCTGCCGACGGCGATGTCACCACCGGCTTGCGCGAGTCGAGATCGATGTGTCCCACGACCTTGGGTCCCTGCTGCACCGGGGCCTCGATTTTTATCTCCGGAGCCTGACGCTGTTCGGGCTGACGCTCCTTGGTCTTGCCGTGACGGTCGCCCGAGAGATTGTCGCTCTTGGTTTTCTGAACCCTGTCGGTCTGGTACTCCTTGACGATAATATCGAGCACGCTGTCGTCGACACGTGCGTTGGGGTTATCCTCGATGGTGATGCCTTTCTTGCGCAGGAAGTCGATCAGTGTGGGGAGGGCCACATTGAAGTCCCTTGCTATTTTACTTATTTTCGTTCTCGCCATATAATGTTTTGACAGTTTTTGTTGTTGGTTTGAGGAGAGTTGTCAGTCGCGCCGCCGATCAGGCTTCGGGCGCAGCCTCGTCGCCGCCTTCGGGCAGATCCTCGAATTCGGCGCGGAGCACCTGGAGAAGCTGGTCGACGGTCGACTCTTCGAGATCGGCCTTGTCGATAATCTCCTGACGCGACAGTGCAAGCACGTTTTTGGCGGTGACAAGTCCCATATTCTTGAGGGTCTCGATCACCCAGGGATCGATTTCGTCCTTGAATTCGTCGAGATAGATATCCTCTTCCTGCACCTCGTCGCTCTCACGGTAGACGTCGATCACATATCCGGTAAGCATCGATGCGAGCTTGATATTCAGACCCTGCTTGCCGATGGCCAGCGACACCTCTTCGGGACGGAGGAACACCTCGGCCTTCTTCTCTTCCTCGTCGATACGGATTGTCGACACCCGCGCGGGGCTGAGCGCACGCTGTATGAACAGCGAGGGGTTGGATGTGTAGTTGATCACATCGATATTCTCGTTGCGAAGCTCGCGGACGATACCGTGTATGCGCGATCCCTTGACACCGACACAGGCTCCGACGGGATCTATGCGCTCGTCGTAGCTCTCCACGGCAATCTTGGCGCGCTCACCCGGGATGCGTGCCACCGCACGTATGCTGATGAGTCCGTCGTGGATCTCGGGCACCTCCAGCTCAAACAGGCGGCGAAGGAAATTCTCGCTCGTGCGGCTGACGGTGATCTTGGGATTGTTGTTCTTGTTGTCGACATTCGACACCACGGCACGCACTGTCTCACCCTTGCGGAAGAAGTCGCCGGGGATCGACTCGCTCTTGGGGAGTAGCAGCTCGTTTTTGTCGTCGTCGAGCAGCAGGGTCTCGCGCGACCATGTCTGATAAACCTCGCCGGTGACCAGTTCGCCCTCAAGCTCCTTGAATTTGTCGTAGATAGCCTCTTTCTGCAGATCGAGTATCTTAGACTGGAGCGTCTGGCGAAGGGTGAGTATGGCGCGGCGGCCGAAGTCGGCGAAGAATATCTCGCGGGTGTGCTCGTCGCCTATCTCGGCGTCGGGATCCTGATCGGCCTTTGCGTCGGTCAGTCCGATCTGCAGGTTGGGATCGGTCACAGTGCCGTCCTCCACCACTTCGAGATTCTGGAAGATCTGCACGTCGCCCTTGTCGGGGTTGAGGATCACATCGAGATTGACATCGGTGCCGAACATTTTTGCCAGCACATTGCGGAACGATTCCTCAAGCACGTTGATCATCGTGATCTTGTCGATATTCTTGAGCTCCTTGAATTCGGCGAAACATGCCACCAGATTGGGAGTTTCCTCTTTTTTTGCCATAACCGGTTTATATCTTGTGTGGTTTTATTTTATTGTAAATAAGTCGTCTATAATATTGATTCCGAACCCGCGGCTCACTTGAAGTCGATCACCGGAGTGACACGGTTGGTGTCGGCGAGCTTTACGGTGACGGTTTCCTCCACCATCACGGGTTTCTTCTTGCCCTCGGGACGCACCTTGCGGGTTGTCAGCAGAGAGATCTCCGAAAGATCGTCGCTCACCGACTGCAGCACACCGCAGAGCTTCTTGCCCCCCTCGCGCAACATCACCTCCACTTCGTGGCCTATATTCTTGTCATACTGTCCCTTGACCTTCAGAGGAGAGGTCAGCCCGGCCGACCCCACTTCCAGCTCATAATCCTCGGCCTCGCGGTCAAACGCCGCCTCGATTTTGCGCGACAACGCCACACAGGTGTCGATATCCACACCTTCCGGACTGTCGATCTCCACCGTTATACGGTTGTCGGGCGTGACGCTTACATCCACCAGAAACAGATCCGTGTCACGGAGTGCCTCTTCGACCGTAAGCGTCAGTTGATTCTTGTCTATCATATTGTCGATTGGGTTCGTTGACTGATATTCATCCGCAGCCGTAAACAAAAGGAGGAAGCTCTCTGGCCTCCTCCGCGACTGCTTTGTGATGCAAAGTTACAACATATTTTCCATACAATAGCTCTATTTCGCCTCTTTTTATGCATCCGGGAGGGATCGCGATTCAATATTAACTATTAATTAACTTAATTTAATTATATTTATAACACATTCTTAACAAGCAGCTCTGCTATCGTCCATTCCACACCCAACCATCGCGCAACAATAAACAGAGGCCTCACAACGTTATCAAGTCATGAGCCGACCGGAAATATCTGTCATAATACCGTATTACAA
>NZ_PUED01000065.1 GCF_003024925.1 Paramuribaculum intestinale
ATCTTAATCTAATACTATGAAAAACACACATGCAAAAGTAGTAACAAAAACTGATACAAGAAGTAGTAGACAAACTTATTTAACACAAATTTAACTAAAATCTGCGTCTTTGTCTTACACTCTGCAATCATTATGCGTTTTTCGGTTGTCGTTTCGGACTTTTTCGGCCTGTTTGGGCGCAATCAGTCCTCGGGAGCGAACATCGGATCCCACGGGGGCAGAAGTTCGGCTTTTTTCGACATGACGGCGCGGGCTTTCGGGGTGAGATACTTCTTGTCGACCACCAGGCGGAACATATACTCGTCCATCCACCGGTCGGTGATGATCAGGTGGCCGCCGTTGGCGCCCGGACCCCAGCTGTTCTCCACAAGCCATTTCACCGGCTGGCCCGCCTGGTCGAGATCCACCGCCACGAGCGTCATGGCGTGCGACGAGCCGCTTGCGTGGGTCAGCACTCTCTGGCGCTTGTCCATGCCGAAGGTGGTGCCCAGCAGCGAGCCGTAGTCGTAGAAGTCGGGGTCGAGCACGCCGCGTTCGCGGTCGAGAAACTTGCCCACGTCACACGAGAAATACATCGCCGTGGAGTCCTTGATCGATGCTATGGCCATCTCCTTTATATCCTCCATCGGCAGGTTGACGTAGGTCCAGTTGCGGCCGTCGTAGGCGTGGCGGTCATATTCGATCTCGTAGAGGTTGTAGTACGGACGGGTCGGGTCGTTCATCAGCATCACGTAGTCGTCGCTCAGATTGTTGCCCAGGAAGCGGTCGTAGAAGCTGAGCGGAGTGTAGGTCATGGTGTCGACCGCTTCACCCTTGGAGTTGCGGCGCGTCCATGTGAATTCCGTCGGGGGCTCGCCGAGATTGAGCACGAGCATCCGGTAGACCTCGCCGAGCATCTCGGTCTTGCGGCGTCCGAGTTCCGTGGCCTTGGTCTTGGCTTTGGCTGCGTCGCGCAGTTCCAGACCCCATTCACGGAGTTTCAGCGAGAGCAGCTGGTTGAGGCGCGAGGTGCTGTTCGACGAGTTGGTTTCGGGCATCACTTCGGCGGGAACCACGCCGTATTTGCCAACGATGTCGGCGATGCCGGTAAACTGGCCGCCGTCCGAAAGCGGATTGCGGAACAGCCAGTCGACCGTCTTGTCGTCCATCGGTCGGTCGGAGGTGTCTATCACTCCCTGAAGAAACAGGTTGGCCTTCTCAAGCTGGTCGAAGAAGAAGTTATAGTTCTGCGACAGCTCGGTCATGGGCAGGTCGTGCTCGGCCATCATCTGGGCGCGGAGCACATTGAGGCCCGTGAACAGCCAGCAGCGTCCCGAAGAGCGCTGGTTGGTGATCCCTTTGGAGGGGACGCGGTGAGAAAACTCGCTGCTTACCGGCCGACGGGCGTCGAGATTGCGGGCAAGCGAATTGATGTCGTTGGCCGTGATGGCATTGCGGATGGCACGGTCGGCCGGAGTGTTCTTGTAGGCCGACTTGATGGTGGTCATCATCTCAGGGCTGATACCGCCGGAGGCTTGCTGCGCCGTAGCGCAGAAGCCTCCGAGGATGATTACCGCCATTAACGATGATATGCGTCGCATAGGCGTGTAAGGTGTTTATTGATTGGTTTCGTTCAGGGGATTACTTGTCGGAATTCCACGTGCATTCGATAAACTCGAACTGGCCGCGTCCGGTCACCTTGTAGGTGATGACGTAAGGCGTGGTGGACGAGCCGTTGTAGGCCGAGAAGTTGATGGTGTAGATCACGTCCACTCCGGCTATCGGCTCTGCGTCGGGGTGCAGTATCGACAGGGCGGCGGGCATCACTTCGCTCTCGAAGCGCTGCTTCATCGTCGCTACGATCTGCTCGTCGGTCATGTCGGCATAGCCGGCGGCATACTGCGCGCGGGCCGAGGCGGCGCGAAGATCCACATTGCCCTGGTAGGCCGATGTGCCCGAATAATACTCGTTGTTGCCGTAGCTGGTCACGTAGGTGGCGCCGGTCTTGTCGTCGATCTGTGCCTTCACCCAGTCCACGCATGTCTGATAGTAGAGTGTCGACATCTCCTGGCCTTTGCCGGCAGGGAGGTTGATGGTGACGTTCGGGTCGTAGATCCACTTGCCTCCGGTGCGTACAAACTGTGCGGTTTGCGTGGTCACGGTGGCGGCAGGAGTCCAGTCGGTGCCGTTGAATGTGTATTCGTCGCAGCGCACGGTCGTGGCGCTCGAAGCATAGTAGAAGTAGGCCACATAGCGGACGTCACCTTCCGAGGCGTAGGGATACTTCGCTCTGAGGAACTTCGGCAGCAGGGTGGCCGGAGCCTCATCCGATAGGTTGTCGTAGTGCTGTCCCATGGCCTGATAGTCGGCGTGGGAGGGCATTACCACATCGGTGGCGGCGTTCCAGCGGGTGCCGTTGAAAGTGTAGACCGCAAACTCGGCCTGCGAGGGCATCGTTTCGGTGGCTGCACGGCTCGATACCGTGGCTGCTGCCGATGCGGTGGACTCGGCCACCGAGGTGGCCACCATGTTGCAGTATCTTCCGCCTGCCACGTTGATCAGATAGCCGGTGACGGTCACTTTCGCGCCGTCGGCATACTTGCTCTTATCGGCGCTGAGCATACCGTAAGGGCTGCCCTGTGCCTTGGCCGAGCCGTCAATGATGATGTTGGTGTTGGTACGGCCTTTGCTGTCGGTGGTCACGCTGACGGTGCCGGTCATTGTGCCGTAGATGGCCAGGGCGTTGTCGGTGCGCGCTATGATATCGGCCATTGAGGCGGCGTCAAAAGTTGTGGCTGCCGGATAGCTGACTGCCTGGCTGCCTGCTTTGTCAAATGTGGCGCCGTTGGCGATCTGGAGGCCTGTGTTGTAGGCGGCGACAGTGCCGTTGAGCACTATCTGGTCGCCGATGGCCAGACCGCTGAAGCCGTTCTCCTCGAACTTCGAGCCGCAGTATACGAATATCGCACCCGAGGCGTCGGTCAGTATATAGCCCTGCGAGCAGAGCGCGGTGACAACGCCGTTGATCGTCACGTCGTCATCGACGGCTGCGGTGCCGATCACGCTGGAGAGGGTGAAGCCGGGCTCTTCAGGTTCCGACGGGGCGGAGAATACTGGATCGGCCTGGGAGGTGCGGTAGCGCACCACGGCGTAGTCGCCTTCGGCGGCATCGGGCAGAGCAGCCAGAAGAATGCCGGGAATCGAAGCCGAGGCAGTGTGCGACGGTGCGAAAGCTGCGATGTAGTCGTTCTCGCTGCCCCAGACAGTCTGGTAGTCCTCGTCGCTGACTATGTACTCGGTGGCCGATTCGATTTGGGCGGGAATCTCCGAGGGGGTCACGGCTGTGTTGTAGGTCAGACGCACGGCAGAGCCGTCGGTCAGGGTGAAGTAGGCAAACGAAGAGCTGCCAAGCCATGCCGGCACGTAGTCGCGGGCGGGAGCGGCGTCGCTGAAGCAGAGTTTGGAGCCTACGGCGCGGAGCGCGGCGGCTCCGGCATCGCCGGCAAGCGCTTTGTTTGCGGAGTTGGACGATACGGCGGCATAGTCGGCCTCCGTCATGGTGTATTCGATTGTCTCTACCTGAGTGGGTTCGGGCACTTCGAAGCCGTTGAGCTCATCGTTGTTCCAGGAGTTTTCCGAACAGCCGGCTAAGGCTCCGGCCGCGAAGGCCAGAAGGAGAGCGCGTGAAATATGCTGTTTCATTGTCTTTTTCGATATTTTAGAAGTTGACTCTCATGCGCACTGAGAAGGTGCGGCCGAATGAATAGAACGTCTGGTAGGCATTCTCCCATGTGCCGTCGCTGGCCACCGGGGTGTAGGCCTGAGTGATGTAGTTGTAGTCAAACAGATTGTGGACGTTGCCGTAGAGAGTGGCGTTGACGCCTCCGATCTTGAAGCGGTAGCTGCAGGAGAGGTCAAACTGGTTGCCCCAGGGTATGCGCCAGGGGTCGCCGGCAGCAAGCTCGCCGTTGTTCTGCAGCGAGGAGGTGGTGATGTTGATGTCGGAGTAGTTGCGTGCGGCAGCTGTCCAGTCGGCGCCGATGCGGAAGCCGTCGAACGGTTTGAACACTACGCCCACGGCTGCGGTGGTCTGAGCCGAGCCGCCCACCTTCATGCCTTTCTGGAGCAGGGTTGTGCGCAGATGGTCGTCGGCGAGGATGCCTGCGGCCACGTCGCCCTGAAGGTTCTTGAGGGGCTCGCCGTTCTGGTTGTAGAAGTAGCCGGTGGCGTTGGAATCCCACTGCCAGTCGCCGAGCGAGAACATTCCGTCAAGTTCCATCCACTTGACGGGAATATATTTCACGTTGAATTCCAGACCCATGTGGCGGGCGTCGACACCCTCCATGTTCATGTAGTATCGGTCGCCGGCGTGGGGGCCGCTCTCGATCTCGCCGCTGCGGGCCATGGTGCGGTCCATCCAGCGGGTCAGATAGGCGTTGAAAGTGAAGGCCACCTTGCGCGTCTGGAGTCCGTAGCCGGCTTCGAAGGAATACACCTTCTCGTTGACGGCGTTGGGGTTGGTGACGTTGGAGTAGTTGGAGTTGAGGAATACGCCGCCGCTGAAGAACGGAGCGCGCGAT
This sequence comes from Paramuribaculum intestinale, assembly GCF_003024925.1. Taxonomy (GTDB): domain Bacteria; phylum Bacteroidota; class Bacteroidia; order Bacteroidales; family Muribaculaceae; genus Paramuribaculum; species Paramuribaculum intestinale. The sequence goes on from NZ_PUED01000065.1 coordinate 4,560, forward strand.
ATGTAGCCGGTGTTGAAGAACACGTTGTTGTGACGGTCGATGTTGTAGTTCACGCCACCCTTGACGGTGCCGCCGATGAAGTTCATAGTCTTCGATTTCTCATGCTCCTTGTCATAGTAGAAGAAGTCGCGGCGCCAGTAGGTGTTGTTGTTCAGGGCGCCCGAAAGCACAAGGTTGAGCTTGCCCGAGAGCGTCGTGTATTCAGCCTGGGCGTAGGCTCCCTCCTGGGCGGTGTAGCCGTTGTAGTTGCGGGCTATCACGTCGCCCACGCCGAGCTTCTGGTATTTCCAGTCGGGATTCGCGGCTAAGGCGTTGTTGGCTGCGCGGACGTTGCCGCGGTTGCTGTCGTCAAGATAGTAGGCGCCGTCATAGAGGTCGCTGATCTTGTTCTTGTGATGGCCTATGTAGTAGCGAAGATCCAGACCGCCGATGAGGTTCAGACGGTCGCCGTTGCGCAGATCTATACGTTTCTTGTACGACGATACAAGGCCATACCACTCGTGGTTGTTGTTCTGACGGGCCATGACCATGTTGGAGCCGGTGGCCGAAGCTGCGTTCATGTCCTGGATGGCGCCGTAGTCAAAGGTGCCGTCGGGGCAGCGGAATTTGGTGTTCAGCACGCCGTTCGACGAGCCATACCAGTCGCTGCTGTAGCCGTTGCGCCCATAGCCTTTGAGGCCGTAGCCCTGGGCATACGACATGTAGAGCGATGTGGAGAGCGACTGTGTGTGGTCTATCTGCCAGATGTGACCCAGAGAGATCTGGGGCTTGTGGTAGACGTTGTAGTTCGACGTGCGCTGACGGCCCTGGTTGTCGAAACCGTAGGTCGGGTTGTAGCGATACATGCTTTCGCCGTCCATATAGTTCTTTACTGCCTGCCAGCCGAGCACGCTGAGGCCGTCGTAGCTCGAGCGCTGGTAGTGTTGCTGCGGTGCGCCGAAGGCTGTCAGAGAGAGCTGATGGGAGGAGGTGAGGCGCTTCGACACGTTGAAGAAGTAGTTGTAGGCGTTATACTGTGTGCCCTGCACATAGCCGTCGCCCCACTTGTGCGAGCCGAGGAATGTCACGGCCCAGCCGTTCTTCATCAGGCCGGTCGACACCTTGACGCCGTAGTTGTTCATGCCGTCGTTGCCCATGCCGTACCATACCGAACCGCCGCGCTCAACGTCAATTGTGCGGGTGGTGATATTGATGGTGCCGCCGATCGAGGGGGTCGATACGATAGTGGCGCCAAGGCCGCGCTGGGTCTGGATGTTGGAGGCTACGTCGGAGAGGCCGGCCCAGTTGCTCTGGTACACGCCGCCCCACTCCATGTCGTTGATAGGTATGCCGTTGACCATCATGGCCACATTGGCGCTCTTGAAGCCGCGCATACGGGTTTCGGCGTCGCCGAAGCCGCCGCCCTGACGGATGGTGTAGATGCCCGGTGTGGTCTTGAGCACCTCCATGAGCTCCTGTCCGCCGAGCTTGAAGTCGATGGCGTCGGCGCCTACGGTCGACATTGCCACGGGGGTCTCGCGGGTCTTGCCCACCGACTGGGTGACAACCACGTCGTCGAGATGCTTCATGGCAAGCTCCATCGTGATGGTGCCCATGTCGCTGCGGGCCGGCAGCTCAAGGGTCTTGTAGCCGATATAGGTGATCTTGATGTTTTTGCCTTCGGGCACGTTGATGGTGAAGATGCCGTCGATGTTGGCGGCCGCGGCTCTCGATGTGCCCGGCACAGAAACTGTGGCTCCTACCATAGGCTCGCCTTCTTCATCGACGAGCGTGCCCGTACATTTGATGTCGGGGGCTGCGAAAGCGCTGACACATAGCAGCCAGATTACACTTCCTAAAAGAAAGAGTCTTTTCATAATCGGTTATATATAAATGTTATAGATTGGTTTGTCTAATCAATTGTGGTGTCGGGCGACCGTCTTCACCCGTCCTATCGAAGGTTTCATGATGCAAAAGTACTCTAAAAAAATGAATATTAGTGTTAAATTGTCGTCTTATTTGTTGACATGTTCGCGACTTCGGATGGCCGTATACAAGTTTCGGGCGGCATTCCGTGGTTGTCAGGAATGCCGCCCGGGGTATTGTGGCTGTCTGTAGGCGTTGCCGATTATGTGAACGAGATGGTGGATCCTCCCGATGGACGCTGCTGTGTCATCGTCTGGGGGCGGCGATGCGCGCGGGCCTGCTCCACTGTGGCACGGTCGCGGTTGTAGGTCGGACTCTTTTCGAGCACTTCGATGATCGTGTCCGAATCCATTTCATCAGGCTTGAGTATGATGTAGTTGGTGCGGTATGTGTCGACCTTCTCGCCATATTCTTCCCTTATGCGGTCAGATGCACGTGGGGCGGGGGCGGAATTGACGGGGATAGAATTGTTGCTGAACGGTTCGGGCTGGTCCTGATTGCGTATCTCCTGGATCTCACCCAGACGATCCACGTCAAAGCCCGATGCGAGCATCGTGATCTTGATCTGCTCGCCAAGCTCTTTGTCGAAAGCCACGCCCCAGATGATTTTCACCTTCGGGTTGATCTTCTGCACGAAGCTCGTCAGTTCGTTGACCTCGCTGAGCTTGAATTTGTTGGTGGCATCCTGCGAGAAATATATGTTGAAGAGCAGACGCTTGGCCGTAGATATATCGCGGTGTTTTAGAAGCGGCGATGCGAGGGCGTCCTCCAGAGCCTTGGTCACACGGTTCTCACCATCGCCGTAGCCCGACGAGATGATGGCGGCCCCGCCGTCGCGCAGAGTGGTGTTGACGTCGTTGAAGTCGAGATTCATGTAGCCGTCGCAGGTGATCAGCTCCGAGATCGAGCGGGCGGCGGTGGCCAGGGTGTCGTCGGCTTTGCCGAATCCGTTGATGAAGTCCAGATCGCCGTAGATCTCCGTCAGTCGCTCATTATTGATAAGCAGCAGTGCGTCGACATATTTGGCCATCTCGTCGGCTCCCTCGAAGGCCTTGTTGATCTTCTCCTCGCCTTCGAAGTAAAACGGTATGGTGACGATGCCTATCGTGAGCAGACCCCTTTCGCGGGCCACGCGCGCCACAACCGGGCTGGCACCGGTGCCGGTGCCTCCACCCATGCCCGAGGTGATGAACACCATGCGGGTGTCGTCCTGAAACAGTGCCTCGATCTTGGCTATGTCGTTTTCAGCAGCCTCGCGGGCCACTTCCGGCCGGTCGCCGGCTCCAAGGCCGTCGCCGATCATCACTTTGGTAGGCACAGGACTCTGGCGCAGTGCCTGTCGGTCGGTGTTCAGAACCACGAACGACACATGCTGGATGCCCTGACGGAACATGTAGTTGACGGCATTTCCGCCACCGCCGCCAACGCCTATGGCCTTGATTATTATTTTGTCTTTCTGTTCGTTCTCGGGCGATTCGAATTGATCGGCGAGTCCTTCGGGATTAAGTATTTCGTCCATTTCAGTTGTGCTTCGTTTAGTGGAATTAGTCATCAAGCAGATCGCCTCCGTCGGGATCTTCCGGCGGCTCCTGTATCTGTCGTTTCAGCCAGTTGATGGCCTTGGAGAAGCCGCTCTGGCGTTCAGGCTCCGCTACCGGTTCCGGTTCGGGTATGATCTCTATAGGCTCCTCCTTGACAGGTTCGGGCGACAGACACTCCTGGGCGCCTGCCTGGGCGGCAGCGTAGAGTATCGACACTACGTCGACCGAGTAGGCAGGCGATATGCGGCTGTCGGCTATGCCTATGCGCGGACTGATGATGCTTCCCATGCGCACCTTCATTTTGGTGGTGTCGCCGAGAAGGGTGTTGAATTCGGCCAGACGCGCTCCGCCTCCCACTATCACTATGCCGGCGGGAAGTTCGGCAGGCGTCAGTCCGGCGTAGGATATCTGCTCTTTGATGTTGGCTATGATCTCTGCGGCACGGTGGCTCACATAGTTGTTGAATTCGGTCATCTTCACGTCGTCGACGCTCCCTTCGGCAGGCGCTCCCTTGGCGTTGCCGCGCTGGCGCTTGAGAGCTTCGGCATCCTCCTCCACATAGTTGAGGCGGGTGAGGTCGCGGGTGATGTTGCGCGATCCCATAGGGATTGTCTGCAGATACTGGAGATATCCGTGGCGGTAGATGCTGACGGTGACGGTCTCGGCTCCGAAATCCACAAGCATGCAGCCGAGCTGACGCTCCTCGCTGGTGAGGACGATGTCGCCCATTGCGAGATGCTTCACGACGCAGCCGCGCTTCTCCAGTCCGAGTTTCTCTTCGATGAGAAGCTTGAGGTTGCGGCGAAGTTGCGGACGGCACACAATCAGGTTGCCCGACATGCGTATCTCTGAGCCATACATGCCCACAGGCATGTCGGATTTGGCACCGTTGACATAAAACTCGCGAGCCACTACGTCGATCACTTCGCGATCCGGCACCCGCTCGCCGAGCATTTCGCGTTTCAGAGCTTCGATGATGTCGTCGGTCACTTCGGTGTCGGCGGGCAGACGGCGCTCGGTCTGACGCTGTATGGCGGCCACCGACCGGCCTGATATGGATGTGTATATGCCCTCGACCTTGCGGGGAGTCAGACGGTTCTCTATCTTGAGAAGCAGCGTGCGGACGGCATTGGCAGCCATGGACACGTTGCTCAGCTGGCCGTGACGCACGCTGTCGGTCAGCGGCATCTCCTCAATGGCTTTGACTGTGACGTAGCCGTTGGAGTCGACCGAACCGACGGCTCCCTTGATTTTGCTGCTCCCGATCTCGAGAGCTATGATATGCTTTTCGTCCATATAGCGTTAGTCGTTGTGAGTGGGTGTGACTTGATTGTTCGTTATTTGTGGGGCTTGGCGGCCGGTATCGGTTTCTCCGACCGCGGTTTCTGTCCTGGCAGGGCTGTGCCGGGGGCTATGCCGTCGGCGGCCAGCATGGTGCCTATGTCGTCGGCCTCGTCAACTTCTTCCACTTCCACTGCAGGACGCGACAGCTGTTTGTGGCGACGGGTGGCCACGATCTGTCCCGACCATTTAACAGAAATAGTGTCGTAATTGTTCCATCCTTTTACCGGAAGTACTTCGGTATACATCCGGCGGAGCCGTCTGAATTTGTTGTCAAAGTTGTCGGGAGTGCCGAAATTGATGATCTGGCCGCGTATGATTGGCACGAGCATCACGTCGGTAGGGGAGTCGATCTTGATCATCGACACCAGGGAGTTCCATAGCGAGTCGGCTGATATGTAGTCGATGAGAGGCAGCAGGTCGCGGGCCATGCTCTGGGTGTCGGCGATGCGCCCCTGTATGACAGGCACGTCTATGTGGTAGCGGGCGTCGGCCGATATGCGTTTGCCCTCGCGGTTGATGTAGTAGGATTTGTCGCCGTCGAAAACTCTTGCCACCGGACGCATCGGGTCTACGTTTACGAGCACAAAGCCGTCGCTGAGTCTGACTGCCTGCGCCGATTCGATCTTGTCGATGCGTGACAGTATGCGCTCTATGCTGTCGGTGTCGATGTCGAGCAGACGCATCCCTTTGGCGCGCGAGGGTATGATGCCGAGCTCACGGGCAAGTTCGCCGGCGGTGACGAATTTCATGCTCGTGGTGTCGTTGACCGCTATGCGCAGACCGGCGCAGCGACGCTCGCTCCCGGCCTCCGATGAGAGGCTGAGCGCCGTCACAAGATAGGCAAGCAGCACAATGGCTGTGAGGCAGTGCCAGAATGTTCGGGATATGCGGGTACGCCCCTGGCGTCTTGGTCGCTCGTTCATTTTGCGCGTATGGTTTCGGTCAGCTCGGGCAGGCAGTCGGCTATATCGCCGGCACCGGCGGTGAGCAACACCTCAAAGTTACGATTTTTTATTGTTTCTGTCAAATTATCCTTTGTCGTCATGGTTTTTTCACAGCCCGCTATGGCATCGAAGATGAGTGAGGAGCTGACACCCTCTATAGGCTCTTCGCGAGCCGGATAGATCGGCAGAAGCACTACGTCGTCGGCCAGCGACAGAGCCTCGGCAAACTGCGGGGCGAAGTCGCGGGTGCGGCTGTAGAGGTGGGGCTGGAAGGCCACGGTGAGTCTGCGTCCGGGATAAAGAGCCTTGACCGACGATATCGAGGCGCGCAGTTCGTCGGGATGATGGGCATAGTCGTCGATGATCACATGGCCTCCTGGCAGCGGTTCGCGCAGGTGTGCCTCGAAACGGCGTTTCGCTCCCTTGAATGTGCGCATGGCCTCGCGGGCGCTCTCGGGGTCAAGGCATCCGGCGAGAGTCACGGCGCCGAGGGCGGCTACGGCGTTGTCGATGTTGATGTCTACGGGCACTCCAAGCTCCACGTCCTTTACGAGCACTCCTTCCGGACCGGCGAAGTCGAATACGATCGTTCCTTCGCCTCTTCGGATACGTTCGGCATGGAATGTGCCCGAGGCTGCAGAATAAGTGCTGACGGTCACTCCTGGCTGCACCCGCGGCTTCAGCTTCAGGCCTTCGTGTATGAGAAGATGGCCGCCGGGTCGTATAAGTCCGGTGAAGTGTGCGAAACTTTCGAGATATGCCTCCTCGGTGCCGTATATGTCAAGATGGTCGGGGTCGGTCGATGTCACCACGGCTACTTCGGGGGTGAGGTGGTGGAAAGAGCGGTCATATTCGTCGGCTTCAATCACACTCAGATCCGACTCCGGATCGAGCAGGAAGTTGGTTCCGTAGTTGCGGAGCACTCCGCCCAGAAAGGCGTTGCATCCATGGCTGGAGCTGTGGAGCAGATGAGCTGCCATTGATGATGTGGTGGTCTTGCCGTGGGTGCCTGCAAAGCATAGTCCGCGGCTCGTGCGCGTCACGGCGCCGAGTACGGCCGCGCGTTTCACGGGATTGAATCCGTTGGCGCGAAACCATTCGAATATCGGCAGCTCGGCGGGTACGGCCGGGGTGTAGACCACCGTGGTGGTTGATGGATCGCGGTGGCTGGCGGGAATTTCGTCGGCCTCACCGCCGAATGTTATGGCCACGCCCTCCTTTGCAAGTGCGTCGGTGAGCGCCGACGGAGTGCGGTCGTATCCGGCCACATTGCAGCCTTTCGACAGGAAGTAGCGCTCAAGAGCCGCCATTCCGATCCCTCCGGCACCTATGAAGTATATGTTTTCGGTTGTCATTTATCGGTGTGTATCAGTGATATGAGTATGTCGGCTATCTTGTCGTCACTGCCATTCATGGCCATTGATCCGGCTGCTTCAGCGAGTTTGGCAAGCTTTGCTTTGTCGTTCACGAGCGTGAGAGCCATATTGCCGAGGCGTTCTACGGCATCGGAATCGAGAAGCATCAGCGCCGCTCCGCGGTCGGACAGCGCTTCAGCATTGCGTCGCTGATGGTCTTCGGCAACGTTGGGCGATGGAATCAGTATGGCTGCCTTGCCGAGCAGCTGCAGTTCGGATATGGTGCCTGCGCCTGCGCGGGCCACTACCAGATCGGCGGCTCTGTAGGCTGTGGCCATGTCGGCTATAAAGGCCGAGGCCTTGACGTCGGCGTAGCCTGAGGCTTTGGCCATGCACTCTTGTTCGTATAGACGTCCGGTCTGCCATAGCAGCTGAGTGTTTCTCTGCCGGAACCGCGGCAGCATGGCTGCGACGGCATCGTTGACCGTGCGTGCGCCGAGGCTGCCACCGGTGACGAATATCAGAGGCCGCTCCGGGTCAAAGCCGAGACTCTTCTTGGCTTCGGCCTGCGTGAGGCTACATTGCGTAAGCTCTTTTCTCACCGGATTTCCGGTCAGCGTTATGCGGTCGGCCGGGAAGAAACGCTCCATCCCTTCGTAGGCCGTGCATATCGCTGTGGCATGCGGCGCGAGCAGTTTGTTGGTCACTCCGGCATATGAGTTCTGTTCCTGTATCAGCGTCGGTATGCCGCGCTTCTGAGCCTCTTTGAGCACCGGTCCGCTTGCATAGCCGCCTACGCCTACTGCGGCATCGGGCGCGAAGTCAGCCACGATCCGGCGGGCCTTGCGCATGCTTTTCCATAGTTTGAGCAGCACGCCGAAGTTGCGCCATAGCCTCTTGCGGTCGAAGCCCGCCACCGGGAGGCCTTCGATACGGTAGCCGGCTGCAGGCACGCGCTCCATCTCCATACGGCCGAGTGCGCCTACAAAAAGTATCTCGCAGTCGGGCAAGCGGCGGCGCATAGCGTTGGCTATCGACAGAGCCGGGAATATGTGGCCTCCGGTGCCTCCGCCGCTGATAAGTATCTTGATCTTGTTATTGTCTTGTTTCATAGTAGTGGAGTGTGTTGTGAATCATTGCATCATGGTCGGGTTCTCGCCGCGCAGATTCTCGGGAAGAGACTCCATTTCGGCCTTGACCTCCTGACGTTTGGCGCCGTTGAGCGCGGCGTGACGGCTTACACTCAGCATCACGCCGAATGCTATCGAGGTGACGATGATCGACGACCCGCCTTTGGATATGAGCGGCAACGGCTGACCCGACACGGGAGCAAGGCCGCTGACAATGGCCATGTGGAACAACGCCTGATACACGATCATCACAGCCATGCCTATCACCAGCAGCGCCGAGAATACCCTCTGGCATCGCGAGGCTATGGAACTGGCTCTGGCGAGAAGCCACAGATATAGCACCAACACCACAATGCCACCCACAAGGCCGGTGTCTTCGATCACAATCGCGTAGATATAGTCGGAAAAAGCCAACGGCAGACGGGCTGTCTCGCGAGAGTTGCCGGGCATCACGCCGAACACTCCGCCGTTGGCCTGAGCCATGTAGGCATACATCTCCTGACGGTTTTCAGCATTGATGTCGTATTCGTATTTCGGACGGCCGTCGCCACGGTGGCGCATGATGCGGTTGTACCACGTGCCGTGGCGTCCCTCGGTCTGCGTGGCTTCCACTACAGGAGCGCCGTCGACTGTGGCTGGAGCCGATTCGCGTCCGCTGCCAAAAAGCAGAAAGATACCGGCCAGCATGGCATACACCACACCAACAACTATCAGCTTGCGCCATTCCACACCGCCCACGATCATCATCGACATGCTTATGGCCATTAGCAGCAGAGTATTGGTCAAACCCTGCTTGATGAGTAGTCCGCCGAACACGGCCACGATCATCGCCGACATGATCACGCCCCGGTTGTAGACTCCGGCGGTATGCTTGTTGTGGTTCTTCGACATTATCAGCGCTATGACC
>NZ_PUED01000066.1 GCF_003024925.1 Paramuribaculum intestinale
TTATATAGGTGTTGCCTTGTGCCGTTCAGGCTTTCAGGCCCACAAAGGTAGTGTTAATTTTTTAATCTGCCAAAACATTTGTGAGCTAAATCCTTCTGTCGGCGTTATTGCAGCCGTAATTGGCCACTTAATACGTGTCAGTCCATGTCCTTGTTGTCGGCCGGATTGCGGAAGTGGATTTTGTGCTCAATATATTCCTGTGTGGCAATGAGGGTGGGTTTCGGGAGTTTCTCGTAATAGCGTGAGATCTCGATCTGCTCGCGGTTTTCGGATATTTCCTCAAGGTTGTCGTTGAGCGATGCGAATTCCTGAAGTTTCTTTTCGAGGTCGTGCTTCATCTCGTCGGCGATCTGGTTGGAGCGCTTGGCGATGATGCAGACGGTTTCATAGATGTTTCCGGTTTCTTCGGAGAGATCCACGAGATCGCGTGTGACGGTGTTTAATGGAGCGTTGGTCTTCTTATAATCCATCTTGTTGTTGGCTTATATTTTGTTTGTTTCAGTTCTGAATGATTGGGAGGTCTGTGGCTTCTTACCGGTTTTATTCACCTACGTGACGGCGTGCTATTTTCAGAATGTTTTCGGCCTCCTCTTTGTTGGGGCTGTCGGGGTAGTTGTTGATAAACGAGTAATATTCGTCGATGACTTCCCTGAAGCGGTCGGCTTTTTTCTCCTCCACGCTTTGTACAGCCTCCTGATATTTGGATTTGAGTATCACCATTTCAAGATCTTCCTTGTAGCGTGAGTAAGGATATGTCTTTATGGCGTTGCGGGCGGTGATTATGGCTGATTCGTAGTTGTTGCCCATATAATTGCCGAGATTATAGTAGAGCTGTGCGTTCTGCAGTTCTTTAAGCGTCAGCTTGTCCTGCATCTCGAAAATTGCGTTCTGCGCTATGCTGACTTTGTCGGATCGCGGGAAGTAGTCGAGAAATCCCTGCAACTCTTCGATGCCTCTCATCGTGTCGCTTTGGTCGAGCTGGGGCTCCGGGGAGTCGAGATAATATCCGTATCCGCAGTAGAAGCGTGCAAGTTCGGTGTATTTTCCTCGCGGATATCGGGTGTAGTAGTTTTTGAAATATACGCTTGATGATGCGTAATCTTTGTTCTCGTAGTTGCTCAATGCAAGGAGGTAGAGCGCGTCCTCGGCTTTTTCCTGACCTCTGAACTGGTCAACAATGTCGTTGAGCACTGTCGAGGCCTGCACATATTTTTTCTGCTCGAATGCACGTTTGGCAAATTCGAGCTTGAGGTTGGGGTCGGTGCTTTTGAGCACTTTGTTATACTCTCCGCACGATGTCAGTGCTACGGCCGAGAGCAGTATTATGAGGTATTTGCGCATTATGCCTGCTTGATTTGGTAGAAATTTCGGCCACAAAGTTACATCTTTTTATCGAAAAACTATCAATGTTTTGAGTCAATTCCGTTGTAAATTGTTAACTTTGCCATGCGTTTTATTACATCCGGCAGTGGTCTTACGGCCTTCCGGCAGCTGATAATTATTGTGAAAAGTACAAGTAATTTGAAATTTAAGTGGCGTCCGGGCGCTTTCACCACCCGTTTTCTGTTTAATCTGGCTCTGATGGCTCTTGTGGCGGTCGTGTTTGTGTGGCTGTTGCTGGTGTGGCTCGACTCATGGACAGATCATGGACATTATGTGGAAGTGCCGCAGGTGAAGGGCATGACCTATGAGGTTGCCATGAGCAGTCTTGAGAGTGAAGGCTTCGAGGCTGCGTTGAGCGATTCGATATATGACGAGAAAACTCGCCCAGGCACAGTTGTGGAGCAAAATCCCAAACGTGGAACGAAAGTGAAGGCCGGGCGTACGGTGTATCTGACTATTACGGCATTCTCTCCGAAGAGTGTGAGTGTGCCGTCGCTCACCGATGTGTCGCTGCGTCAGGCTCGCTCGATACTTGAGGGACTCGGTTTCCGGAATATATATGTGGAGTATGTGCCGTCGGAATTCAAGGATCTGGTGGTGTCGGTGAAAAGCGACGGCCGCCAGCTTCAGGCTGGCAGCCGGCTGCCTGTGACTGCATCGATAGTGCTGAATGTAGGCGAAGGCGTGTCGGATGATATTGACACTACGGCGGATCCTGAAACCGAACAGTTCTGATATGGAGGATGCCGATATCGACGAGCTGGACCTGAGCGCGTCAGCAACGACTGACGGTGATGACGGACGTGAACTGTTTGAACACTTCCGGTTTGTAGCCGACAAGGGTCAGCAGTTGCTGCGTGTGGATAAGTTTCTTGTCACACGTATAGAGAAGTCGTCGCGCAACCGTATTCAGCAGGCGGCCGATGCGGGCTGCATATTGGTCAACGGGCGTGCGGTGAAGAGCAATTATCGTGTCAAGCCGCTCGATGTAGTGGCAGTGGTGATGGATCGTCCACGCTACGAGCTGGATATCATACCTGAGGATATTTCCATAAATATAGTATATGAGGATGATACTGTGCTCGTGGTAGACAAGCCGGCGGGGATGGTGGTTCATCCCGGACACGGCAATTACAGCGGCACGCTCGTCAACGCTCTGGCATGGCATTTCAAGGATAATCCCGACTATGACGCCGACGACCCTCGCATGGGACTGGTGCATCGTATCGACAAGGATACGTCGGGTCTGCTTGTCGTGGCCAAGACTCCTGACGCCAAGACAGCTCTCGGTCGTCAGTTTTTCGAGAAAACCACAAAGCGCGAATATATGGCGGTCGTATGGGGGTGCCCCTCTCCGCGTCAAGGGACGATTGTGGGCAATATCGGACGTTCGCTTTCCGACCGGTTGCGTATGGATGTTTTTCCGGAAGGCAGCGAGTATGGGCGTCATGCGGTCACGCATTATGAGGTGCTGGAGGATCTCGGTCCTGTAAGCATGGTGAAATGTGTGCTTGAAACCGGACGTACGCATCAGATTCGTGCCCACATGCGTCACATCGGTCACCCGTTGTTCAGCGATGCCCGCTATGGCGGCGATCAGATATTGCGGGGGGAGCGTACGGCTGCCTACCGTAAATTTGTTGACAACTGCGTGGCGCTGTGCCCCCGTCAGGCGCTTCATGCCCGCACTCTCGGTTTTGTGCATCCGTCTACGCGCAAAGAGATGTTTTTACGTCGGAAGTGCCCGACGATATGCGGCAAATGATTGAAAAATGGCGTCAAAGAGCCGCGCAAGTGAATAAAAATTTGTAACTTTGACTCCCGAATGTTGCCGCATCGGCTTGCGGCCTGATAATGATGTTATGGACAATCTACACGATTTCAAAGCGATAGCCCCCTTCGACGATTCGCAGTTTGGCGAAAAGATGTCACTCCTTGTCAAGGAACCAGGTTTTGAACACGCAGTAAGGTATGTGATGCCCGAAGTGGATTTCTCCGAATTTGTCAAGCAATTACTGGCGATACCCGACAAGGCTACTTTTCAGTCAAAGATAATGTGGCCTTTCCTTGAGATGCTTGCCAGAAAGACCACAGCCGGAATTAGTGTCGGAGGAATATGCAATGTGGATTCCGAGAAGTCGTTTACGTTTATATCCAATCACCGCGATATCGTGCTCGACGCCTCTTTTCTGAATCTTTGTTTTCTGCGTGCCGGACTGCCGACATCGGAAGTGGCGATTGGCGACAATCTGCTCATATATGACTGGATCACAGATCTGGTGAAGCTGAACAAGAGTTTCGTAGTGCGTCGCAATCTGAAACTCACAAAGGCTCTTGAAGCCGCCAAGGAGCTGTCGGCATATATGCATCATGCTATCACCGACAAGCATGAGAGCATTTGGATAGCCCAGCGCGAGGGACGTGCAAAGGATTCGAATGATCTCACCCAGGAGAGTCTGGTCAAGATGATGGCTTTGGGCGGTAGCGGATCTCTACTTGAGAATATAGCCGAACTCAATCTTGTGCCGGTATCGATATCATACGAATATGATCCCAACGACGGCCTGAAGGCACGTGAGTTTTTGATGAAGCGCAATGATCCTGACTTCAAGAAGTCGCCGCACGACGATTTGTTGAGCATGGAAACAGGTATGTTGCAATTCAAGGGACGGGTGCATTTCGAAATCGGAAAGTGCATTTCTGACGAAGTGCGTGCCATACCGGCCGATGTCGACAGAGTTGAAGCTGTCCGTCGCATCTGTTCGATAATAGACCATTCGATACACGGCGGATACAAGATATATCCGATCAACTATGTGGCCGCCGATCTGCTCGACGGTGGAGCGTTGTATGTCGAGAAGTATAGCGAAGCTGATGTGGCGGATCTGGAGGCTCATATCAAGGACAAAGTTGATGCTGCCGGCATCGCGGGTATGTCGGATGACGACCGCGAATATATGCGTAGGATGATTTTGACAATGTATGCCAATCCGCTGAAAAACAAGCTGGCCGTCGCCGACTGATTGTAGACCACGATGCGAATTCCTCTACTGTTTCTCATTACAGTAATAGTTTTAAGCCTGCTTGTCGACGGCTATATTTACATAATGGTCCGTCGCAGATGTGTATCAAAAGTCCCGGCGAGGCTGCAGCTGGTGTCGGCAGTGTTGCTATATATGGCGCTGATAGTCGGTGTGAGTATGCCGAGGCGCTCGGGCGATGACGGATCGTTGCTTTTTATCATGTGGGTGCTTTTCGGCTATATGACGTTTATTATGCCTAAGCTGGTATTCGTTGTTGTCGACGCGGTCGCGTTGTTGCCCGTTTTGTGGCATGGCCGGCGCTGGAGATGGCTCTCGCTGACAGGAGGCGTCATTGCTATAGTGGCGTTTCTGGCCATGTGGTGGGGTGCCCTTGTCAACAGGTTTCGTGTCGATGTCAGGGAGGTGGATTTTGAGTTCCCGCATCTGCCTGCCGCTTTCGATGGATTCAAGATAGTCCAGATTTCAGATCTCCATGTCGGCACGTATGGTGATGACGACCGGTTTGTGCGGAAGCTTGTCGGTGTTATCAATGGTCTGCATCCCGATGCGGTGATGTTTACAGGCGATATAGTCAACCGTCATTCGTCCGAACTGATTCCTTTTGTCGACGCGTTGTCGGGGATAGAGGCTCCATACGGGGTGTTTTCGATTCTCGGCAACCATGATTACGGCGATTATGCCGACTGGCCGTCGGAGGCCGACAAGGCTGCTGACGTCGCGGCTCTTTGCGCCATGCAGGAGAGCATGGGATGGAAGCTGTTGCTTAATCAGACCGAATTCATACATTCGGGACGCGATTCAATAGCTGTCATAGGTGTGGAGAATATCGGAGATCCTCCGTTTCGGATATATGGCTCACTCCCTAAGGCCTATCCTGGTGTCGGCGACTCCGTAAGCAAAATCCTGCTGTCGCACAATCCGGCGCATTGGACTGATTCTATATCCGATCATGACGACGTCAATATAGCTCTGACCCTCAGCGGGCATACACATGCCATGCAGATAGAGGTCGCAGGGTTGTCGCCGGCAGCAATGCGCTATGCCACATGGGGTGGTATGTATGGCGACGAGGCCGGCCGGCATGCGCTGTATGTCAATATCGGCGCCGGTACAGTGGGGATGCCCATGAGGCTTGGAGCCACTCCTGAAATAACATTGATTACTCTGAAAGCGATGCCATAAAAATCGCAGAATATATATCGTTCATTTTACCCATCATCTGTTTTATCATGCCTCTTGACATAGCTGAAATAATTGGCAAACGTCTAAATCTGTCTCGTAAGCAGGTCGCATCAACTCTCAGGTTGCTTGATGACGGCGCTACCATACCTTTCATAGCCCGTTATCGCAAGGAAATGACCGGGTCGCTTGATGAAGTGGCGCTCAACAATATCCGCACGCAGGCGGAAGAGTTGGAGGAGCTTGAGAAGCGAAAGGAGTTTGTGGCCGATGCCATAGAGAAAAGCGGTGCGATGACCGATGATCTTATGATACGGCTTGCGGCAACGCTTGATCCGGCGGAGGTCGAAGATATATATCTGCCTTTCAAGCCGCGTCGGCGCACTCGTGCCGAGGCTGCGCGCCAGTTCGGCCTGGAGCCGTTGGCCAAGCAGATCATGAGCCAGCGTATGGGCGATGTGGTATCGGTGGCTACGCGATTTGTAGGCGGCGATATAGCTGATGCCGATGCGGCAATAGCCGGTGCATCGGATATCATAGCCGAGTGGGTGAGTGAGAATGAGAAGGCACGAATGCTCGTCAGGCAGAGGTTTGCCCGCAATGCCACTATCAATGCCAGAGTGATCAGAGGCAAGGAGGCCGATGCGGTCAACTACCAGAATTATTACAATTTCTCCAAATCATTGCGCCTGTGTGGCTCTCACAATTATCTCGCCATGCGCCGGGGTGAGGAGGAGGGACTGCTGCGGGTGTCGATAACGATCGATGATGATGAGATCATAGAACGCCTCGGACGCCTGTTTGTAAAATCGTTCTGTGCAGCTCCTGTGGCTGAAATCATACGTCAGGCTGTGGCCGACGGCTACCGCAGGCTGCTCAAGCCGGCTATAGAGAACGAGGTGGCCGCGCTGACAAAGAAGCGGGCTGATGATGCGGCGATCTCCATTTTTGCCGAAAACGTCAGACATCTGCTCATGGAGCCGCCTCTCGGACGCAAGAGAGTGATGGGCATAGATCCCGGATTCAAAAGCGGATGCAAGGTGGCGTGTATTGATGAGCAGGGTGCCTTGCTTGCTACGGAGACGATATATCCCTGTGCTCCTGTGGGCGATGTGTACAGAGCCGCCGATACGCTGTGTATGCTCGTCGGACGCCTTGGCATAGATGTTATAGCGGTTGGCGACGGGACGGCTTCGCGTGAAACCATGACCTTTTTGTCGGATATCACTTTTCCGCGCAACGTGGCTATACAGACGGTGAGCGAGCGTGGGGCCAGCGTGTATTCGGCATCGGATTGCGCGCGTCGTGAGTTTCCGCAGCTCGATGTCACTCTGCGTGGCGCAGTGTCGATCGCACGCCGGTTGCTTGATCCGCTTGCAGAACTGGTGAAGATCGATCCGAAGTCAATCGGAGTGGGGCAGTACCAGCACGATGTCAATCAGGCCGGGCTGAAGCGTGCTTTGGATTTCACAGTGGAAAGTTGCGTGAATGCCGTGGGTGTCGACGTGAACACGGCATCGCCCGAATTGCTTGCGCAGGTGTCGGGAATAGGCAATGCACTGTCAAACTATATAGTCGAATATCGCACCGCCAACGGCCAGTTCCGGCGACGCGAGCAACTGCTTGAAGTTCCGCGCATGGGGCGGAAGGCTTACGAACAGTGTGCGGCTTTTTTACGTATAAACGGAGGAGACAATCCGCTTGATTCCACCGGAGTGCATCCCGAGAGTTATCCGGTAGTGGCCCGTATGGCCGCCGATGCCGGGGTCGGCGTAAATGATCTGATACGCAACAAGACGAAGCTTGAGGGTATTGAGGTTGAGCAGTATGTGGACAAAAACGTCGGGCTGCCTACGTTGCGTGATATTATAAGCGAGCTGGAGAAGCCTGCACGCGATCCGCGTGTGAAGGATCCGGAGCCGGTGATGTACAGCAAGGATGTGGCGGAGATCGCCGATCTGCATATAGGCCAGGAACTGACGGGACGTGTCACTAATCTTACTGCATTCGGGGCGTTTGTCGACATAGGCTTGAAAGTGAATGGGCTGGTGCATATATCGCAGCTGTCTGAACGGTTTGTGTCAAATCCGGCCGAGTTGCTCAAAGTGGGGCAGGCTGTCAAGGTGAAGGTGATTGATGTCGATGCTCCACGCGGGCGCGTGGCGTTGACGATGAAAGGTGTTGGCCAATGAACCGCGTGCAGCATCACGAGGCTGTGATTTCTCTCGGCAGTAATGTGGTCGAGGCCGAAGCCATGCTCCGTGAGGCTATCGCGAGGCTTCGTCTGATAGGGAGCGAAATCGTCGTATCGCAATTTTACAACACGCCGGATATAAGCGGCAGCGGCAAGGTGTATGGCAATGCCGTGTTGTCGGGAGTGTTCGGACTTGATGCTGTGTCGCTTCAGAGCCGATGCAAGGATATTGAGAATTCGATGGGACGCCGTCTGTCGTCCTCTTGTGTGGTAATAGATATTGATATAGTGGTGTTTGACGGGGAAGTGATACGTCCGGTAGACTATGGACGTGAGTATTTCACAATAGGCATGGATTACATAAAGGCCGGACGTCTGCTTGACTGATGGCAGGATGTCTGGCGGTTGTAATGCCACGGGCTGAAATGTCGGGGCATCATCTGTCGTATCAATAAAATTAACGCTGCATCAGAAACATCCCGTTAGGGAGTGACTGATGCAGCGTTTTTGCTGTTGTCCGTGCTGCTTCTGTCTGTGTCGACAGATGCCGTAAAGTGTCTTTTGTCAGCGGCCGGGCTTATGCCTCGGCGGGAGCTACATTGATAAACTTGCGGCCCTCTTTGCCTACGGTGAATACCACAACGCCGTCGGTCAGAGCGTAGAGTGTGTGGTCCTTGCCGATACCGACGTTTTCACCCGGATGGTGAACGGTTCCACGCTGACGCTTGATGATATTACCCGCCTTGCAGTGCTGACCACCGAAAATCTTCACGCCGAGTCGTTTGCTTTCTGACTCGCGGCCGTTCTTCGAACTACCTACACCTTTTTTATGTGCCATGATTTCTGATTTTTTTTAACGGGTTAAGCTACTACTTCTTTCACTAACACTTTTGTGAAGCACTGACGGTGACCGTTCTTGCGACGATAGCCTTTGCGGCGTTTCTTCTTGAAGACGATAACCTTGTCGCCCTTTACGAGGGGAGTGAGCACCTCACAAACTACTTTGGCGCCGTCAACTGTCGGAGCGCCAACCTTTACCGTACCGTCGGCTTCAGCGAGGAGCACACGGTCAAACTCAACCTTCTCTCCTTCTTTGACAGCTTCGCCGAGATAGTGGACATACAAGAACTTCTCGGCCTCGGCCTTGAACTGCTGTCCCTGAATTTCTACGATTGCGTACATCTGTTTTTGATAATAAATACGGTTACATCCTTGGGCGAGATCGGTTTACATCATTGCAAGCCACTGCTTTTCGAGCCCTTTGGATCAATTCGGCTACAAAATTACACATTTTCCCTTTATCTGCCAAGCTATTCCACGCTTTTCTTCAACTTTTTTGTCCGGCATGGATTGCACAGACTTTGTGCTGTATCGATATTTGAGACATCACGGTTGTAATTTTGCAAGCAAAACATCAGACAATTATGACTTTCAATGAATTAAACTGCAAATTAATGAAAGCCCATGTACTTATGGGGGTCGGCACAGGAATCGGAGCGGCACTGGCTGAAGCATACGGTCTGCGCTCTCCTCTGATTATCGGTGTATTGACCGGATTGCTGTTTTCCATGCATGCCTACCGACCCTGTGTCAAAGTGCTGATAGCTGAGTACAAACGACTAAAATCAAAACAAGAACAAGAAGATGAAAAGAAAGACATTTCGTGAGTATCTGACCGAATGCCGGTTTGAAGACATATGGGCGGCAATTGCTGAAAACTTCTCTGAGCCTGATGAAATCAAGCCTGTCTACGTCGAGTATTACAGTAAGCTGCTGTCGCTTCCCAGTAGGCGCTGCAAAGGTGTCATAGAGCTGTCATCTCGTCCCACGATACAGCCTGAGGGAATGAATGCCGCACCCGACTGGCTTATAGACAAGAATGTAAAAACCTCCGAGACAGACAGTGCATACGTTTCAGCCGTGTTGCTTTACTGGGCTTCGCTGCTCACATTCATCACATCCAAAGAACATGATGATGACCTCAATCATTATCTTGATATCATTGAGTCTGACGATTGCCAGGCTCTCGGTCAATATCTGATGGAGTCAGTCGAGTCAGACCCCTTAGGATCAGTAAAGCGGGAGAGCGTCGACCGCAAAGAGCGTCTGTTCTGGGAAGAAACCTTCGCCCATAGCTCACCCGGCGACTGGCGAGGCATATTATACGTGCTTAAACGCAAGCTTGAATACGATATGGGCTTCATGCGAGGTTTTGCCGATCATGCCGGCCGTGAACAGGATGCCGATCGCATGCAACTATGCTGCCGCCTGATCGACGGCGCTACCGCTCACATATGCCCCGACGAACGGGCTCGCCGTATGCTCAATCTGCTTTTCAGAATACTCGAACAAGAGGTTACCAACTGGAGCGATTGAGAGTGTTTGTTTCCAGACAATTGTCGAGACTACAGATTGCGTATAAACATTTACTTCCCTTTTATTCGATTCTCTAAATGTTTCGATGTGTTGTATCGCAAACGAGGCATAATGAAGTGGGTCTAGCGACAAATATTTTATGAGCGCAAAATTAGTGCAGTCTATTGTCATGATCTGTCAGTAGGGTTTATTAGCTTTGCAAAAAAAATGTATGACTAATGAAAATACTACATCTCTCAGACACTCACAGTGCGCACCATCGGCTGAAGAATCTGCCCGAGGCCGACATCGTGGTTCACTCCGGCGACTTCTGCATGGTAGGAGAAGAGCGCGAGGCAATGGACTTTCTCTACTGGTTTTGCGACCTGCCATATCGCCATAAGATATTTATCTGCGGCAACCATGACTCATGCCTATATGACGCAAACATCGATGGCCTTGACGGCAACGTCCACTATCTATGCAATTCGGGCATCGAGATAGACGGACTGAAATTCTATGGAGTGCCTATGTTTACTGAAGACTGCATCACCAACAGGCAGACGCACCATTATGCTAAAATACCGGCAGACACCGACATGCTGATAACCCACTCGCCGGCATACGGCATTCTCGATTTCGACGATGGCATCAACTATGGGTCGGAAGAGATACTTATGAAACTTTCCGACCTACATCTGAAAGCGCATCTCTTCGGTCATATCCATCCTACATCTGAAAGCGCATCTCTTCGGTCATATCCATCGCCAACACGGAATTATCGGGCAGAACGGCACTATCTTCTCCAACGGGGCGATAATGAACGAGGACTATTCAGCACTTAGCACTCCTGATATAATCGAACTGTAATGTCAGTATCAAAATTTAAGCGTGTCCTATGGACATTAAATGAGTTCGTCAAAGCCTCTTCCAGTGGCATATCAATGAACGAACTAAGTGACAAATGGGCAAATTCGCCGATGAACGATGAAAAAGAGCCGGGTATCCCGGAACGAACATTCCATCGCTTGCGCCGCAACGTTGAAAGCATCTTTGACGTGGAAATAGAATGTATCAAAGGGATAGAACCTCGTTATCGTGTGTCGTCCAATGACCTCGGTCCCGGGGACGGCAATCTGTATAATCTGATTCTCAACAAGGCGACAAAGGATGAAAGATCCAAATCTGTCCGTGAAATTTTAGGGTTGATATTGCTGGGTGCGGATATTCCGTCAGGCGACATGGAGGCCGTAAAGGACATAATGCATAAACTCAGA
The DNA here is from genome assembly GCF_003024925.1 of Paramuribaculum intestinale. Lineage (GTDB taxonomy): Bacteria > Bacteroidota > Bacteroidia > Bacteroidales > Muribaculaceae > Paramuribaculum > Paramuribaculum intestinale. Next base: position 11,433 of record NZ_PUED01000066.1, read on the forward strand.
AGTATTCCGTTTGATTATGGCAAACAGTTGATTACTTCAGTTGAGGCCGGCGATATACAAGGCGCTGATTGCGCTGAATGGGATGAGTATTATCGTGGGTACGTCTGCCTGTGGAATAAGGCTGATTATAACAGGACTGACCTATGGGTTTCTATTGGCATATATGATGACCGGGTGCTCTTCTATATCGTTACCGGCTCACAGGACTCTGCGTATCATGCAAAAGTGTCTGAATTGTTGGACGTTGATAATGGAGAAATGTATCGTGGCGACTACTGGTGGTACGAACCAACTGACAAATCGTTGTTCCAACTCGACTTCCAGACGTTCCCTGACATGAAGGAAGTAAAGCGCCGCGCTGAGCTGCTTATTGCCAAAATTGCGGAACTGCCAGATGATATTCAGAAACTGGAGGAATAAAAAATTATAGTTTTTGCTTTGCTGACCACTTATGGCAGTATCTCGTTGTAATTTTGTGCTGTAAAACATAGCGAGCACCTGCGATAACCTATTGCGGTTCAAAATTTAATTTGTAAATTTGCGGTATTAACCAAAACCGCGAAAATACGAAACAGACAGTTTAGAACCACAAAAAATATTGCACATCTTGCAATGACCGCCATCCGATTCGGTAAAATCTGGTAAATTCTACGAGGAATCATAAGATGGAAGTCAACGGCAAGCCGTGTATCCTCACCCGAGGACGCAGGCTGCTTTTGCTTCAATCTTGATTCCGGGCTTACCAGAGCCTTACCGAAAGATAGAACCATAAGAGTGTTGCGCCCTCTTTTTATTAGCATACAATTGAAACTATTAACAACATATAATTTTATTAGACATGAACAAAACGAAGTACTCACATGCCGAAAATGACAAAATTCTTGATATTTGGGAAGAATTCTCTATTAAAAATGGGGATGGAGAAATAGAACGTGATGGTGTCGCCTATAAAGGTTGCATACATACTTTTCCCGGTGCTGATGAGAAAGTTTATCACGAACGCGAAGTTGGGAATGAAGAGAGTGCTTGGAACAACTCAGACAAACGCATTCTTTTCGTAGCTAAGGAACTCAATGATCCTAACAATCCCTATGATTCTCGTGTCGTTATAACATACGACTCTAAGAATGGTATTGCACCTACCGATAAGTTTCTCAAGAGCATGCTCTATATCACGAAAGGTCTCATGGAATCTACTGCTGATAAAGTTGCCGAATTCAATCGTGATGAGTCCATGGACAATATTATGAGCACCTGGGATAAATCTGCAGTTGCTAAAATCAATGTCAAGAAGCAGCCGGGAGGGTCCGTATCTGATATGGCTGAAATAGACTCCTACATGCAAACTTATCGTGATTTACTCAAAAGACAACTTCTGCTTCTAAATGCAAATATAATCGTTTGCTGTGATAATAAGACAACTATCCTCTCTACCATTAAACAACTGGTTTATCCTGAAGCTCTCCAGTTGAACGATGAAGTTTGGTATGACGAATGCTCTAAAACACTATTGATTGAAAGCTATCACCTCTCAGCTTGGACCAAATCTTACGAAGACAAATACAATCGAGTGATAAGTAACTATGCAGATGCTCTTGCAAAGATTAACGCATAAACACATTTTTCAAAGAGTCGTGCCGCAAAATGAGACACACGTGTCGTAATTTTGCGATACAATCACATCAGCCTGGTGGCGGAATTGGTCAGACGCGCTTTGTGTGCCGCGGAAGCGGTATTGCCGGTTGGCTTCGCCCATTCTCCTCGTGCCTCGGCATAGTTCAAGCAAGCTTGACTCTGCTCTCGGCACTGCGTCGAGTCGAGTCCGGCCCGGGCTGCTAAAAAGAGAAAACTGATGAATCGACCTGTAATATTTCTCGACTTCGACGGTGTGCTCAACACTGAGCAATGTCAGGCGCGGCTTGCCGTTGAAGGAATGCCGAACAAGGATGCATGGGGGCCGCTCTTCGACCAACGCGCTGTTGAGAATCTGCGCCGGATTATTGACGCTACCGATGCTGCAATTGTCATTTCTTCATCGTGGCGTTACGCTCATAGTCTCGGCAGTCTGCGCATTATGTGGGAGGTGCGGGAG
>NZ_PUED01000067.1 GCF_003024925.1 Paramuribaculum intestinale
CCCACCTACACATCGTTTTTCCCCCCGTAAATGGAGTGGAAGAGCGCTATGTGCCGGTCGCAGAAGAGAAGCCGGATGGATCGGAAGCGATAGCGCTACCCCTGCCGGTGGAGGAAGGCGGGAATGGTCGGAGACCATGCGACTTTGGTTCACCCCGCCATGGCGCGCGCAGCAGCACCTTGGTGGGGAGATGGAGATGGAGATGGAGATGGGGGAGAGGGATCAGTGGGTGGTGAGGGGGGCCATGAAGGCATCGGGGTAGTGTGTGACGGTGTGGTCGCTGTGGGGGGTGCCGCTGACGATGATAATGTCGAACTGTACTTCGTGTGGGATGTTGCGGGAGCGGACGTAGGCCTCTGCTGCCCGGGTGAGGTTGCGGATTTTTTTAGTGTCTATTGCATCGAGTGGGTCGAAGTCGGAGTTGGTGCGAGTCTTTACTTCGATGAAAACGATGCGGGAGTGGTGCATGGCTACTATATCGATCTCCTTTTTGCCGATTCGTGCGTTGGTTTCGACGATTGCATAGCCTTTGGATGCGAGATATTCGCGGGCGATGTTTTCGCCCCATTGTCCGATGTCGTTGTGTGTGGCCATTATAGGTTGGTCTGTCGTTCAGTCGGGCAGAAGCGGGAGATAGTCGGCATAGCCTTGTTCGGCCATCTGTGAGCGTGGGATGAAACGTAGCGCCGCGGAGTTGATGCAGTAGCGTAGTCCGCCAGACTGTGCCGGTCCGTCGTTGAATACGTGGCCGAGATGTGCGTCGCCTATGCGGCTTCTCACTTCGGTGCGTTGCATTCCTGCGGTGTTGTCGGGGACGCGTGTGAGCAGGGTGTCGTTGATGGGGCGTGAGAAGCTTGGCCATCCACATTGTGATGAGTATTTGTCGGTGGAGAGGAACAGTGGCTGTCCGTTGGTGATGTCGACATATATTCCTTCGCGCCGCTCCCGCCAGTAGGGGTTGTCGAAGGGCGGTTCGGTGGCGTTGCGGCGTGTGACGTCGAACTGTATCGGTGAGAGCTGCTGGCGTAGTTGCTCGTCGGATAGCCGGGCATAGCGTTTGAGGTCGCTTTGCGGGGCGTCCGGGTCGTGAAATTCTGCTGCCTTGCGGAGTAGTGACGGGTTGACATGGCAGTATCCTCCGGGATTCTTTTCAAGATAGTCCTGATGGTACATTTCAGCGGGATAGAAGTTTTCGAGCGGGAGGTTTTCAACTACGATCGGACGGTCATAGTTGTCGGCGGCTTTCCGGAGGGCTTCGGTGGCGATTTGCTGTGACTGACTGTCGATGGTGTATATGCCTGTACGGTACTGCGTGCCGGTGTCGCCTCCCTGACGGTTGACCGATGTAGGGTCGATGGTCATGAGGAAGAGCTGTATGAGATAGGGGAGCGTGACACGTTGCGGATTATATGTGACCTTGACTGTTTCAGCGGCGTGTGTAAGACCGGTGCATACCTGCTGGTATGAGGGCTGCGGTACGTTGCTGTTGGCATATCCGACTTCGGTGTCGATGACTCCGGGTACATTTCTGAAGAAGCGTTCTGTGCCCCAGAAACATCCTCCGGCAAAGTATATGGTGGCGTTGTCCATTGTTATCGAGGTTTGATGCGTTGTTAAGTGAACAACAATTCGGGGTGGTGAAATGTTGGTGACTTCTGCTGGCTGAAGGGTCAGCTCTGTGGTGGTTCACAAAATTAAGCATTTGTTTTCTAACGAGGGTGTTTTTTTCGGATGCATTTGAACGGTAGATAGAAAATGAGTTTGTTTTTTACAATGGGATTGTATATCTTTGATTCCATGAAAGAATTTACAGCGACGGTGATTTCGGTGGATGGTGACAGGGCGGTGGTTGCGCTTGAACTGCATGAAGAGGCGTGTGAGGTATGCCGTCTGTCGTCGGTGTGTATGCGTCCCGGCGAGTGCGTTCTGGAGGTAGGAATCGATATGTCTGACAGTATCGTTCCAGGTAATCCGGTGGTGATCAGGGATGCCGGATGTTCAGCGAGCCGTATGATGCTGCTTGGGTTGCTTTTGCCTCTTGGGGTGTTGGTGGGCGTCGCTGTTGCGGCGTCATGGATAGGTATGAATGATGTATTGAGTGCGGTGTCGGCTGTTATGGCGGCGATGTCGGTGTATGCGGTTTTGTATCTGATGAGGAGACGTGCGTTTCCAACATCGGATATGGTATGCGAGTCTTTAGATTGTAGGAGGGCGTCATGATGTGGGCTGCAATAGTTCTGGGAGTCATAGGTGTTGCCGCTGCGGGGTTGCTCTACGTTGTGGCCCGGCGGTTTAGCGTGGATGATGATCCGCGTATAGATCAGGTGGAGGGGCTTTTGCCCGGGGCCAATTGCGGCGGATGCGGCTTCAGCGGATGCCGTGCGTTTGCTCAGGCGTGTTGCAATGCTACGTCGCTGGAAGGATTGTCATGTCCGGGTTCGGACAGGTCGACGATGGGGCGTATCGCATCGGCGCTGGGGCTGCAAAACGAATCATGCCCCGATGTGCGCAAAGTGGCGACAGTGGGTTGCGGCGCGAAGTGCGGCGGCCGGCAGGATGTGGCGCTTTACGACGGGCCGGCCTCATGTGTAGCAGTCGCTGCCATAGGGTCGGGTGAGTCATTGTGCAGCTATGGATGTGTGGGTATGGGCGATTGTGTTGGTGTGTGTCCGTTTGATGCAATATCTATCAATAGCGAAACGAAGATACCTGAGGTGGATCATTCGCTGTGTACGGGTTGCGGGCGGTGTGCGGAGCGTTGTCCTCGGTCGGTGATCAGTATCCGTCAGGTGAGGGTGCAGGCAGCGTTTAGGTATGTGGCATGTTCGAATGCCTCGCCTGGCCAGCTGGCTGTGAAAGCTTGCCGGTCGGCCTGTATAGCCTGTGGCAAGTGTGAGCGCGTCTGTGCGTCGTCGGCCATAACGTTTGGGCGATGCGGCGACGGAGTGTCGCGTGTGGCTCCGGCAAGGATCGATGCCATGAAATGCACCGGATGCGGCATGTGTGGGCCGGCGTGCCCTACGGGAGCCATACGCATGGCAGAGGGCTGACATATCGGGGTCTGGTGTCAGGGCTGATCATGTGCTTTGCTGATCATTTTTTTATGGGCCGATTGTTGTTTTACATGCAGGTGTTGCAGTTGTCAGTCGGTTGTAGTATATTTGCGGATATTAGCCGATGAGCCATGAAAACTCCCAGATACAGTCATATCATGTCGCATATCCGTCGTCAGGACGGGGATGAGGGCATGTGGGTAATACAGACGAATGATGAGCATTGTCGTGGCGTGGCATCGCGGGCTGAAGGATTCTCATCTGTATTCGGCATGGGCGACTGGGGACGACTTATGGGACTGCTGCACGACAGAGGTAAAGAGTCGGATGCATTTCAGTGTAAAATCAGGTACAGTTCAGGATACGATATTTCAAAGATGCCGACGGATGCCGCTCCGCACAGTCTGGCCGGCGCTATTGTCATGCATAGTAAGTATGCCGACGGAATGGGCTTGATGAGCAACCCCATAGCCGGCCATCACAGGGGACTGTATGACATGGATGAGTTTAGAAATCTGCTCAAGAATGGCGCAGTGGCCTAAGAGGTTTCGCGTCAGGTGCCTGATCTGGCCTTGCGTCCGCCGTCAGTCAGGCTTAAAGGCATGGAGATACATCATGTGGTCAGGATGCTGTTTTCTTGTCTGGTGGATGCGGATTATCTCGACACCGAGCAGTTTATGGATGAAACGTCGAGCCGGATGAGAGAGAGCTACAGTAGTATCGTGGATCTCAAGGAACGCTTAGACAGATACATCGGCCGGTTTTCGTCGTCGGCTCCGAGTGTTGTCAATCGGCTGAGGAGTGAGGTGCAGCGAATGTGCGAAGAGAGGAGTGCGATGACTCCCGGAGTGTTTGAACTGACGGTGCCGACCGGCGGAGGCAAGACGGTCGCGTCGGTCGTATGGGCTGTCAATCATGCGTGTCGGCATGGCAAGCAGCGGATCATAATAGCGATACCGTTTACAAGCATCATAATGCAGACTGCTCAGGTGTTGCGTGAAATATTCGGGTCGGAGAATGTGATCGAGCATCACAGTGTGATGTCGGACGAAATGATAAATGAACGAACCAGACTTGCAGCCGAGAACTGGGATGCTCCGATAGTGGTGACAACAAATGTGCAGCTGTTTGAATCGATGTTTTCCAACCGTCCGTCGAAATGCCGCAAGCTGCATTCGCTGGCCAATAGTGTGGTGATTCTTGACGAGGCGCAGTCGTTGCCACGGTCGTTCATGCAGCCGGTGGCTGACGCGATAAGCACATATACACGTGTGTTCGGGACCTCGTTTTTGCTATGTACGGCCACACAGCCGCTGATCTCGGGCTGTCACAAGGGATGTGGCCCGGTAGAATACCGTGGAATAGATGCCGGTGATATACACTGCATAACAGACCGCAGTATGGATCTGCATGAAGGATTGCGCAGGGTGGATATGCGTTTTGACATGTGCGAACTGACTTCGGACGAGATCGCCCGTAGAATAGAGGGGCACCGGAGGGTATTATGCATTGTCAACACTCGCGGTATTGCTTCGGAAATATACGGGCGTCTGAGAGAAAGCGATGATAACTTTCATCTGTCGAGGATGATGTGTCCGCTGCATATACGTCAGTGCCTGTCAGAGATCAGGCGGCAGCTGGATGACGGTGGTGACAGATGTGTGAGGGTCGTGGCCACTCAGCTTGTAGAGGCCGGAGTGGATCTGGACTTTCCGGTGGTTTACCGTCAGATGGCGGGTCTGGACTCACTGCTTCAGGCGGCCGGAAGGTGTAACCGGGAGGGGCTGCTGGAGAATGGTGTGACCCATGTGTTCCGTATGCAGGGATATATGCCTCGGGGAACGATAAAAGAGAGCATATATGCGATGTAGGAATTGCTCAGGATGCATCCCGATGCCGACTGGTTTGATCCGGATGTCATTAAGGAGTATTATGCGTTGCTGTATAAGCGGACGCCTACATTTGACAGTCAGGAGATATGCCGGCTGTCGGAAACGCCCGGTGAGGTGAGATATGAGGAGATCGCCCGGCGGTTCAGGCTGATAGATGATGAGGGCATGACGCTTGTAGTGAATTATGCGGATGCAGGGAGCCTGATATCGCGGCTGAAGCGTGTAGGGCCGTAAAGAGCTCTGATGCGGGAGCTCGGCCAGTTTACAGTCAGTGTGACGCGCCGACAGTTTGAGGAGATGCGTCGCGCCGGCATGTTGGACGAGCCGTTGAGTGGTATCTATTATGTGGAGGATCCGATGCTTTATGACTGTAAGTCGGGTCTGAAAGCCGGAAACGAATATCTTGAGCAGACGTTTGTGATATGACAGAATGATAAACCGATGGCCGGCGGCCGATATGATTCCGCAACTGATAGATGTTGATGACATGTGACCGTTTGCCTGAAATATAGAATGTGTAATGGAATATTTTGACAAAGAGTATGGCCTTGAGGTGTGGGGCGACATGGCTTGCTTCACAAGGCCTGAACTCAAGGTGGAGCGAGTGAGCTATGACGTGATCACGCCATCAGCCGCCCGGAATATCTTCCAGGCGATATTCTGGAAGCCTGCGATACAGTGGCGTATTACCAGAATAGAGGTGGTGAATCCGTTAAAGTGGATCTCGGTGCGACGCAATGAGGTAGGCGCGCTCGCTCAGAACAGTGCGAACGCCCGACCGATAATCGCCACAGAGAAGCGTCAGCAGCGCAACAGTCTGATGCTGCGCGACGTCGGGTATCGTATATATGCCAAGATGGAGTATATACCTCCCCACAAGCGGGCGGGCGTATCGTCGAGAGAGTCGGGCGACGACGAGAATCCGGGTAAATATCAGGCGATGTTCGAGCGCAGGGCGTCGAAGGGTCAGTGCTTTACAATGCCTTATCTTGGCACGAGGGAGTGCACGGCCTATTTCAGTCTTCTTCCAGATGGGGCGAAGGGTGGCGATGATCGGCTGCAGGAATCGCGTGATCTGGGAATAATGCTGTATGACATGGATTTTTCCGACAGCAAAGATATACGGCCGATGTTTTTCCGTCCGGTGATGGACCTCGGTGTGATAGAAGTTCCACCTGTTGACAGCAAGGAGGTGATGGGATGATACTTAAAGCGCTATACGATTATTTTTATTCGCGTCCTGACCGTGTGCCCGAGGGGATGTGTCGCAAGGAGATCGAATATGTGATGGTGATAGACCGCGACGGGTCGTTTGTCAGATTCGAGTCTCGACGCATTGACAAGAAACGATGCGCTGAGCTGATTGTGGCGGCGCCTGTAAGCCGGTCGTCAAATGTCGCTCCCAACGTGTTGTGGGACAACGGCAAGTATGTGCTGGGGCTGAATGATTCGGACGACAGACACCATCGTTCGTTCGTTGGTCTGGTAATGGAGATCGCCTCGTCGCATCCCGACGAGGCGTGTATGGCGGCTTTGGCGGCTTTCTACCGCCGGACTCCGGAGGAGCGGCGCATGGCCTACGGCCGTGATCCGTTGTTTGATGAGGTAAGCAACAACGCTGCCGCCAATATGACCTTTATGGTCGAGGGTGACTGTGAAACGATTGCCGAGAAGGGCCATCTGATACCGGCCTCCGAAGGGTCAGACGCCAGCCCAAGCGGCGTATGCCTCGTGACTGGCCGGAACGGCCGGCTGGTGCGGACAAGCACTGGTTCGACCATACCCGGATGTTCGCCCAATACCGCTCTGGTCGGCTTTCAGGTAAAGTCGGGCTATGATTCCTATGGCAAGCAGCAGGCTTACAACAGTCCTATATCTGTGGAGGCCGACTTTGCCTATACTTCGGCGCTTAAGATGCTTCTGTCGAAGGATTCGGAAAACAAGACACGTCTTGGTGACAGGACATTCCTATACTGGTGTTCGGGACGATACGGACGCGACACCGAGTCGTGTTTCGGCTTCATGGTCGAGAGCGACAAGTCGTCGGAGGCGAAAGGTGTGTCGGCGGCAGGTGTGGAGAAGCTGTTCAAAAGTATATGGTCGGGGACCGTGAATACTGATCTTGATGACCGGTTTTACTTTCTCGGGCTCGCTCCCAACGCCGGGCGTATGGCGGTAGTGGTGTGGGAGAATGTGCAGCTTCGCGAGTTTGCCGGAAAGATATTGCAGCATTTCGATGATATGTCGCTGGTCGGCTATCGTGCGAATGACAAGGGTCGGTCTACCGCCGGAGTTTTCAATATGCTTTCGGCCGTGACCCTTGACGGAAAGCAGTCGGAAGCGTTGCCCAATCTTTGTGAGGCGGTAGTGCAGTCGGTCATCCAGGGCACACGCTATCCGTATCAGCTCTACACGTCGGCTCTCGAAAGAATCAGGGCAGAACTGCCTGACCGGACAGTGACCCGGACAAGAGCATCGATACTTAAGGCATACATAAACAGAGTGACAAGAAATAATAAAGATAACAAACAACTTACACCAATGCTTGACAAGACAAACAGTAATCCAGGCTATCTGAGCGGACGTCTGGCGGCAGTGCTCGAGAGGATACAGAGCGATGTGAAAAGCGGCGATTCGATCCGCACGCGCTATATGGCGGCGGCATCGGCCACTCCGTCGGCAGTGTTCCCGGCGATGCTCAACCTGTCGGTGCACCACAGCGAAAAACTCAGCGAGGCATCGAGAGTGTTCTATGAGAAGACCAAACAGGAGATCATCGAGAAGATGCCTGCGGAGGGATTTCCGTCGCATCTTGATCTGAACGATCAGGGACGCTTCTTTGTAGGGTATTACCATCAGATGGCCGATTTCTACACGAAGAAGGAATCAGAGTGAATAAACATCAAGACGAATCATATTAAAAAAACGCAGAATTATGGCAGACATAAAGAACAGAGTGGATTTCGTGTATCTCTTCGATGTGCAGGACGGTAATCCGAACGGCGATCCGGATGCAGGCAATCTTCCACGGGTGGACAACGAGAACGGATGCGGTCTGGTGACAGACGTGTGTCTGAAGCGCAAAGTGCGCAACTATGTGGATGCTTCGCGCAATGGTGCTCCGGGGTATGGAATTTTCATACAGGAGGCGGCTGTGCTTGACAATCGTGTGGAGGAGGTGTATGCCTCTGACGAGGTTGCAAGTAAGTCGAAGGACGATAAAAAGGCTGCCGCCCGCAAGGCCTTGTGTGAAAAATATTTCGACATACGGGCTTTTGGCGCCGTGATAGCTACCAAAGACAAGCAAGGACAGGTGCGCGGACCGATACAACTCACCTTCGCGCGTTCGGTGGATCCAGTGGTGAGTCATAGTCATTCCATCACACGTATGGCTGTGACAAAAGAGGCTGACAAGGAAAAGGAGAAGACCATGGGCAGAAAATCAACGGTGCCTTACGGTCTGTATCTGTGTCACGGCTTTGTATCGGCGAATCTTGCGAAGCAGACCGGTTTTTCGGATGCGGATCTCGAACTTCTCTGGGAGGCGCTTGAAAACATGTTTGACAATGACCGTTCGGCGTCACGCGGACTCATGAGTCCGCGCAAGCTCGTCGTGTTCGAGCATTCGTCGGAGCTTGGCAATGCTCCTGCCAACAAACTGTTTGATGCCGTAAGGGTGTCGAAAAACAGCGGCGTGTCAGTGCCTCGCAGTTTCAGCGACTGCACTGTGGAGATCGATCGCGACAGTCTGCCTCAGGGTGTGACGGTCATAGAAAAGTTCTGATGCCTCGTTCAGGCTATTATGCCGATGATGAAATGATCCCGCTGTCGGGCATACAGCATTTTATGTTTTGTGAACGGCAGTGGGCTCTCATTCATCTCGAATGTCAGTGGCAGGAAAATTTTCTTACAGCCGAAGGGGCTTTGCTGCATGAAAGGGTTGACGACCCGTCGGTACGCAAAAGCGGCCCTTTCGGGATTGTCACTCTTCGCGGGCTGCGTGTTGCCTCCAGAAGATTGGGATTGTTCGGCGTCGCAGATGCGGTGGAGTTGCATCCTGTTGCAACAGGCAAGCGCAGTGTTGCGGAACTTGTCGCCAGCCGGGAGTTCACGATAATGCCTGTGGAGTACAAGCGGGGTCATCGCAAGATCAGTGATTGTGACCGATACCAGGTTGTAGCACAGGCTATGGCTCTTGAGGAAATGTATGGTGCGGAGATAAGCCGCGCTGCTGTCTTCTATTGGGAGGAGCGCAAAAGAGAGTATGTTGAAGTGGATGCGGAACTCCGCGATCGAGTGACCGATGTGTCGCGCAGGATGCATGAGGCATATAGGTCGGGGCGTACCCCTGCGGCTAAACGCACGGGGTCGTGCAGAGCCTGTTCTATGGAGGATATGTGCATGCCTGGACGGATCAAAGCCGATGTGACTGACTATCTGAAAACTTTATTTGATGAAGAGATTGCTTAATACGCTGTATGTGACGACTCCGGATGCATATCTTTCGAAGGATGGCACAAATGTTGTGATTTCGAGCCAGCAGAAGATATTGTTCAGGATGCCGATACAGAACATCCAGTCGATAATCACATTCGGTTATCAGGGGGCAAGCCCGGGACTTATGCGTCTGTGTTCTGAAAATGGCGTGGCATTGTCGTTTTTTACGACTGCCGGACGGTTTGTGGCGAGAGTGCAGGGCCCGCAGACGGGCAATATACTTCTTCGCCGATCGCAGTTTCAGAATGCCGGTGACACGGATTATTGCCGTCGTCTGGCTTCATCTTTTGTTCTCGCGAAGATACACAATGCGCGAATGACCCTCAGGCGATTTGTCAGAGATTACCCCTCTGATGAGGGAGTGTCCGCGGTGGCGGATGCGGCTGAGTCGCTGAAAAATATGTCGCGTCTGATAACCAGGTCAGTTTCAGTAGATGAGGTCAGAGGTCATGAAGGTCAGGCGGCGTCAATATATTTCGGCGTGATGCACCACTTGATTCTCAATAAGGATCGCTGTTTTGCTTTTGCAAGGCGTGTAAAACATCCTCCGACAGATTGCGTCAACGCTATGTTGTCATTTGGATATACATTGCTTGCTCATGACTGCGGTGCTGCGCTGGAGGGAGTGGGACTGGATCCATATATGGGTGTGCTGCATTCTGTACGTCCGGGTCGCATGTCGCTGGCGTTGGACTTGATGGAGGAATTCCGTTCGTGGCTCGTGGATCGTTTTGTCATATCTTTGATCAACACACGTCATATCAGGGCATCGGATTTCACCCCCGCTGCCGGTGACGGGGCGGTCGGTTCGGTAAGTCTTACGGAAGATGGTCGAAAAAAATATCTCACAATGTGGCAGAACCGCAAGAAAACGGAAATCATCCATCCCTTTCTTCAAGAGAAGGTGCCGATAGGGTTGTTGCCTCATATCCAGGCATTGTTGCTTACCCGCTATATGAGGGGTGACATGTCGGATTATGCTCCGTTTCTTGTCAAATGATTTTTAGGGTATATATGTGGTGATTTTTGAAGAATACGATGATGAATATCCTGATAGTATATGATGTGAATACATCTACTCCGGAGGGACGCAAACGATTGCGCAATGTGGCCAAGTGTTGTCAGAATTATGGGCAACGTGTGCAGAACTCAGTGTTCGAATGTCAGCTTGAATACCATTCCTATCCAATGTTGAAACATACTCTTGAAGAGATAATAGACAGTGGTGCGGACACGATCAGGATTTATAAGCTTGGCAAAAACTACCAGCAGTCTACCGAGCAAATAGGGCGTGTGACCTCTTTTGATTTTGATGGCAGCATCATCGTATAGTGTTTTAGATGGGTGTGGATTTCGTCGCAGTAAGTCCAAAGAATGGAAACAGTGTGACAGATACATGCTAAAGACATGCATGGTCTGACATAATTTGGAATCATCCGCTCGATATAGTCGTGGGTGCGGGCGAATCGTAAGCATTACAATTTTAGTAGAGTACTCGCAGTGATTGATATTCAGACGTATAATAGAAAGAAGTAGATTCTAAGTTTGTGCATTAGCGATAAAAATGCTATTTTCGCGGAGAATTAGTCATAAATAGGACTCCTTTAGATTGTTACTATTATGGCAGTCGCACCCCATGCGGGTGCGTGAATTGAAACCCGTAGAGTGATTTTAGAAAGCCGACGTGTTTGGTCGCACCCCATGCGGGTGCGTGAATTGAAACGTGGAAGCCAAGCTCTCGGACAATGTGGCTCTTGTCGCACCCCATGCGGGTGCGTGAATTGAAACCAATTATGAAAACTTGTAACACCCCCGCGAACCGTCGCACCCCATGCGGGTGCGTGAATTGAAACCGTCTTGACCTTAAACGAGTCGCCAGGCATAACCGTCGCACCCCATGCGGGTGCGTGAATTGAAACCTCGGTCTTCCTCTCCTCGGTGTGGGTTGGTCGGTCGCACCCCATGCGGGTGCGTGAATTGAAACACAGCAAGGGCGTGAACATCTGCAAAGGGTGTGAGTCGCACCCCATGCGGGTGCGTGAATTGAAACGGCTGTCATATCCGCACTGCTGTGACCCAAAAAGGTTGCACCCCATGCGGGTGCGTGAATTGAAACCACTATGCTGAACACGTGGAAACACTCAAAAAGGTCGCACCCCATGCGGGTGCGTGAATTGAAACGTAGTCGCCGAGGTACAGACCGATGCGCTTGGCGGTCGCAGCCCATGGGGGGTGCGTGAGTTGAAGCGGCAGTGTGGGGAGGCGGTGCGTCCGCCAGTCGTCATTTGACTGCAGAGTGGGCTGTGGTGGATGCCGGCGAATCGGTTTGTCCGGCGATGGAGCGCAGGCGGTCGGGGGTGAGGACGGTAAGTCCTTTGCCAAAGCGCAGACGATTGAGTTCGATTGCCGACAATGGTGTGGCTGATCGGAATTGCGGCAGTGGGATCTGTTCAGGGTTGTTCATTGTTGTCGGAGGTAATGTTGTCAAACTTCGGTAGGAGTGCATTGACGCCGAGCAGGACCGTAGCATACGAAGCTATCAATACGAGCAGCTGTATGCGCATGGGGAATATTCCGGCAAACCATCCTCCGGCCAGATATGTGAAAAACAGTAGCCAGAGAGTCAGCTGCACGCTCAGGCAGAGTGTGCACCATCGGTGTGCGCGGTATTTCTGATACCATACGCTCCAGAAGCTGAACGGCAGGCAGCAGACGTCGCACAGAGCCAGATAGCCGATCCATTGCGGGAATATGAGCAAGCCCGCGAGGCTTACTGAAAAATAGGCGAATCCGACTTCGCTCCATCCAAACAGTCCGAAAAACTTTGCCGCAGGAGTGGAGAGAACGTCGTCGCAGCCCCCGCTCTGAATCATGCCGCACACTTTGTCGGCAGCGGAGTTGTGGATATTGAGCGACTTCTGTAGGAGCAGGTAGCTGATGTAGAGTCCGCCGAGATCGAGCAGCGTCAGGATTACGGTCGACGCATGGGCGTATATGCGGTTGCTGACAAACAGGTAGAGAAACAGGAATGCTACGGCGATCCAAAGCGTGACTCGTTTGGCTTTCGCCGCAATCTCTAATGCGTGATGCCGCCCATAGGAGGGTTCGACGGCATCGGGTGCTGGAAACGGCAGCAGCAGGTTGCCGTCGAATACCCGAAGGAAGTCATCTATCGGCGCGGATTCTGCCACTCCATGAGTCAGATAACCGATTGTGTCAGTGGTGATAGATGTCACGATGACAAATCCGGCCGATGTGCCGGCGATAAATGGGGGCGAGGCCTGACGGATCTCTGTCTTGTCGGAAAGCCGAAGCCCCTGTGAGCAGATGCCGTATTCCTGCATGAGTTTAGTCAGGCCATAGAGGGTAGGGAATGGCATGGAGCGGAATCGCTGTGCGGAGTATGAATCCGTGTGGCGCACACCGAGCTGCTGAAGAAGATCGTTGAATATGTTGGCTTTGTCGGGCGACATGTTTTCCTAAATGAATATCAGTCGGCGTAGCGTTCGATGGCAGCAAGAAGCGCTTCTCCTTCAATCTCGCCGGTGTGACGCCATTGTTCGATTCCGCCGGCGTAGATGATAAATGTGGGTATGGATTGGGCTTCGGCCTGATCGGCAGCTTCAGAATTGCTGTCGATATCGAGCTGCGCTATGCGAGCTTTCGAGCTGATGAGTTCGCTGACCTGATCGACTATCGGAGCCATGTGCTTGCAGTGGGGACACCAGGTGGCGTAGAATTCGACCATTACTACCGGGGCTGATGATATCAGTTGTGAGTATTCCATAGTTGATGTGCGTTTCGGATGTGTGTTGATACGGTTTTGCTGTATAACGCCGGTCGGGGTGCAAAAGTTGGCTTAAGGCTAAAGTAGCGGGTGTACATGGCAAACCCTGTATCAGCGTCTGAAGTCTGATACAGGGCTTTGATGTCATGTGGGATAGGGGAGCGGAGTGTCGCTCAGATATGTCGTATCACTCCGGCAGGATTGCCTGCGACAACCGTGTGTGGCGCTACATCTTTAGTGACTACCGATCCGGCAC
>NZ_PUED01000068.1 GCF_003024925.1 Paramuribaculum intestinale
CTGCTGTCCAAGATGGCCGGATGCTGGCTGCCGGTGATGGCGTTTGTGGCTCTGGGCTACGAACACTCGATAGCCAACATGTTCTTCATACCGCTTGGTATGATGGAGGGTGCTCCTGTGGGTGTCGGCGAGGCTGTCACAGCCAATCTGATTCCCGCCACCTTGGGAAATATCGCGGGGGGCGCGCTGCTTGTCGGGTGTGTCCATGCGGCTCTCCATCTGCAAAGGAAGCCGGAGGGTAAAAAATCTTGACAATTTGCAGATAAATGGTTACCTTTGCGGAAACGAAACATAAAACGTCTAATAACTCTAAATAACAACCAATGGTAAGTTACAAAGAATTAGGCCTGGTCAACACCCGCGAGATGTTTGCCAAGGCAATCAAGGGAGGCTATGCCATCCCGGCTTTCAACTTCAACAATATGGAGCAGCTTCAGGCTATCATCAAGGCTGCTTCGGAGGAGAAGTCGCCGGTGATCCTTCAGGTATCGAAGGGCGCCCGCAACTATGCCAACGCCACTCTGCTGCGCTACATGGCACAGGGTGCTGTGGCATACGCCAAGGAACTCGGCTGGGAGCATCCCCAGATCGTGCTCCATCTCGACCATGGTGACAGCTTCGAGCTTTGCAAGAGCTGTATCGACAGCGGTTTCTCGTCGGTGATGATCGACGGATCGCACCTCCCCTACGAGGAGAACGTGGCTCTCACCAAGAAGGTGGTGGACTACGCCCATCAGTTTGACGTAACGGTAGAGGGTGAGCTTGGTGTGCTTGCAGGTGTAGAGGACGAGGTTTCGTCGGATCACCACACCTACACCGATCCCGAGGAAGTGATCGACTTCGCCACCCGCACCGGCTGCGACAGCCTCGCTATATCGATCGGCACATCGCACGGCGCATATAAGTTCACTCCCGAGCAGTGCACACGCAACGCCGAGGGTCGCCTCGTTCCGCCCCCTCTGGCATTCGAGGTGCTCGACGCTGTCATGGAGAAACTCCCCGGATTCCCCATCGTGCTCCACGGCTCTTCGTCGGTGCCCCAGGAGTATGTCGACATCATCAACAAGTACGGCGGCAAGCTGCCCGACGCCATCGGTATCCCCGAAGAGGAGCTCCGCAAGGCTGCCAAGAGCGCCGTATGCAAGATCAACATCGACTCCGACAGCCGTCTGGCCATGACCGCTGCTGTGCGTGAGGTGTTCGCCACCAAGCCCGGTGAGTTCGACCCCCGCAAGTATCTCGGCCCGGCCCGCGACGAGATGGAGAAGCTCTACAAGCACAAGATCGTCAATGTGCTTGGCAGCAACGGCAAGGCCGAGTAATATGAGCTGACGCCAGTATCCGTCCACCGGATGGTGTCCGCATAAACAAGACCCTGTGTCACATACGGTTTGTGGCGCAGGGTCTTTGTTTTATGTGTGTCAGGAGAGGGGAAGGGTGAAGATGAACCGGGCGCCGCCGTTGTAGGAGCGGTCGAGAACCACGTCGCCGCCGAGCAGACGCGCTATCTGGCGGCTGATGCTCAGTCCGAGTCCCCATCCTTCCGCCGAGGGATGTCCTTTCTCGTAGCGTTCGAAAATGCGGTCTTCCATGCCTCTGGGGACTCCCGTGCCTGTGTCGGTAACGGTCATCGACAGTATGGATCTGTCGGCGTCGATGCCGGTGGAGAGGGTAATGTAGCCCTCTGATGTGAATTTGGTGGCGTTTTGCAGCAGATTGAAAAGAATCTGCTCTACGCGCCGTGGATCGGTGTCGACTATCAGATCGGGCCGGCAGTCGCCCGGATCGAAGGATAGCTTCACGCCTGAAGTCACCCTGTGGCGCACGCATTCGAGCGCTGTGTGGCACACATCTTCTATTCTTACCGGCCGTCGGGTGATGTTGAGTCGGTCGCTGTCGGCTTCCGAAATGTCAAGTACGTCGTTGACGAGTGTCTGCAGCAGTTCGGTATTGAGTGTGACGATGTCAACGTAGGTCTGCAGATGTTGTCGCTTGCTGTCGTCGATATTGTCGGCTATAAGCTGTGTGTATCCGGCGATGGCTTCGAGCGGATCGCGGACAGCCTGACTCATGTTGGTGATGAAGTCGGTGCGTACTCTTCCGGCTTTTCTGGCTCGATCCTGAGCCTCGATCAGGTTGCGCTGTGTGGTAGTGAGTGAATCGCGCTGTGCTTCAAGCCGGGTGTTTGAGTCGCGTAGTTGTCGGGAGAGCGCTTTAGCGTGGCGGTAGAGTCTTAACAGTGCTATGGTGATGACCAGCAGCACGGCCAGTGCGGCGACAGTGATGACAAGCCGTGTCTTATGTGATGATATAATGCTTTCGCGTGCTTCTATCTCGGCGTTGTTGCGTTCGGATTTAAGTTTGTCGACCTCGTATAGCACGCTCAACTCGCGGTAGCATTCCTCGCTCTTTGATTTGAGCAGCTGTTCGAGCATCTTGTTGCGTAGCCTTGCGGTGGCGAGCAGTGTGGTGCTGTCGCCGGTGGCTTCGGCGGCCTCTTCGAGCATTCGGTAGAATTTGTGGCGGTTGAATTTTTTGAGGGGTGCGGTATTCTCGTCGAGATATGGTCTGAGCAGCGGCATTGCTTCGGCATATCTGCCTGTGGCCATGAAATAGTAAATGTCGGAGAGATGGTTCTGGCTGATGTCGTCGGCCACATCCTTGTCGGCTTCGGCAAGTGCTGTGATCGAATCGGCGAAAACCTCGATCTCGCGTGCGCTCAGTGCCTGATAGTTGCTGAGCATTCGCCGGTAGCAGATATATTTGTGTGTGCGGTAGTTGCGGTTGGTGCGTCCCTGACTGAAATATTTTTTCTTTAGGTCGCCGATCAGAAGAAGGAGTTTTTTGTCGCTCTGCACGGCTCGTGCGTAAAGCTCTGCTTCGGTATATATGATTCCCGCATGGGTGTAATACATGTTGGGTATGGCATTGCTGACCCATTGACGGTCGAGAATGATCTTTTCGGCTCGCGCCATATATGCGCCGAGCACTTCTCCTCGGCTCATCTGGCTCAGGTATATGCACAGACTGTAGTATAGCTCGAGCAGTTCGAGCCGATCGTCAGGTGCATCGTTTGTCAGCCGTTGTATGATTGCGCTTATATTCTTGTCGCGCTGTTGATCGGATAGATAATGAGCCTGTGAGTTTATGATCAGAAGCCTGATGAAGGCCTCTGTCTCCAGCCTGTCGGGTGATTCGGGATGAGTCGCGGTTTCGCGTAGCACCAGTAGCTGTATGGAGTCGGATCCGTTGTATGAGTTGGCTATCTGCCGGAGTAGGTCGAGTTGCAGGCTTTCTGGTGCTCCGGCCCGTTGTGCCACGGAGTATATGATATGGTTGAGGTGGGATCTCCCGGCTCTGTCGGCTGCGTCGTAAAGGTGGAGGAGTGTCGGAAGGCTGTCGGCTGCGGTAGTGGCTTTGTGTAGTTGCCTCAGGAGGCTGTCGGTGGGTTGGGCAAGCCGGGCTGCGTGGCAGTCGGGAGCGATTATCGCTATGGCTGCCGGCAGTATCACCGTCAACAATATATTGTGCAGGAAGGTTTTCATGTTCATAGTTGGGAGGATAAGACAACATTAGTGTCGATTACAAAGCTACAAAAAATAAGTTGCCTCTACAATTTCCTGATGTAGTAAAATCCGTTTTCTTAGTTTGTCGATCGTTTTTTTTGTCCATGGCCGAACTTTGCGGTGTGGAAGATTGTTGTGAAACATAAAGCATCATCCTATGAAGACAGTCAAAGATACACTTCTTGAGCGGAGAAGCATCCGCCGCTATGAGCGTGAGCCGATTCCGGCCGAAACGATGGATTTTATCTATGAGGCAATCCGCAATACCCCGACGAGTTACAACGGGCAGCAGTTCTCTGTCATCGATGTGACCGATCAGGAGGTGAAGGAGAAGATCTACGAGCTTACGCAGCAGAAGCAGGCCAAGACCTGCGCGCATTTCATGCTCTTCTGCGCCGATTACCATAAGATTCGTGTCATCGCCGACCGTAAGGATATTGATATGCCTGATTTCGAGCATACGCTCGATGGCGTGATAGTGGGCGTGGTCGATGCCACGCTTGCGATGATGAGCGCTCTGACCGCTGCTGAGGCTTCGGGTCTGGGCACATGCTGCATAGGATATGCCCGCACGGCCTCGCCGGAGGCCATTTCGCGTCTGCTTGGATTGCCGAAGGGGGTGTTTGTGGTGTGCGGTCTGGCGTTGGGTGTTCCGCGCGAGCATCCCGATCTGAAGCCAAAGCAGCCGGCCGATGTCACTATCCACTCCGACCGCTACAATGACGAGGGTCTGGCCGACAAGCTGGTGGATTATGACTATACGGTCAGTCTTTTCAACCACACCCGCGAGGGAGCCAAGACCGACAATGACTGGGCGTCGCATATTGTCGACTATTACCGTCAGGCGATGTCATACCGTATGCTCGACGCCATACGGCGTCGCGGCTTCGATGTCGAAAGCTGATCACAGAACTATCCGTATATCTGATAATACATGCAATGCGCTGCGCCGATAAGTCATCAAGCGCAGCGCATTGTGTTGAACGGTGCCGTATCCCGCAGTGGTGTCAGTAGGATGTCGGAAAATCGGTCTGCACCACGATATAGAAGTCGGCGGCGCCGAGATAGTCGGGGTCGAGGGTGTCGATCTCGTCCTGACGGCGCGATGTGACGGTGGCGACGCGTGTGTCAGGCCGGTATTTCAGCAGATAGGGTATGATGCCGTCGCGGTTGTCGGAGTGCATCGAGCCGTTGATGTGCAGAAACTTGGTGGAGGGCTTCATGTTGCGTGCCATAAACCATCCCATGGTGGCGTCTTTGAGCGCCTGTGCTTCGGCGAGCCGCTGCATCTCCTCGGGCGAGCGACGGCTTATCAGCATCATGGCTCCGAATTTTTCGCCTGCGGCTGCGGTGTCGTAGGCAAACGGTATGGGAAGCGGAGCGATATATTGCAGTGCTTCCTGACTAAGACGCTGCAGGGCGTCGAGGCCGCCGCTGCTGACGATTGCCGCATATCGGCGCGGTACGTTGGTGGCCACAAATGGTATCTTGTTGTCTTTGGCGAAGTAGACCGTGGGATAATAGTCGGTCGAATAGTTGTCCCAGAGCCTTGCTTCGGCCTCGAAGCGGTCGTAGCTTGTGATGCCGGCCATGTATTCGTCGAGTATCAGCTGATTGTCGGCCTCCATCATCTCCTGGCCGATAACGAGGTCGGAGCCGTGGCGCTGGAACAGCGCGCGGCTGATCTCGAGTTCCATCCAGTGGGAGATGGGGCAGTTGTGGTTTTCGCCGATAAACACGGCGTCGGCGCGCGAGAGCGAGTCGACCATCGTGTCGAAGTCGGTCTCTGCACCCTTGGAGTCGAAGATGCGGTAGGCTGTCGGTGATGCGGCCTGGATGGCTATTGCGGGCAGCAACAGCATCAGATTGATTATGATTCGTTTCATTTCAGTTGTTCGTCGCTCATATAGAGCATTACATATAGATCGGGATTGATATAGCGGCGGAATGACTGCATGATCTCCTCCGGAGTTATTGACTCGATGACGCTTTCATAGCGGTCGAAATCATCGAGCGCTTCGCCGTTTTTCAGCAGACTCATCAGTGTGGTGCGCCATGCCGAGGGCGAATAGGGGGTGAGCGTTTCGCGCTTGGCGATGATGCAAGCCCGTTTGATGGATTCGAGTTCGGTGTTGTCCACGGGATTGTTGCGCAGATCGTCGATGACATAGCGCAGAGCTTCCTCCACGGCGGGCATCTTGGCGTTGTCCGACGATGAATTGATGTCGAAGTAGAAGTAGCCGCGCGGAAGTCCTTCATAGTTGAGCATCACGTAGGGCGAATATACGAGTGCGCGTTTTTCGCGCAGCTCGGCTATCACATGGTTGCGCATGATGTTGCTCATGAGTTTGAGGATAAGCGAGTTGCGAAGTCCCGGCTCGAATCGGCCGAAATACAGGTAGTCAAATTCGGTCTGAGATGGATTTTCGTTTGTGAAACGCTCCTTCACTGTCGTTTCGGGCAGATGCAGCTCCGTGAAGGTGATAGGCTTGGACGATTCGGCTTTCAGACGGCTGAATGCCGCAACGGCGGCATCGGTCAGGCTTGCGGCATCGAAGTTGCCGGTGAGTATCACCACGCAGCTGTCGGGGCGTGTGTAGAGCGAGCGGTAGAATGCCGCTATGCTGTCAAGGTCGAGGCGCTGCATGTCGCGGAGTCGGGCGGCTTTGACATCGTCGACTCCTGCGTATGCGCGGTCGGTGGGGAGCACGTTGCACATCAGCCGGTCCATGCGGGCCATGAGCTGACGGTCGGGGGCGCGGTTGAGCATCTTTTCAAGCACCGATTCGTCGTCGTTGTCGAGATCTTCGATCATCGACTGCTTTATCTCGTCGAAGTCGTCGTAACGCAGTTCGGGATCGGTGATTTTCTCATATACGAGATTGAAAAACTCTCCGGCCTTGTCGGCTGTGAATGATCCGAGAAAGCCGTGCCAGTCGTTTTCGAGCGCCATGCCGAGCGCCATGCCGTTCTGATACATGTATTCGCCGGTGGTTTCAGGCAACTTGGCTATGCCTCCCATGTCGATATAGCTCGCTGTTGATCCGTAGAGGGGCAGCTGCTCCGCAGGCACGGTTCCGTAGCCGCCCGGCGCGAGCATGGCGAAGTAGACGTCGCCGTCGTCGAGCGTAGGCTTGATGATGATTCTCATGCCGTTGGCAAGGCGCAGGTCGCGGATGCCGAGCGAGGCGTAGTCGATTGTGTCGGCTATGTCGCTTGGGCTGACAGGGTATCGGCGTGTGAGTATCTCGGGTGTGGGTATGGTGTCGGCTGTCGGACGGTATGGTTCGCTGAACTTGAAGTCGGTGCGCGGCGCCGCCAAGCCTCTCTGCCAGTCGGCGGTCAGAGCGTCGAGCGTGCGCCTGGGCGCATTGATCGGCGATGTGCTGACGGCCATGAGCATCGTGTCGGAGTGGCTCATCCATTCGCGGAGCGTGGCGGTGGCTTCGGCTGCAGTGATGGTTCTGACGGCTTCCTGCAGCTGTGCCGACTGGGCGGCCGACGATATGTAGCGGTCGCCTGTGAGGGCGTAGTCGGTGAAGTCGTCACACCACATGGCCGATGTGTAGCCCGAATGTGATGCGTTGCCAATGCGGCGTGCTGCCCGGTCGGCGTGATAGCGGATCTCATTGTCGGAAAATCCGCCTGACATCACTCCGCTGATCTCCGATGCTATGGCTGCCACGCATGAGTCAAGACTCACGTTGCGGCTTTCAAGAGCCTTAAGCACGAGATGATTGCTGCCGGCAAGATACCAGGTGTCGGAGATGTCGGTGTCCATGCCCTTGTCGGCGAGCCTGAAACTCAGGGCGTCGACCACTACGCGGCCTATGGCCTTGCGCCTTGCGTCATCGATGGTGCGGGTGACGACCGTCGGGTGAGGTATGATTATCTCGGCCGTCTCGCGGTTGTTGAGTGTGTCGACGTCGAGCATTATCTGGCGTGCGGGTGAGTAGGTGAGCGGATAGTGTATCAGTCCGGGGTCGGGACGTCGCTTGAGCGACGAGAACTGACGGTGGATAGCTTTCTCCACTTCGGCCGGCTCCACATCGCCCACAACCACAATTGTAGCGAACTGCGGGAGATACCAGCGGCGGTAGAACTTCTCGAGCACGTCGGCGGTCACACGGTTGACCTCTTCGGGTGTGCCGAGCGGCATGCGGGCGCTGAAGCGGTTCTGGCCTATCTTGAGGTCGTAGAAGCGGTCGTCCTGAAACGAGCTGCGCAGTTCTTCGAGTATTATGCCTTTTTCGGTTTCGACACGCTGCGGATTTATGGTCAGGCGATCCATCCAGTCGGATATGATCGTAAGCGGTCGGTCGTAGCCTCCGGCGGCTATCGAGTCGGTCGGGAGTCCGAAGAGGTATATGGTGCGGTCGTGGCCGGTGAACGCATTGATGTCAATGCCGTATTTCATGCCGAGCGACTCAAGGTAGGCCACGGCTCCGCGGTCGGGGAAGTTCTCCGATCCGCCGAAGGCCATGTGTTCGAGGAAATGCGCGCATCCTCCCTCCGTGTCGTCCTGCTGCACGGCTCCAATGTTCCAGACGAGTCTGAATTCGGCTCTTTTAGCGGGGAAGTCGTTGTGGAGTATTATATACCTGAGTCCGTTGGGCAGAGATCCTTCGACGGTGCCTTCGGGGAGCGATATGACGGGCGAAGGTGTTGCCGCGTCGGCGTGTGGGGTACACACAATACTTGCCGTCCCGAGAAGGACGGCAAGTGTGCATACCTGTTTTAGATTGCTTAAAATCCGTGTCACAGTGTATGTTGTGGGTGTTGTGTTGAGGTTACTTCTGGAGTGTGTAGGTCACGGTGATGCGGGAATAGCCGTACTGGTCCTCGGTATCGAATGGGAATATGAATGTCATGGTGCCGGCGTTGAAGTCGATTTCGGCGTGGGGAGCAACATAGAGGTTTGACACTCCGTCTTCGTCCTCGTCGATTTCCCATGAGTCCTCAAGCACGTCGGAGAGTCCGAGATGTGTGGCCGGCGCCGCGCTGATACCGTAAGACTGCATCTCCATGGCTATGGGATCGTTGTTTTCGATGAGGGCGAGCTGGCGGTTCCAAGCCGTGAACTGGTAGCTGAACGGTATCCAGCTGCTGTGGTAGTAATAGGTCAGATACTCGTCGGTGTTGGGGCTGTAGATGGGTTCGCCCTGGGCGTTGAGTATGTAGTCGTCGCCCTCGGCCACGAATTCCACCGTGGCCTTGCCGTCCTGGATGTCAGTGATCTTAAGGCCGGGGAGCGAAACGGTGAAGGATTCTTCCGATTTGGCGTTCCAGTTGATCAGCTCCATGAGTTCGAGGCCGCTGCCGTCATCTTCAAGCGCGAAATACTCGTTGTCGTCAACGGTGAGCTGGCGGAGTGTCTTGTAGAGATATTCGGTCATGCCCATGGGGTTTTCGGTCATGTCGAGCACGGGAGTGGTGTCGTCGGCGTCCTTGCTGATGGCGAATACTGTGCTGCCGCTCAGCTGTATGGTCTGTGGGCTGATGAACGGGGCACGGTTACCGCTGCCGGGAAATTCGATAGTGCCCTGGAGAGCTACGGTGCCGATCCACGGTGTGAGGTCGATGCCGTAGGCTGTGCGCCACTGGTCGACGAGCGCCTGCTCCTCGGGAGTGAGCGTCGATTCGTTGGCTGCGGGGAGCAGGGTGACGGTGGCATTCTGTGCGATGTCGAATTTGGCCGGGTCGAGATCGCGGATGGTGAATCCGAACGATGTCGATTCGGTGATGGTGCCGGCGTTGGCCGATGCCACGGTGAATGTGCCGGTGGTGGAGCCTGCGGCGATGCTGACGGGGTTGTTGCCTATGGTCAGCAGTGATGCGTCGCTGCCGGTCAGCTCGACGGTGAACGATGTGGCCGTGGCCAGCGGAGAACTGAGGCTGATAGCCACTGTGACGGTTTCGTCGGTGTTGTCGGTTATCGAGGAGTTGCCGTCGGGGATGCTGAAGTATATATGGTTGATCACTTCGGGTTCCGGCTCTTCGTTGCTGTCGGAGCATGATGCTGCCGTGAAGGCAAAGAGCAGCGCTGCCGCCGCTGCCAGGTAGTGGAATGCTTTCATCTGATTGGTTTTGTTATGGTTTTTGATATTGTTGTCAGTCGTTGAACGAGTCTTTGGGCCATCCGGGGTTTTGAGTCATGTTGTCGTTGTAGAGATATTCGTCCTTGGGGATGGGCCATAGCCATCGGTAGTCGCCGGGCGCGGGTATGCGTCCCGATGTGCTGCCGAGCAGGCGGCTGTAGTGCTTGAGATCGAAGTAGCGTTGTCCTTCGCCGAGAAATTCCAGATGTTTCTGGTGGAGTATCTCCTTGAGGAGGGCGTCGCCAGAGAGGGATGTATCCACCGGATCGGCACCGCGCCTGTCGAGGAATCGGTTGAGCGCGACGATGGCTTTCTGCGGGCCGTCGCCTCCGGCCTGTGCCCATGCCTCGGCTGCGGTGAAGAGTGCTGCCGACAGGCGCATCTTGTTGACAAACATAATCTCGCGCTTCTCGCGGCGCAGAAGATTGTATTTGCCGATGAACGACTGGCTGCCGAGAGCCTGACTGCTGAAGGGGCAGATGGTCCACTCCTTGCGGCAGTCGGTGTCGGTATATTCCATGGCCAGTGACGGGCTGACGCTGTAGTAGTCGCCTGTGGTGGTGTCGTAAACTATGCCCTGATAGTAGGTCTGCGACTGGTCGGGGTCGTTGTAGATGAATATCTGTTCCTCGCACGATGTGCTTTCCCAGAGCGTGCGGTAGACCGACGGGCTGAAACATTCGTAGCCGCGCTTGTCGAGCAGCGACGATGCCAGAGTGGCGGCGCGCTGGAAATTGCCGGCATAGAGTTCGACCTCAGCGAGCAGCAGTGTGGTGGCGTCGGCCGTAAGCCATGAGGGATCAGTGCCGGAGTGTCCGGTGGCGATGGCTTCTTCGAGAAGCCGGCGTATCTCGTCGATGGTGGCTCCGACGGTGGCTCTCGGGAGGTTGTCCATCGTCAGGCTGTTTTTGATCACAATGCCTTCGTTGTCGAGGCCGTCGGCCGGATCTGCAGCAAACAGTCGCAGCAGCTGGAAGTAGCAGTAGGCTTTGAGTGTATAGGCTTCGGCAGTGAGGTCGGCCACTTCGCGGCGATCGGCGTCGGTGGCGGCCGTGATGCCGGGGAGTCGTTCGAGCAGGGCGTTGGCGGTAGAGATCACCGAGTAATATTGCGGCCACGCATAGATCGACAGGTCGTGGAGCGCCGATGGCTGCCAGTTGTACTGGTTGGAGAGTGACGGATTGCGCGATGCCCAATAGGTGGGAATGAAGTCGTCGCTGAGCACCGCCAGATCGAATCCGGTGGCCGGCAGGGAGCTGTAGCCTGATGCGATCAGTTCGCGTCCGTTTTCGGGTGTGGCTATGGCGTCGGGATCTGTAAACTGGTTGTCGTAGGGTATGTCGAGCGAACATCCGGTCAGTAGCAGGGGAGCCGCGAGGTATGATATGATCTTTTTCATTTTCAGAATGTCAGGCTGAGGTTAAGCGTGATGACCGGCTGCACTGCCGAGCCGAGGGTGCCGGTTTCGGGATCCGACTCGCTGTAGGGAGTGAGTGTGAATAGGTTGGATGCCTGCAGCGCTGCTGTGGCGTATTTTATGATGCGTGTGGAGCTGAGCACTTTCTGTGGCACTCTGTATCGGAGCGAGAGCATCGACAGGCGCAGATAGTTGCTGCTGCCGGTGTTGGAGGTGTTGGCATACTGTAGAGTCTCTATCGCAGCCGACGAATAGAAGGGGGAGTAGTAGATCTTGTTGACGTCGCCTTCGCGCAGCCACATGGTCTGTGTCAGTCCGCGCAGTGCGTTGTAGTTCACGTCGTCGCGGTTGCGCACGTAGGTGTAGTTGTATTGCTTGATGCCGCCTGCCACCCAGTAGAAATCGGCGTCGAGCTCGAGGTTTTTCCATGTGACTCCGAGATTGAAGCTTCCGGAGTAGGGCGGAGTGAGATGTCCGAGGGTGATGAAGTCGTCGCGTGTGAGCTGTGTCTGTCCGGGCACTATCTCTCGGCCGTCCTTGCCGATGAATATGGGGAGTCCGGTGACGGCGTTGATGCCTGTCTGCCGCAGTCCGTAGAGCGTGTCGTAGGGCTTTCCGATCTGGAAGTCGGGTATTAGGGAGTAGTCGCTTGTGTAGAGCTTGTCGGTGTAATAGAGGTCGATCACTTTGTTTTTGTTGTAGGCCACGCTGGTGCTGAATCGGAGTCCCCAGTCGGGTGTGATGTCGGGCAGCGAGATGCTGATTCCGGCCTCGATGCCGTCGTTGCGGAGCACTCCGATGTTGCGCTTCATCATGCTGAATCCGTTGCTGGCGGCAATAGGCACGTCGAGCAGGGCGTCGGCTGTCTGGCGGCGATACCAGCGCAGGTCGAGGCTCAGGCGGTCGAAAAATCCGGCCTGGACTCCGGCGTCGATTGAGGTGGTGTGTTCAGGTTTGAGGTCGCGGTTGTAGAGCGCGAGAAGCTGTAGTATGCGGGCCGTGGCGTAGGCGTCCTCGAGATAGGAGAATGTGGCGATGGTCTGCGCCGCCGAAACTCCGGCGAGTGATGCGGTGTTGCCGTAGCTGCCTTTGAGATTGAGGCGTGTGAGCACTCTGTTGTTTTTTATTACTGTCCGCTAAACCATAAAAAGGCGAGTCCAACTTCCTGAACGGCAGAAGTTGGGCTTACTTTTTGTATTTGACAAGCCCCCTCAGCAGTTTTCAGGAACTTCGGGAGGCGATTCCGATGCTTCGGCGAGCATGATTTTCAGGTCTGCATCGGGCTGATTGAGGAACTTTTCGAGATTCAGGTAATACATCAGCACAATTCTGACGATTGTAGCCAGCCCTGAGAAGCTCCAACGTC
The DNA here is from genome assembly GCF_003024925.1 of Paramuribaculum intestinale. Classification (GTDB taxonomy): domain Bacteria; phylum Bacteroidota; class Bacteroidia; order Bacteroidales; family Muribaculaceae; genus Paramuribaculum; species Paramuribaculum intestinale. The sequence continues at coordinate 12,448 of NZ_PUED01000068.1, forward strand.
TTTCGAGTTTGCTTTGAAGTACTGACAGCAGCAGATTTGCGATGAGTGTAACCCATATCTGGATTTTGATGGCGTTGGCGCTCTCGCCATAGAAGTATCTCAAGGGGAAGTTCTGTTTGATCTGCTTGAAAAGAGACTCTATCTGCCATCGGCGGCGGTATATCGCCACGATTGTCTCTGGCGGCATGTCGAAGTCGTTGGTCAGAAGCGATATGAGTTTTGGCTTCCCGTTCTTCTTGATGTCAACGTATGTAATTATTCTGGCGATGTGGTTTATACCGTCTTTACGGAACACCACGACCTGTTCACGGTATTCCATCAGTCCCTGCGGATTCTGATGCATACAGTCTACAAGTACCTCATAACTGAGGTTTTTCTTCATTTTGGTGACATATACAACGCCACGGTCCGTCAGTTCCTCAAATTTGGCATAATTGATATAGGCGCGGTCAAGAGCGACTATCTCGTTGTGGCTGTAATGGCTCGGAGCAAGCATGAAAGAGTCATTGGTGGCCGCCGAAGTGAACTGCACATCGCAGGGAACCCCCTCGTTGGCGTGTATGACAGAGTGTACCTTTATGCCGCCTTTCTTCTTTCCCGTCTTGGGGTGTCGACCAACGCCCTTGAAAATAGCGTTGGAGAACAATGTGATTGTAGTGGAATCGATAATCCTAAGCTGCTTTATCCACTCTTCCGTGCCGTTGCGTCTGCTGTCCGATGAAAGAATGTCTTTGTTGGCTGCATACAGGTCGCGATAGACATCCTCAAAGAACTTCTCTGACCGTCGGGCATTTGCATCCGACAGGGTGCTGCGCTTTGGTACAGTATCAATTCCGACATGGTGCAGTTTGCGAACCTCCGCTGTCATAGATGTCTCTATCTCACGCAATGAGTCGAAGCGCTGGATCACGGCATAGAGCATCGTAAGCAGATGCGTATAGCCGTCAAAGCTCTTTACATACTTCTCTCCGCCGTGTTTTCGGCTGAATTCAACAATTTTTTCACGATTGAGTGATTTTATCAG
>NZ_PUED01000069.1 GCF_003024925.1 Paramuribaculum intestinale
GATCTGAAATGCCGCAAGCTCTATCGCGCCGAGCCATCCGGCCATGACCGCCGCGGCCGAGAACGATCCCGACTCGAAGGTCATCTGCATGGCCACAGGCCACGATGTGTGCCCCACGAGCCGCCACTGTTCCGAAGTGATACTCCCATCGGCAAATCCCCGGCGATACTCGCGGTAGTCACCACGGAAAGCAAACACACAGATTATAGCCGCCGGACACACCAGACGCGCCACAAGAGTCGAAATACCCGCACCGGTGAGACCAAGTTCCGGACACCCCCAGTGGCCGTAGATCAGCAGCCAGTTGCCGGCGATATTGAGCACGTTGGCACCCAGTATGATCCACATGGGCATACGGGTGCGCTGAATGGCGTAGGCCCACTGCGCGAACACATTGAACAGAGCCACAGGAACCACGCCCGACAGATATATCAGATAGTAGGGACGCATCACCGGCAGCAGCTCCGCAGGCTGACCCATGCGGTGGAGATTGAAATATACCACCGTCATTACGGCCGTCACCAGCAGCGCGAACGCTACATTGACGGCCACACCGTTGCGCAGCAGCGACCCTATGGAACGAAACCGCCCCTGCGTGAACAGCGAGCCTACAAGAGGGGTCAGCCCGTAGGTGAATCCAACGCACGCGAATATGCACACGTTGAAGAGATTGTTGACAAACGATGCCGAAGCCAGAGCCTCCGTCGAGTAGAGACCCACCATTTTCGTATCGGCAAAGCCCACGACAATCATCCCGAGCTGCCCGATAAGTATCGGGAGCCCGAGACGTATTATCTGAAGATATGTGACCCGACGGCCCGGCAGCTCATGCCCCGGAGCGTCAGTATTGCTCATCGGCGTTGGGGAAATCGGTGTTTTTCACATCCTCGACGTAGCGGCTCACACCGGCGTTGATCACCGTGGCCAGGTCGGCATAGCGGCGCAGGAATTTAGGCGAGAAACCATGATTCATGCCCATCATGTCCTGAAACACGAGGATCTGACCGTCGACGCCCGATCCGGCACCGATGCCGATCACCGGCACGCTCACCTGCGAGGCCACACGCTGAGCAAGCGCCGCAGGCACCTTCTCAAGCACTATGGCGAAGCACCCCAGCTCATCGAGCATACGCGCGTCCTCCTCAAGCTTGCGCGCCTCGGCCTCCTCTTTGGCTCTGACATTGTAGGTGCCGAACTTATTTATCGACTGCGGAGTGAGTCCCAGATGCCCCATCACGGGAATGCCGGCCGTCAATATGCGCTCTATCGACTCGCGTATCTCCGCGCCGCCCTCAAGCTTCACGGCCTCGGCTCCGGCCTCCTTCATCACGCGCACGGCCGACGCCAGAGCCTCCTTCGAATTGCCCTGATACGTGCCGAACGGCAGATCCACCACCACCAGCGCACGCTTCACAGCCCGCGTGACACCCTTTGCATACGTGATCATCTCGTCGAGAGTGATCGGCAGAGTCGTGAGATTGCCGGCCATGACATTGGAGGCCGAATCACCCACCAGTATCAGATCCACACCCGCCTCATCGACGAGCGAAGCTATAGTGAAATCGTATGATGTCAGGCAAGCTATCTTCTCGCCACGCCGCTTCATCTCGATCAGGCGACGTGTGGTCACCTTGGTTTTCTTCTGTTCGGTATATGTCGACATTTCTATAATAATTTGAAATTCCGTGCAAATTTAGTCGATTTTTCCTTAATCGTATCCCGCCGGATAGGAAATATCGAAATATTTCCTTAATTTAGCCGTGTAAACTTTTTGAAAGACCCACTTAATTACCATATTCAAGACACAATCATGAACGCCAACAACCACAGATACTGCGTGATAATGTGCGGAGGCATCGGAAGCCGGTTCTGGCCCTACAGCCGCACACGCATGCCCAAACAGTTTATCGACTTTCTTGGCACCGGCCGCTCGCTGCTCCAGATGAGCTACGACCGCATACTCCCGCTGGTGGATCCGGCTCATATCATAGTGGTCACCAACGCCACATACGCGCCCATAGTCAGGCAGCAGCTTCCTGAACTGTCCGACAGCCAGATACTCCTTGAGCCATGCCGCCGCAACACAGCTCCGTGCATTGCCTGGGCCGTCCGCCACATACGCGCATGCGATCCCGAGGCAAGCATGATAGTCACCCCGAGCGACCATCTGATCACCAACGAACGAATGTTTGAGGACTGCGTGCGCCGCGGATTCGAGTTTGTCGAGAGCCACGACGCCCTGCTGACACTCGGCATACACCCCACACGTCCCGAGACCGGCTACGGCTACATACAGATCGACAAGGAAGTCGAACCGGGATTCCTCAAGGTGAAGACATTCGTCGAAAAACCCGACATAGATCTGGCCAGAGTATTTGTCGATTCCGGCGAATTCTACTGGAATTCAGGCATATTTCTCTGGAGCGCCAAAGCCATATCGAAAGCCTTCAGCGATCTTGCGCCCGACCTTGACCAGGAATTCGAAAAGGGCGAAGGCGTGTTCGGCACTCCCGGTGAGACAGCGTTTATCAACGAGCATTTCCCCTCATGTCCGAGCATATCGGTCGACTTCGCCATCATGGAAAAGGCATCTAACGTCTACGTCGAATGCGCCAGCTTCGGATGGAGCGATCTCGGCACATGGTCAGCGCTCTACGACAACTCGCCAAAAAACCGCGAGAGCAACGTCACACAGAACTGCAATGTCATCACCTACGACTCGACCGGCAACATTTTCGCCGTCCGGCAGCCCGACAAGCTCGTTGTGACCGCCGGACTCAACGACTACATCATAGCCGACGCCGGCGACGTATTGCTTATATGCCCCAAAGAGCGTGAGCAGGATATAAAACGCATCGTCAACGACGTGCAGGAACGATTCAACGGCAAATTCCTCTGATCTCTGCCGGACGGTCCGCTAAAAACCACAGTGCCATGCATCGCGCTCGCGATGCATGGCACTGTGGTTTTACTTCTGCTGTCAGAGCACGTCCGACTAACGCTTGTCGACAGGCAGTCCCCGCACAAGACCCGGATCGAGCGATATGAGAGTCTCGGTACCCGTCACTCCGGCGATATTCTGTATCTTGCCGTTGAGAAGCTCCATCAGATGCTCGTTGTCGCGGGCATATACCTTGATGAGCATCGTGTACGGACCCGTCGTATAGTGACACTCCACCACCTCCGGTATCTTCTCAAGTTCCGGCACCACGTGGCGGTACATGGCGCCACGTTCGAGATTGACCCCTATGAACGTGCACGTGTGAAAACCCAGCGCACCCGGATTGATATGATAACCCGAGCCGGTGATCACACCCATATCGGTCAGACGCTGTATCCGCTGATGCACCGCCGCACGCGAAATACCGCATTCGAGCGCCACGTCCTTCGAGGGTATGCGGGCGTTGCCTATGATGATGCTCAGTATCTTTCTGTCAAGATTGTCGATTTTATCCATTCCCGAGATTCTGTATACATTTACCCATGCTAATGCCTGTCAGAGGCTCTTTTCAATTACAAAATTATACATTTTTCATTACTCCGGCAACATTTTGCATAATCACCTTGCGTGCCCGATTGCGAACAAATTGCTATATTTGCATCACGAAAACGACACGAACCAATCTTACCCAACAAACCAGAACACAATACCACACCTGATATGCCACGCAACCTTCTCTTCGACCTCGGCGGAGTAATAATGGACATACGCCGCGACGACTGCCTCGAAGCTTTCCGCAGCCTCGGCATGGAGCATCCCGAAAACCTTATCGGAGAATACGTGCAGAACGGCCCGTTCGGACAGCTCGAATCGGGCGAGATTTCGGTCGCACAGTTCCACGACGCTATCCGTACACAGCTTCCCGAAGGGGTCACCGACCAGCAGATCGACCGCGCTTTCTGCGCATTCATCACCGGACTCCCCCAGCCACGGCTTGCCGCACTGCGCCACCTGCGCAAGCGTCGCGGAGTGTATCTGCTGAGCAACACCAACCCCATCATGTGGCGCGGCGTCATCGCCGAGGAGTTTCTCAAGGAGGGACTGCGTCGCGAAGACTACTTCGACGGCATCGTCACATCATTCGAAGCCAAATGCATGAAACCCGACGAGCGCATATTCCGCCGCGTGGAGGAATCGTTCGGCATCCGCCCCGAGGAAACACTCTTCCTCGACGACTCGCAGGCCAATCTCGAAGCAGCCGCACGCCTCGGATACAAAACGATGCTCGTGGCGCCCGGAACCGAATTCGCCGATCTGCTCGCAGCCGAAGGCATAGCCTGATCTGGCAACAGCAGTGAGCACCTGAGCACGATAAACGCCACTCCGTAAAAGCCGATATGGAACTGACTATCAATCCCCGCGACACCGACACACGACCGTCGATAGTCACCGTCGGGATGTTCGACGGCCTGCACCTCGGCCACCGGTTTCTGCTCTCTACGCTCGACGACATTGCGTCGCAACGCGATCTGCGCCCCGTAGCGCTGACATTCGACCGCCATCCGCTTGACCTCATCGACCCTCTGCGCGCTCCCGCCATGCTCGCCCCGCTCCAAGAAAGGCTCCGGATGATGGCCTCATGCGGAGCGACTCCCGGAGTGATCAGATTTGACGAAACCACCCGACTGCTTTCAGCAAGCCGATTCATGCAACAGCTCCGCACGAAGCTCCACGCCGCAGTGCTACTCATGGGATTCAACCACCGGCTCGGTCACGACCGCCTGTCGACACCCGACGAATACCGCCGCGCTGCCTATAGCGCCGGCATTGAAGTCATGTTTGCACCCGGATATCCTCACCATTTCGGAGGAGCGCCTATCTCATCAACGGCCATACGCGCGGCGCTTGCCGAAGGCGACACACGCCTGGCAGCTGAAATGCTCGGCCGTCCATACACGCTTGAGGGCACCGTAATCGGCGGAAAAAAGATCGGACGCACAATCGGCTTCCCCACCGCCAATATAAGCGTAGAACCGGCCCTGATGCTCATACCGGCCCATGGAGTCTACGCTGCCAGAGCCACCATTGCCTCAGGAGCCTCATATCCCGCCATGGTCAATATAGGAGTGAGGCCCACGGTCGATTTGACCGAGAGCCCCACTGTAAGCGTTGAAGCGCATCTGATAGGATATGAAGGCGACCTTTACGGAAGCCGCGTAGCCATTGCGTTCGTTGAGCGGATGCGCTCCGAAATGCGTTTCAGCTCCATTGACGGGCTGCGTGCCCGGCTGCAGGCCGACGCATCAGCCGCAAGCGCCATTCTGGCCGCCGAGACCTATAAAGAAATGCCATAAGGCAAGCCCGGTCGACACCGACACGTTGAGCGAATGCTTGGTGCCGCACTGCGGTATCTCCAGACACACGTCGGCCGCATCCACCGCCTCCTGACTGACACCGTGCACCTCATGTCCGGCCACGATCGCATAGCGCTCGCCCGGCTGCGGACGGAAATCCTGGAGCGCAACGCTCCCCTCCACCTGCTCGAGCACGCACAGCCTGTAGCCGTCCCCGCGAAGATCCTCCAGACATTCGGCCGTCGACGCATAGTAGCGCCATTCCACCGAATCCTCCGCCCCAAGAGCGGTCTTGTGGATCTCCACCGACGGCGGCACGGCTGTGATGCCGCAAAGCATCACACGCTCAGCCATGAAAGCGTCGGAGGTGCGGAATATCGAGCCAATATTGTTGAGCGAGCGAATATTGTCGAGCACCACCGTCACCGGAAGTTTTTTCTTCGCACGGTAAGCGTCGAGCGAGTCGCGACCCAGATCCGTTATGCTCTTCTTCTTCATTGCCGGCTCTCTGCTGCTGCTGACTGATCAGTCGATGATATCAAATCCGGTATAGCGGCGCAGACACTCCGGCACCACTATGCCCCGCGGCGTCTGGTTGTTTTCGAGCAGAGCCGCCATTATTCGCGGCAGAGCAAGCGCCGAACCGTTGAGAGTGTGACACAGGCGGGTCTTCTTGTCGGCATCGCGGTAGCGACACTTCAGACGGTTGGCCTGATAGGTCTCGAAGTTGCTTACCGACGACACTTCGAGCCAGCGCTTCTGCGCGCCCGACCACACCTCGAAGTCAAACGTTATAGCCGAAGTGAAGCTCATGTCGCCGCCGCAGAGACGGAGTATGTGCCAGGGCAGACCGAGCTTTTCGAGCAGTCCCTGCACGTGAGCCTTCATCTCCTCGAGAGCTGCGTAAGAATTCTCGGGCTTCTCTATCCTCACGATCTCCACCTTGTCGAACTGATGCAGACGGTTAAGACCTCTGACATCCTTGCCGTAGCTGCCCGCCTCGCGACGGAAACATGCCGAGTAGGCGCAGTTCTTCACCGGAAGCTGGCTCTCGGAGAGGATCACGTCGCGGTAGAGATTGGTCACAGGCACCTCGGCCGTGGGTATGAGATAGAGATTGTCCTCGCCTACGTAATACATCTGACCCTCCTTGTCGGGGAGCTGTCCGGTGCCGTAGCCCGAAGCCTCGTTGACCACGTAGGGGGGCTGAATCTCAAGATAACCCGCTTCGGAAGCCTGATCGAGGAAAAACTGTATCAGAGCGCGCTGCAGTTTGGCGCCCTTCCCTTTGTAGACCGGGAAACCGGCGCCGGTGATCTTCACTCCTAAATCGAAATCGATCAGATCATATTTCTTTGCAAGATCCCAGTGAGGCATGGCGTCGGCGCCGAGATCGGGCATAGGACCGCCGGTAAGCTCCACTACATTGTCCTCGGCGCTCAGTCCGGCCGGCACAGCCTCGCAAGGGATATTGGGCACCGTCAGGAGTATCTCGCGCATACGGCGTTCGGTGTCGGCCAGACTGTCGGCCACATCCTTCTGCTCACCTTTGAGGGCAGCCACCTGCTGCTTGGCCTGCTCGGCCTCATCCTTCTTGCCCTGTTTCATCAGCGCGCCTATCGAGGCGGCAAGCTTGTTAAGCTCTGCCGCACGGGTGTCGTTGGAGAGCTGAAGCTGACGGCGCTGCGCGTCAAGCTCCATTATTGCGTCGATCGGGCCGCGGCCGTCGAATCCTTTGACAGCCAGACGCTCCACGATCTTGTCGGGATTTTCCTTTATCTGTTGAAGAGTAAGCATTTCCTGAAATTTCTTTGTTTATTTACAACCATTCTATTGACATCTCGCTGAGCGATATCAGGCGAGCAGCTCCCTGACCTTGGCCGATATGACACGGCCGTCGGCACGTCCGGCAAGCGCCTTCGAGGCCACTCCCATCACCTTGCCCATCTCCTTTGCCGAGGTGGCGCCGGTCTGCTCGATGATTTTTTTCAGCTCGGCCACAAGCTCCTCCTCCGAAAGCTGACCGGGAAGATACTCCTCGATCACCGCAGCCTCGGCAAGCTCACCGGCGGCAAGCTCCGGACGGTTCTGCTGCGAGTATATCTCGGCAGTCTCGCGACGCTGCTTCACCATTTTTGTCATTATCCTGACAGCCGTTTCGTCGCTCAGAGTACCGTCCGATCCCTTCGCTGTCTTGGCTTCGAGAAATTCCTTTTTGATGCCGCGCAGTGTTTCAAGCCTCACCTGGTCGCGGGCAAGCATTGCAGCCTTTATATCGGCGCTGATGCGTTCAAACATATCCATAGTCGTGGTTTTTGTCCGGTTGATTTTATAACACGCAAAATTACTAAATTCAGTCCACTATTCAATGACAATCTGTCGCGCTTGTAAAAAAAGATTGCCGGAGGGCGCCGTAAGCCTCCGGCAATCATGCTGCTTTATCAGCAGGGACCGTCATTTTTTCTTTTTGTGTCCCTCCTCGGGAGTATAATAATCCTCCATGTCGACAGGTATGTCGCGGTTGTTCCATTCGTCCACGACCACTCTGAAGTCTATGGCCTTGCTCAGCACGGGATCACCCTGCTTCTTGCCCACCCATTTCTTTTTGGAGTTCATGGTTCCCGGGTCGCGCAGACGACACTGCTGCGAGGGAATGATCTCATATCTGCCGGCATAATCCTGTCCGGGAAGAGCCTTCCAGTTTTCGCGGCATGCGGTCGATATATCGCCGTCGATACCTACGCCGCCCATACCGAAGTCGAAGTCGTCGGGCGGATATATGCCGGCGCCGCTGTTCGGCCCCATGAATTCGAGTATGTAGGTGTATTTGTAGCCCGGTTCCCACTTGTCGTCGATAGGCACGCACACCCATGCAAACTGCTTCTCGACATCTCGCCAGCCGATCGAGTAGTTCACGTCGGGATAGCGGTACCCGTAGTTGTCTATAGGCTTGCCGGTGGTCTTGTCGTAGATCACGCCCTCGGCGTCGACAGGATTGCCGTTGTTGTCGATACGCTGTGTCGGATCATCCTCGCTGTACATCGGCAGCCCGGTTTCGTTGTTGACCGGAAATCCCTCGTCGTCAAGACGGTTGCCGATATTGTCCCAGGGTATGCCGTCGGCATTGACCGGCAGTCCGTTGATATTCCACTTCTCAGGGTCGGTATAGGGAAAGAGTATGTGGCGGTGGGTATGGTTTTCATCGCCGTGGATCATCCACACCTGTATGGCGAGCAATATGTAGGCTCCGTGGTTGTTGGGCTTGCCCTCCTCGTCGTAGAACTGCTGCTTGGGATCCTCCTCACGGTTTTTGTTGTAAGGCACGAGCTGCTGCGGGAGCAGGAGCATATTGGTGGAATCCATACCCTCATGCTCGGTGTTCTTGCTGGTAAGCAGATGGCTGATATATGGCGAAGCCTGGATATTGTCGGTCACGAGGTGGTCGCAGACACCGTCGCCGTTGTAGTCGGTGTGGTGTCCTGGCGAAGGATCTGGCCAGTTCTCGTCGTCAGGTGTACCTGTAGTGCCATCGCCGTCGGCTCTTGAACGCCCACGGGTTGACTCGGTATTGTCACCACCCTCGTCCGGAACTACCGGAAGAGTGCTCGCTTCGCTGATAGAATGTCCGAGCATCACAGGTTCGGGGAAAAACCATCCGTAATGGCTGCGGTTGGAGCCGTTGAGCAGCTTGTCCTCATCGACCACATTCGCATCATCGAAGTTCTGTCGTCCGGGAAGAGTCCAGTAGAGCTGGTCGTCGCCTATACCGCTCACCTTGGCCTGCGGAAAGGTCACGTCGCCGTTGTTGATGATGTTGCAGAACCATGCTCCGGCCACCATCACGCGGGTATTGTTGTTGGGCGAATACGCCTTAAGTTCTATCTGCGACAGAGCGTGATGGAAATGCAGCTCCACACCGCTCACCTCGTCGTTGTATGACCGCTTGTGCTCTATGATCAGATCCTCCTGCTCCTGCGGACGCTGATAGGGACGGAAGTCATGGATCATCTGTTTGGCAGCGGTGATGTCAATGCGTCGTCCCTCCTCGGGAGTGCTGCTGTGGGGGAGGAAACTGTTGCGGCTGTAGTGGCCGTTTATGCCCGATATGAAACGATAGGCGTAATAGTCCACCCAGGCCGCGTCGCGGGGGTAGAAATAGGGTCCGCCCTCGATGCTCCAGTGGAGCGCATAATAGTTGTCCTCTATCTCGTCGGGATCTACCTTCGTCACGAGCAGATCGTGGAAAAATTCCAGACCGTCGGGACAGTAGGCGTAGATACGGAACGAGTCGAGATTTTCTGTCGTATGTATCAGCGAGGTGCGGCTGTGGGTATTGACCGAAGTGGTGAATCCTATCGGATCACCCTGGTCCTTGGCTGTAATCACATCGTCGATACAAGCTGTCAATGCGCTACATGAGACCAGCCCTACGGCGAAGAGCAAAGTGGAGTAACGATGCATTTTATTCGATTTTAAATGATTGGTTGTTTATATTCTGTTGTTAAATTCAAACATACTCTAAGCACGTCATTGCATCGGTATGATGATCGGCGGAGTCGGTATCCACGGATCCACCACCGGACCGAGATCGTTCATGCCGCACACATCCATATCGCGAACCACGATCTTGACGTAGGTTTCGCCATCCTGCTCGTCGACCTGACTGGTCACGTCCCACTCAAAGAAACGGCGCTCCTCCTGCTCATTGATCACGTAGCAGCAGAGCTTGTGCTTCGACCATGTCTCAGGATCGGTAGGGCAGTGGGGAAATGCGTAGAAATGGCCTTCGAGCACATTGTCGTCGGTCGGTACCATCGAGAAAGGCACGATGTTGTTGTCATCGCCCTGGCCTGGCACCTCCATGTGGTGGACGCGTACCTTTGATGGCAGTCCCGACAGCGTTCCGCTGACCTTCAGCACCGTTTCCAGACATCCTATGTTCTCTATTATCACATGATAGTGTATGACCACCGGCTTGGGATACATCGTCACCACCTGCGTGACACCCACCTGTCCGTGGATATTGTAGTCTTCGAGAGTATGTCCGTAGATTCCCTCCTGCGACGACTCCTTGACGCCCTCATCGTATGTTCCTTCGGCGCGTTTTATGTCATCATCCTCGGAGAAGTCGCCACCTCCGTCGGCTCTTATATCCATTCCGGCGAGTATATAGCTGTCGCGGGTATGGATGGTAAATGTCTTGTGCGACTCCTCGCCGCTGAAAGTGTATGTTTCCGTATCGGAGTTGAGGCATAGGAAATGGTAGTCGCCAACAGGAAGACTTATCGTACCGCCTTTGGAGCCTGCGAAGTCGAAACGTCTCGCCTTGCCCCCCTCTTTGGGATAGGCGTAGAAGGCCATCGACCTCACAGTGTATTCGGCTTCGGGAGCATCCCACCAGGCAAACTCCACACGAAGCATTCCGTCATGGGGATGATGCCAGCAGAATGGCTTGTGCTCGCAAGCCACCGACAGGATCAGCACTACGGACAAGGCCGTCAGACGCCTTATCATACGCCGTGACTTCGTGAGTGATATGTGATGTGATCTGAGTGTCATAATTCCATAAAGGGTCTGCTGCTGTCTACTTTTCCAGGTCTTCTTCGGTATTGACATTGCCATGTCCGAGCAACCACACAAGAGATACCTCCAGACGCGTGGGGCTTATCATCTTGCGGCGCTTTGTGGCTTTCCACACGTAGTGGTTGTCGATAGGCACATATTTGTAGAACTGTCCCCAGCTGTAGCCGAGTCCTATGGTGAAGTCGAGATTGAGCCGCGAAGTGATAGGCATTGAGTAGCCGTAGGCTATACCGGCCGCATGAGTCCATCTTCGGGCCTGATAACCCTTGCCGCCAAGCTCGAAGTCATAGGTCAGCATCTGGAAATACGGACCTATGTGATGGCCGCTGAAAGGCTTGCCCTGCGCTTTCTTGCCAAACCATTTCTTGATCGTCAGGTCACCGCCATAGTAGCGCCAGTACCAGTGGATGCGGTCGCTCTTCCACCAGGCATAGTTCCAGTTGATCTCGGCCGACCACCTTTTGCCCATATAGAAATCAATGCCAACATTCGGGATCAGGAACAGATCATAGAGCATATTGGTGCTCACGGTCATATAGAACGGACGGTCGGTCAGTATGTGGTAATACGGCATCGGAGGCGCTATGATGGTCGGGACATAGTTGAAGCGCTGCGGCCCGATCATAATGCGTGGCAGCGGCGGACGCGGATGCTCGTAGATGATCTGCACCTGCGATGCACGCAGTGACGGATAATACTTGTTGTAGAGATACATCCAGGGTATGGCCCAGTGGAGTTTCTTCAGACGCGGCATACGGTCGTCGGGAGTGCCGGGAGTGTCGATGATGCGCAACACCTCGTCGCGGTCAGGCACATCGGGGTCGGCAAGAACTATGCGCTTGAGTCCGCACCAGTCCACACCGGGATATTCGGCCGAGATGATCGACGGATCAAGCTCTACAGGCGAATTCTTGACCATATACTCCGTGATTCGGGCCGCACGCTGTTCCGAAAGCCATTTGTTGAATCGAGTCGTACCCTCAGGCGACGCACCACCCATGATACGGATCGCACGGACTTTGAGCGACGAGTCGCTCTTGATGCGTTGAAGCTCTACAAGAAAAGAGTCGAGTCGCTCGGCGTTGCGCTGGTATTTCGGCAGAAGATTGACCTTCGACTGGTGGAAGTATATGCGTATGCCCACAGTGTCCATCCGACCGCCTTCCGACTCTATGCTGACAGATATCGTGTCGTCGGGACACGCCTGAGGTGTGGACGAATAAAATTCGCCCTCTTTGGCGTTCTGTGCCCATGCCGGTGATATTGCGCCAAGAAGCATGAGAAGCACCCCGCAGACCCATCCCGCACGTGCGGATGACGATCCACGGCTGCTAAAGTAATTACAACCTGAATGATTATCTTCGTTAATATTCACGTCCTGTATACTTTTTCCTGCTGCGACTTTTCCTTAATTAACAACCCCTTGGAGGATGCCGGAAAGACCGACCGCTTCCATTTGCCTGCATTTCAGACTACAAATATAGCGCAAGAGTTATAAACTATCGCTATATCGTCTGATTTTTAACACAAAAAATGTGATTATTCTGAAAAATACCGATTTTTACCGCACAAAAAGTGGGTAAGCTATCTACATCGCACCGCTACGACCCGGTACCGCTGCTTCGATCAAGACCTGACGGAGTTCCCGGGGAGCTGGTCGTGTAGGACTTACCCACTGCAAAATTAGATAATATATCCGAAAACTACAAATTTATTTCGTCGTCAGTGTTTTTACCGACACATAATACACTATGTTACAGACTAAAAACATTAAAATCCATCGTCACGAGATCAAACGTCAGAAGACGGTCTGACAGCGGATCGCCCGTACGGGTGATGATCTTTATGACTTCGGCGGCCTGAAGCGAACCGGCCACACCGACGGCGGCATTGAGTATGCCGCGGCGGGCGCAGCCGCAGTCGCCGTCAGCGCGCGGCTCCGCACCGAAGATGTCGCGCATGGTGCGGTGTCCCGGAAGCTGGGTGAACAGCTGACCGCTGAAACGGTCGACAGCCGCATAGGCAAGCGGCTTTCCAAGCCTGGCGCAGGTGTCGCTTATGAGAAGCCGCGTCGGGAAGTTGTCGCAACAGTCGGCCACCACATCATATCCTTCTAACAAAGGTTCTATGTTTGAGGCATCCACCATCATATCGTGGGTCAGCACCACTACATCGGGATTGACACGCGTCATGGCCCGCCGGGCGCTCTCCGTCTTGGGAGTGCCTATGT
>NZ_PUED01000007.1 GCF_003024925.1 Paramuribaculum intestinale
CTGGTTGGCTCTGCGGCAGCGTCAGATTGGTATAAGGGACAGGGTGACAAGCACCCGCTTCACTCCTGACTGCTGAAGCTGACGGAGCATGTCGGCAGCCCCCGGCATGACCGACACTTCGGGCATCGAAGCGAAAAACTCGGTCTTGAGGCGATAAAGCTCCTTGATCTCGTCATCGTCAGGCACGCGCCCGGCGTAGCGCTCCATGAGCAGACGTATGGTGGCGGCGCCTGTACGCCCCTCATGGAGGAAATATTCCTCCACGGGCAGATCCACACCCACGGTCAGCATCATACGGCGCCAGGCTTCGGCATGGCGCGGCATGGAGTCGTAGAGTGTGCCGTCCATGTCGATCAGCGCGGCACGGAGTTCAAAACGCGGATATCCGCGCGAAGCTATGAAACGTTGTATGCTGTCAGTCATCATTTCTTGCGTTTTTTATCTTTTTTGGACGATTTTTTGGTGTCCGATGCATTGTCGGGCATGGGAAACGGCGGCTCCTTGGGGCCTTCGAGCACTCCACCCTGAATGAATATCACCGAATCGGCGTGTGTCAGCGTGTCGGCCACGGAGAACTCCGCCCTGTCGGGGCGCGGAGCCTCCATCATGAGTTTTGTCTGGCGGCCGCTGCTGACACCGAACTTAAACACCTCCTGAATCTTGTGGATCAGGTTGATGCGGGTAGTGTCGGTGAGCTGCCGCGACGAGCTCACGGCATACTCGTTGAAGCGTGCCTTGCCGAGCCTTATCTTCAGATCGCCCGGCTTGCCCTTGATGTTGATGCCAAACTTGAACGGCAGCGGCGACTTCAATACGGCCACATGATAGTCGAGATCCATGTCGAGCGTGTTGCCACCGCTCACCCCGAGGCGATAGCGGTCGAGATCGAATACGAACGGGAACAGATCCAGACGCGAGTCGCGCACCATCAGTTCCACCTGCATCGATTTGATCAGATTGTGTTTCTTATCCTTGAACATCAGCCACTTCGCCATCGTGCGGAACGTCTCTCCGTCGATCAGCCGGAGCGAATCGCCCGAAAGTTTCAGCACAAGATTGAAGGTGTGGAACTTCATGTTCATCAGCGAATCAAGATCGGTGGTCATAGCCGCGTCGGCTGTCACTATACCGTCGACCTCACGCAGCAGCGGCAGTATGGAATCTATCTCCGGCATCAAGTGCAGGAACTGCTTGAGATGCAGTCGGCGTATGACCATTCCGGCCGCAAACCTCAGGTCGTGCTTGGTCTGTCCGGCGTAGAGCGCCGTCAGATCCATCGATCCCATAGGCGTATATCCGGCCAGACGGTCGAGATGTATGGCTCCGTCGCTGACATTGAGCTTACCCTGCAGCTTCTGAAGCCATATATCGGCATAGAGTACGTTTGCAGCGTCGATATCGAGCCGTGCATTTACATTGGAAGGCACTACAAACGCTGCTCCCACGGTGTCGGCGGCCTGAAGGGCCATGACATTCTCAGCCGCTTCATCGGAAGCGTCGGCACTGATCGCCTTAGCCTGTCCGAGCGACTTCTTCTCCGCGAACGCCGAACCGGCGAGTATGGCCGAAGTGATATTGTTGATGTCGACGGTATCGCTCTTGATGGTGAAATCCATTTCAAGCGGCGAGCCACGGCGCGATGAAAGCGCACGCGTGATGTTGGAGATGGTGCCGTTGATCAGGAAATCGGACTTGCCCATGCGGTATCGGGTGTTGCGTATCACCACCGAATCTGTGGAGATCTGCATATCGAGTCCGGTGATGCGGTTGCGCACCGGAAAGTAAGGTGTCATCATTCTTGCCCGCTTGGCCTTGATGTGAGCCGACGCGCTCCACCGGCGCATAAGTCCCACCAGATCGCGGTCGACATCAAAATCCATCATCTCCCTGCCGGCATTGGCCGAATCTATCTCAGCCCGCATGCGCCTCATGCGGGCAGCCCGCTGCAGCGAGTCGGACGCCGAGACAGCGATACGCCGCTTCGGCCGTCGGCGCGGATGGAGCGATATATCGGCCTTGGCATCGGTCAGCGCCAGACGGCTGAACGCGTCGGAATACCGCATACGCCCGGCCGACATGCCGACCGTCAGCAGCGGATCGCGCGCTCCACCCTCAAAGCGCTGCAAGGTGGCTTTTATGTCGGCATTGCGTATCACCACCCTCATGGAGTCGGAATCGGAGCGCAGCGACATGCGCCGGACGCTTGCCGTAAAGCCAAGCGGCGTGATGACGGTGGTGTCGAACGTAGCCTTGGTGTTGCGTGTGCCCATACCCACCTTCAGGCCTCGTGACAGCAGAGCCACACCGTCGCCGACAAAAGCGAGGGTGTCGGATGTCAGACTGACACGCAGCAGCGAGTCCACCTCCTGACCGTCGGCCGTGGTGAGATGTGTGTTGGTGCCGAAACTCAGCTGCGCACGGGTGACGTAGGCCAGAGCCGACGAATCGCGCATGCGCAGCAGAAAATCGTCGAGCCCCACCTTGCCGTTGACCCTGATATTGTGAAACCGCTTCGGATCGAGATCCGACAACCGCAGCGCGACATCGGTATGACCGTCGACACGCCCTCTGACAGTGAACGGCAGCCGCCGGAGCAGATCGGCCGGCAGTGCGGCAAAATCTAAATGTCCGTCGAACACACCGTCGACCCTCGGATCGCTCAGCGGATGCGTGACAGTGCCATTGAGGGTGAAGCCCACTGCCCTTCCCTGCAGGTCGAGACGTTTTATGTCGACACGCGACCCGTCGGGATTTCCGCCACAGACCGTAGCGGTGATATCGGCTTGAACACGGCGCAGTTTCAGCCGATCGTATTCAAACGAGCCACCCGGTATCATCACCGACACCTCCACATCGGGCATAGCCGGCACGCTGTCCGACAGACGCCCAATATCGTAAGGCTTAAGCAGACGCGCCCTGACATCGATCTCGGCGTCGGAAACGATCCGGGGCAGACTGCCCTTGAACCCCTCCGGAACGAGCGCCATCATATTGTCGACACGAAGCCGGGCTGCATAAAGATCAAGACTGTGGATCAGCAGCGAGTCGGAAAAACTGATATCGGCATTCATCCCGAGTGTATTGCCTCCGATGTCGAACGTGAAATCCTCGAGCCGCAGATGATCGGGACGCCGCTGATCCCACTTCACACTGCCGTCAACTCCGAGCGTCACCGGAGCCAGATCCATCATCGGCGCCAACCGCCCGCCACCCTCGGCTCTCGCCGAAATGGTATAGACCGGCGCCTTCTCTCCGTCGACAGCCGTCAGGGCGATGTCGAGCACTGCATCGATCGAGTCGGCGAGCGAAACGTAGCGCACCGGAGCGGCGCCATTGAGCACGAAGCGGTCGATGCTTATATAAGGCAGAGGCGAGGAAGCCGTATCAGACTGTTCTTCGGCCTCCGGAACTATATCGTAGTTGGCGTGGAGGTCATCGACCTTCACGAGATTGACCCTCGGAGCATCTATCTCCACGTCATAAAGCATTATATAGCCCATCGTGGCCGCCCACACGTTTATGCCGCCGCTCAGACGGCTTACGGTCAGCAGAGTGTCGGCCGAAGCAGGCAGCTGGGCTCTCTGTTGGGGTGTGATGCTGTCGAGAGCGTCGGACACCACCGTCAGATCGTCGACGTCGAGCCTGACTTTAGGGAAAGTCTTCCAGAACGTCAGCTCCACGCGACGAGCCTTGACATGGCCGTCGATAAACTCTCCGGAATATCTTTCGACCATAGAGGTGAGCGTTTCGGGCGAAAGCAGCCACACCACGCATGCCGTAGCGGCCACAGCCAGCAGTGCCAGAGAGCCGACAGCCACAGCCGTCCATTTGAGCACACGACGCCACAACGGACGTCTTTTTGAAGATGTTGTATTATCAGATGTCATTTGTCAGTCGGTTCGCGAATCAGGATAAGTGATAGAAACAAACACATCAAGCATGTTTCCCGCACAAAATTACTGAATTATTTGTTAATTTTGCATCTGACAAACAAACAACCACGCATGAAAGATCTTCCCACCGCCACCGAAGCACCCGAACGCGCCATACTCGTAGGACTGATCACTCCGGCCCAGAACGAGGCACGCGCCAAGGAATATCTCGACGAACTGGAATTTCTGGCCGACACGGCCGGAGCCGTCACAGTGCGCAAGTTCACACAGAAGATGAACGGCCCCGACTCCCGCACCTTCGTCGGATCAGGCAAGCTCGAAGAGATACGCCAATACAACGAGGACAACGACATAGCGATGGCGATCTTCGACGACGACCTGTCGTCGAAACAGGTGGCCAACATCGAAAAAGAGCTGAAGATTAAGGTGCTTGACCGCACCGGACTCATCCTCGACATATTCGCCAAGCGCGCACGCACGGCCAACGCACGCACACAGGTGGAACTGGCCCAGTACCAGTATCTGCTGCCGCGGCTCACACGCATGTGGACCCACCTCGAACGCCAGCGTGGAGGCATAGGCATGCGCGGCCCCGGCGAAACACAGATAGAGACCGACCGACGCATAATACTCGACAAGATCTCGCGCCTAAAAGAGGAGCTGAGATCAATCGACCGGCAGAAGTCGATACAGCGCAAAAACCGCGGCAAGCTCACCCGCGTGGCTCTCGTGGGCTACACCAACGTGGGCAAGTCGACACTGATGAACCTGCTGAGCAAAAGCGACGTGTTTGCCGAGAACAAGCTGTTCGCCACGCTCGACACCACCGTGCGCAAAGTGATCATAGAAAATCTGCCGTTTCTGCTCACCGACACCGTAGGGTTTATCCGCAAACTCCCGACACACCTTGTGGACTCCTTCAAATCGACTCTCGACGAGGTGCGCGAAGCCGACCTGCTGCTGCATGTGGTCGACATCTCCCATCCCAACTTCGAGGAACAGATCGAAGTTGTCAACCGTACGCTTGCCGACGTGTGCGGATCGGCCGACAAGCCGATGATCATGGTGTTCAACAAGGTCGACGCCTTCACCTACACGCCCAAGGATGCCGACGACCTCACTCCGGCACGCCGCGAGAACCTGTCGCTCGACGACCTGAAGCAGAGCTGGATGAGCCGCATGGGCGAGGACGCGGTGTTTATCTCCGCACGCAAGGGCATCAACATCGACGAACTCAAACACAAACTCTACGAGCGCGCCAAGCAGATACACCTTACCCGCTTCCCCTACAACGACTTCCTGTTTCAGACCTACGACAATCTGGCCGAAGAGGAGGAAGAGGAGAGCGGAGCAGACAGCTAATGAATCCCACCGCATGACGATGCGCCATCCGCACGGGCGCAGTCAGCAGCGAAAAAAAACAACTCACCCCCGGAGCGCGAATCAGACGATTCAATGCTCCGGGGTGACTGTTATCCGGTATCAGTCAAAGACACGGCGCGCATCACTCAGCGCGCTCATAGTAGCGCACCCAGTCGACAAGCATCTCCACCGGCAGATCCTCGGGGAACACACGTCCCACCCACTGGCCGCCAAGCTGCATATCGATCATCAGATACATCGGGCGATAGTAGGGGAACTGACTGGCAGCGTCGGCACCCTCGATGCGCGGATAGGTGTTGACATGCGTGTCGTTGATAAAGAATCGCACGCTGTCGGGATACATCTCCACCGCATACACATTGTAATCATCCGGATCGATGACACCGGTGCGCGACGGCACGGGATCATTCATGCCCTTATTATACGTATAATCGGAGTGGACGGTCTGATAGGCTATCGAGTCGGAGTTGAGGCGTTCCATGATGTCGATCTCGCCACCGTAAGGCCATTGGGTGCTGCCATACTCCTCCGACGCCGAAGGCTCCGGAAGCATCCAGATCGCAGGCCATGCGCCGCGCGCACCCTGCAGCTTGGCGCGGACCTCCAGACGTCCGCCGAGGAAAGCCTTCTTGCCTTTGGTAAATATACCGCCGGTGAGATATTCCACCGGACCGGCTGTGCCGGCGCTGTCGGCAATACCTTTGAGCACGGCATTGCCATCGCGCATCTCATACAGACGGTCGTCCGACGACATGTGAGCACACCAGTCGGGTGTGCCTTTGGGGATTCTCGACCATACGGTAGTATCGGCCTGACCGTCGTAGTCAAACTCTTCTGACCATACGAGCTTCCATTCGTCGGACTTCTGTTCGGTCTTCGCGCATGACACCACGGCCAGAGCCATAAACGCCATGGCGGGAATAAGGAAACGTTTAAAACGCATTTTTTTGATTTTGTTTTGGAGTAATATTTGTTTGGAGTAATAATAGTCTTGTTGCGCCGACAATAGGATGCTCCTTCCCGGCAATGTTTGTTCTTGACAATGCCCGGCAAAAACCTATCCAGGCCTGATTTTCTGCAAATTTACACAATATTTCTTTCAATTCAACGCCAAACCACCCCTCAACAACCCTCATTATGTTAAAAAACATATTTTGTGCGCGGCAGGAAAGCAAAGGGAAAATCGTGGCGAAAATTTGGTAGCGGGAGAAATGTTGCATAAATTTGTAGTGGGAAACCCACACAGTTGTCCCTGCATAAGAATCCATCTCCGAAACTAATATATGACCCCGTATCTTGTATCGGCACGCAAATATCGACCGACGACGTTTGAATCGGTCGTAGGACAGTCGGCTCTGACCTCGACGCTCAAAAATGCCGTCGTTTCGGGCCGTATAGCCAGCTCCTACCTGTTCTGCGGCACGCGCGGAGTGGGCAAGACCACATGCGCCCGTATCTTTGCCAAGACCATCAACTGCGAGCATCTGACCGCCGAGGGCAACCCATGCAACGAGTGCGACTCGTGCAAGGCTTTCAACGCAGGCACCTCGCTCAACATCATAGAGCTTGACGCTGCGTCGAACAACGGTGTAGACGCCATGCGCGCCCTCACCGAGCAGGTGAGAGTGCCGCCCGTGCAGGGCCGCTACAAGGTGTTTATCGTCGACGAGGTGCACATGCTCTCCACGCAGGCCTTCAACGCGTTTCTTAAAACCCTTGAGGAGCCGCCGGGCTACGTGGTGTTTGTGCTCGCCACCACCGAAAAGCAGAAGATCATACCCACGATACTCTCGCGCTGCCAGATCTACGACTTCCACCGCATATCCATCCCCGACATCATCCGCCAGCTGCAGTACGTGGCCTCGCAGGAGGGAGTGGAGGCCGAGGAGGCCGCTCTCAACGTCATAGCCACCAAGGCCGACGGCGGCATGCGCGACGCCCTGTCGGTATTCGACCAGGTGGCCGCATCCTCGCAGGGCAAGGTGACCTACGAGCACACGATAGCGAGTCTCAACGTGCTCGACTACAAATATTACACTCGCCTGACCGAAGCTTTTCTGGCCGGCGACGTGCTGATGACATGGGTGATCTACCGCGAGATCCGCGACGCCGGATTCGACTCGCTCTTTTTCATCAACGGCCTGGCCGCCTATCTTCGCGATCTGATGATGGCCCGCGACCAGTCGACCGTAGGACTCGTCGAGGCGGGAGAGGAGGCCCGCAGACAGATGGCCGACATAGGCGCCCGATGTACGCCGGGCTTCCTATACCGCGCCATGAGCCTCTGCAACGACGCCGACCTCAATTACCGCACGGCCACCAACAAGCAATTTCTCGTAGAGCTGACGCTCGCCAAAATATGCCAATCACTCAGCCCCTCCCCTAACAAAGGCAGCGACGGAGAGGGGCGGCTGAGAAAAATAGACGCTGCCGACACCAAAGCACCGCTTGTGAGCGTTCCGGCCGCCACCGCGCCGACAAAACCGTCGGCTCCGGCCACCACTCATAAGGCCACATCGCCACAGGCAACGGGAGCGACACCACAAGCCGCGCCGCAAGCTCCGGCTGCACCGCAGCCCCACGTACAGGCGTCACACCCCGCGACACACATGCCTGCACCGGGCATGAGGTCGACGCTGAAGATGCCGGTGTTCAACATCAACCGACCGAACGAAACGGCTGCGGCAACGGACGACACCACAGAGGGCAATACCGCCGGCAGCGGACGGTGCAAACCGTATTCGCAGACCGATCTCGACAACGCTTGGGACGAGTTTATCGACGCATTCCCCCGCAAGCGGATTCTGGTCAACTCGATGCGGACATCGCGCCCGGTGCGCCTCGACGAGACGCAGGTGGGGGTGGATCTCGACTCGGAGATACAGCTGTCCACCTTCCGCGAAGAGCTTGGCGAGCTGCTGCAGTGGATGCGCGACCGTCTGCAGAACGACCATCTCACACTGCAGCTCAAAGTCACCGACCGCGAACCGATGCGCCACGTGCTCAACGACCGCGAGCTGATGCTCACCATCATCAAGGAACGTCCGATGCTCGAAAAGTTCATCAAAGGACTGAAGCTTACTCTCTGACGCCGGACGTCAGACCCACTCACCTATCCGACAGTAAAGAAACACACCTCCGACATGATACCGCACATAAGAACATTCACACTTCTGACGGCACTGACGGCCATCCTCATCGCCACATCGTGCAGCAGCGACGACACACGCCGTTTCGACGACGAACTGCGTCAGGCCGACATGGCCGTGGCCGAAGGCGATATGACAGCTGCCACAAGCATAGCCCGCCGCCTCTCCGACGAGCATCTCGACGCCATGACCACAGGCCAGCTTTGCAGGCTGTCGATACTCTACATGCAGCTTTCGGACGACGGTAACCAGAGCGAAAACATATCACGCGCCACCGACTGCTACCGAAAGGCTTTCGCCACCGATTCCGACTCCGCGCGCCAATATTATTCGCAACTCGGCCCCGAACAGACCGCCAACGCGCAGATGCTGGCCACTATAGCCGGGAGCATCGGAACCGCCCTGCCCGGAGAGGCCGAAACCGACACCCTGCCGGAGACAATAATCAACGACAGCCATGAACACTGACTGGACCGACAGCCTCGCAGCCCTGCGGGCCACACTCCCCGGAGCCGATGAGCCCGCCGACGACGGACAGACTGCCGAAGAGGCATCCGACACATCCGCTACAGGCAACCGTCAGCTGACCCTCTGCTACGAGCGCAAGCAGCGTCGGGGCAAACCGGCCACGATCATCACCGGATTTGACTGCTCCGACGAGCAACTCTCGGAGATCGCCTCCAAGATAAAGAAACGGCTTGCAACGGGCGGATCGGCCCGCGGCGGAGAGATACTCGTGCAGGGCGACCGCCGCGAAGAACTCCGCACGCTGCTCGCCGACATGGGCTACAAGGTAAAAGGCTGACGATGCTTACCATATATCGCGCTTCGGCCGGATCGGGCAAGACCTATACTCTCGCCTACGAATACATCAGACTGCTGCTCGGACACACCGACCGCGACGGACGCCACCGCCTCAACAACGGCAACCGTGGCGGACACCGCAATATCCTCGCCATAACCTTCACCAACAAGGCCACAGGCGAGATGAAGCGCCGTATAATCCACGAACTCGCCCTTCTGGCCGGATGCGAGCCGGGCTGGGACTCGCGGTCAGGCTACATGGAGGACCTGAAACGCCATTTCGAAGCCACCGCCGAACAGATAGCCCGGGCCGCACGCGAAGCTTTGACCGGCCTACTTTTTGATTTCAGCCAGTTTCAGGTATCGACCATCGACTCCTTTTTCCAGACGATACTTCGCACATTCGCCCGTGAAGCCGAGCTTACGGGCAACTACGAACTGACGCTTGAAGCCGCACCGAGCGTCAGCGAGGGAGTGGCCCGCCTGTTCAAGTCGCTTGAAGAGGACGACAGCCGCAACAACGGCATCATACTGGCGCAGATCACCCGTCATCTGCTCAACAAGATGAACGAAGGAAAAACCTCAGATCTGCTCAACCGCTCGGGGAAAGCCTACCAGACTCTGGTCAGAGAGATATCGAGCATGAACGACGAGGATTTCGCCACACGCCACGAAGGCGAAGAGGCCACAGCCCACGACCTGACGATGGAGTATCTCTCTGATCCGACACGGCTCAACCGGTTTGCCTCGGCACTCATGAACGAAATATCGGCGCTCACGCGCAAAGCACAGCTCCGCGCCACCGAATGCCTCGACGCGATAGAGCGCCATGGCCTCGGCACCGGAGTGTTCAAGGCCAACCACTTCATCAAAGGCCTGGAGAAAGTGAAGGCCGATCCGTCATCCGACAGCGGCGCCACCACCACCGTGAAGCCCGCCGCCGAAGGGGTGGAATCGGTGCTCAACAAAGGGCGCACCCTCCCGCCTGAAGTGGAGGCGTCGGTCATCGCCGCCTCCGAGGCCATACTCGCCTGCCGTACACGCGGCAAGATATGCCGTCAGTTGCTTGACTCCACACTGTCGCTGTCGCTCATGCGCCACGCCATGCGCTATATCGACGAAGTGCGGCAGGAGAGCAACGCCCTGCTGCTCGACGACACGAAGACACTGCTCAGCCGGATCATCGGCGACAACGACACCCCCTTCGTCTACGAACGCATGGGAGTGTGGCTCAACCACTTCCTGATCGACGAATTTCAGGACACATCGCGCATGCAGTGGGACATACTGCGGCCTCTTGTAGAGCAAGGCATTGCACCCGGACACGACTCTCTGATAATCGGCGACGAGAAACAGTGCATCTACCGTTTTCGCAACTCCGACCCGACGCTGCTCGGCTCACAGGTGGCCCCCGACTTCGGCGCCCTTGACTTTCAGGAGAAAGGCAACACCCCCGGCTCCAACACCAACTGGCGGTCGTCGGCCACAGTGGTCGACTTCAACAACCGTCTTTTCGAGGCCATGGGTCCTGCAAGAGCCGGCGAAGGGGTCTACGGCAACGTACACCAGCTTGTAGCGGCCAAAAACCAGTCGGCTCCCGGCTATGTGGAGGTAGAACGCATCACTCCGCCGCAAGGCTCTACGATGGCCGACGAGGCTCTTCCGCGGATGTATGACAACATCGTGCGTCAGTTCCGGGCCGGCTACCGCCCCGCCGACATAGCCATACTTGTCCGCGACGGCAAAGACGCCACACAGGTAGCGGAATACCTGTCGGCACGACAGCACGACAACCACGACGATCCGCGATTCGGCATCACGAGCGACGAATCGCTCCGCCTGCAGGACTCCCCCGCCGTAAAAATGATCATCAGCGCTCTGCGACTCAGATCGACCACCGCCGACGACGTCAGGGAACGGCGCCGCAGCATGCGTGAGGTGACGCTGCTGACATCGCGCTTCGACGAAGCCAAAGGCCGCGGCCTGAGCGATTCCGACGCCCTTGAAGAGGCCGTAGGGCGCCGAGGCGAACAGGCAGCGGAAAGCAACAACGAATCATGGGATCTGGTGACACTCGTCAACTGGATCATCCGCGAGCGTGTCCCGGCTGAGATGGCCTGCGACCAGAATGCCGCTATCTCGGCCTTTGTCGACGCTGTGACCGAATATTCCGCAGCCAACGCCCCCGACCCGCGCAGTTTCCTGCGGTGGTGGGACATCAACGGGCGCCGGCTGTATGTGCAGACCCCGCCCGACACCATGTCGGTCAATCTGATGACTATCCACAAATCCAAAGGCCTGCAATGGGCCTGCGTACACGTACCGATGGTCGACTGGGACGCCGTTTCGCTCAAAAGCGACGAATGGTTTCCTACCCGCGGACTCACCCTCGAGGGCTGCGACACCGCCGACATACCTCCCTACGTGAGACTACGCCCATGCATTGAGATGCTCGCCACCCCGATGGGAGCGCGCTACCAGAGACGCGTCAGAGAGATGGCCACGGATGAAACCAACGTGATCTACGTGGCCTTTACACGCGCGGTCAACGAACTGTGTGTCTACTACAAAATGCCCTCTGCGCCAAAGGACACTACGGCGGGCGAATTTGTGGGACATGCCCTCATGGATGCCTACGGACAAGAATCGGTAACCATAGGCTCACACACTTCACCTCCGCCACGCGAGGAGAAGAAGGGCACCGCGCTCGAACCGACCGCCAGCGGCGAAATGCCGCGCTTCAAGGCCGGCATACGCACCGACCTATGGAATGCGATCGAGCTTGACGACGACCCGGAAATGATCGACGCTACCGCCGAGCCGACCGACGCTATCGCCGGTGACGACTGACCCGGACCGCGCTCAAAAAAGCTCAACGTCCGCGGCCATAAATCTTGCGGTAGACCAGAACCTTAAGCCGACCGAAACGCCGCTCGGCCTCATGCAAGGCGGCGGCACGTCCGTCGGCATCAGCCGCCGCATCGAGCATCCGGCCGATCTCCCCGCAAGTGTCGCCGTCGATCAGGCGCGACTCATCGAGCCGACCCAAAGCCACGCACTCCGCCAGATGCCCCACGACGGTCGAAAGAGCCAGACCGCGCAACGCGGCTATATCCTCGGGCGATGTGCCGTCGTCAAACATACGCAGTGACTCGAAAGTGGAATATCCTCTGGGACGCTTCTCCTTGCGTCCGGATTCACCCTTACGGCTTCCGGAAGCCGGTTTGTCGGGCTTGGCACGCATCTCCACAATGCCGGAATCATCGCCCTGAAGCGCGATCCGCGCCTTGATATCGAGATATGCCTCCACGCTGAAATCGGCATCGGACAGCGACGTCAGCACCTTGTATTTGGCAAGCATAAGCTCCCACGCAACATCGCGCGCCGCCTCCACCCTGCGGCGGTAATTCTTGTTGCCTATATCTGACGGAACCCTCTGCACCAGCTTCAACAGCGGCGACAGCTTTTCAATAAAATACGCACACCCTCCTCTGACCTTGAGCCGCAGCTCCTCCGACCCCTTCAGAGCCTGCGCCCCTCCGGGATATGAGGCGTAAATACGGCCAAAACGCTCTCCGACCGCATCCAGATCATCGGCCATATCCTTTGACGCACGTCCATAGACATCAAACAGCTCCGGATGCACCGGAGCCACAAACTCCTGAACCGCGCGCGACAGCGCGTCAAATTCACGCCGTATGCGCCCGAAATCAAACACCTCCACCAGATTGCGTATATAGAACTCGTCGGCGAGCCTTGAAGCCATAGCCTCGTCGGGAGTTCCGGCCACAGCCTCGCGGATAAATCCCGTCACTCCTGGATCGGTAATCACCGAACGATCCGACAATGGCGTGTCGAGTACCAGTCCGTCGAGCGAACGACACCGGCTCAGAGCCACATAGGCCTGTCCGGGAGCAAACGACGAAGCCGCATCGATTATAGCACGGTCAAACGTCAGCCCCTGGCTCTTGTGGATCGTTATGGCCCATGCCAGACGCAACGGCATCTGCACGAAACGCCCCTCCTCCTTCTGGGTGATCTTCTGAGTTGCTTCGTCGACATCGTAACGCGTATTGACCCACTCGGCCGGCTCCACACATATCTCCTCGTCCTTGCCGAGCGGCCTGACGTCAACCCTGCCGTCGGAGAGCGATGTGACAGTGCCTATCATGCCGTTGAAAAACCGGCGCTCCGGCCCGTCGTTGCGTATAAACATCACCCTCGCCCCGACCTTGAGAGTCACCTCCTCGTCGGCCGGATAGGCCGACGGCGGAAATTTGCCCTCGATCCGGGCCCGGAACACTGTGGGCTGCCCGGCGAGTGACGCGAGCTTCCCCTCGTTGACAGCCGCAGCCCGGGCGTTATGGGTTGTGAGGCGTATGTATCCCTCCTCGTCGGCCGGATCGAATCCCGGCCGATAGCGTCCGTTGAGTTTCCGGAGCAGCGTGTCGTCGATATTGCCGTCGCGCACGGCGTTGAGCATATCAACAAAATCCCGGTCGGTCTGCCTGAACACTGTCTGCAACTCTATGGTCAGCATCCCGGCCTCGCGCAGCGCATGGCTGTCGAAGAAATAAGGCGACTTATAATACGGCCGCAGCAGCTCGCGGTCGGCATCGCGCACCACCGGCGACAGTTGTCGCAGATCGCCTATCAGCAGCAGCTGCACCCCGCCGAAAGGCCTTGACGGATCACGAAACCGCCGCAGAGCCATATCCATGGCATCCATCAGATCGGGACGCACCATGCTGATCTCGTCTATCACAAGCAGCTCCATACCCGCAAGTATGCGACGCGTGGAGCGCGACGGCTTGAAATACTTCTCCTCGCCCACAAACCCCTGCCCGGGGATATAGCAGGTCAGCGGAAAATGGAAGAATGAGTGGATGGTAGCTCCATCGGCATTGATGGCCGCCACTCCTGTCGGCGCGAGCACCACCATGCGTTTGCGTGAGGTGGCCCGCAGCCGCCGGAGAAATGTCGTCTTGCCGGTGCCGGCCTTTCCGGTAAGAAACAGGTTGGCTCCCGTCTGCTCCACTATGCGGAAGGCAAGATCCATCTCTCCGCCTACCGTCATGGCAGCGATATGCTCACAAGCTTGCGGAGCCATATCGGCGCCGTCGGTATAATCGTATTCCATCGGTCTGTTCACTGTATTGCGAAATTAGGCATTATTCCATAACTTTGCAAAAATCACAAGAAATCACCACCACATAATGACCACCGCCTCCACAACCGCCCTTCCGGTGCAGGGGCGCCTCAAATCGCTCGACCTGCTACGCGGACTCGACCTTTCATGCTCGTCGGACTCCAGCCCCATATTAGGACAATGGTATGACACGGTGTTGACCGCCGGCAACTTCGCCATCGTATTCCTGATTCTCGCATGGATGCACCGCGACCGCCTCTGTATGCGCATCTGACATGCTGCGGATGCGGGGATGCCGCGTCGCAGGAGGGAAATTTTGCATTGTGGGGAGAATGATGTAATTTTGTATCGGTCTTGCCGGGGGCAAGTCCGCATGGTGTCGGCTCAACAATGACACCGCCAAGGTTGTTACACTAAAGACTTATGAAAACGAACGACCCATCGCCTGCAATGCAGCATAAAGCGCCGGCCGAAGCTGTGGCCGCCACCGGCGAATACAAATACGGATTCACCACCGACATAGACACCGACATACTGCCTCCCGGACTGTCGGAGGACACCATCAGGTATATCTCCGCACAGAAGCAGGAACCTGAATGGCTTCTCAACTTCCGCTTGAAAGCATATCGCAAATGGCTGACGATGAAGATGCCCGAATGGGCGCATCTCGACATACCGCCCATCGACTATCAGGCGATCAGCTACTACGCAGCTCCGGTGAAGAAAGAGGGGCCGAAAAGCCTCGACGAAGTGGATCCGCAGCTTATCGACACATTCAACAAACTCGGCATACCGCTTCAGGAGCAGAAACAGCTTGCAGGAATGGCTGTCGACGCAGTGATGGACTCCGTGAGCGTCAAGACCACCCACCGCCAGCTGCTTGCCGACAAAGGCGTGATATTCTGCTCCATCTCGGAAGCCGTCAGGGAGTATCCGGATCTGGTGCGGCGCTATCTCGGATCGGTCGTTCCGGCATCCGACAATTTCTTCGCCGCCCTCAATTCGGCGGTATTCTCCGACGGATCGTTTGTCTACATCCCCAAGGGCGTGCGTTGCCCGATGGAGCTCTCGACCTACTTCCGCATCAACGCCAAAGGCACCGGTCAGTTTGAACGCACCCTTATCGTAGCCGACGACGACTCCTACGTCAGCTATCTCGAAGGGTGCACCGCCCCGATGCGCGACGAAAACCAGCTTCACGCCGCCATCGTGGAGATCGTGGTGGAGAACCGCGCCGAAGTGAAATACTCTACCGTCCAGAACTGGTATGCCGGCGACCGCGACGGCCGCGGCGGCATATACAACTTCGTCACCAAGCGAGGACTCTGCCGCGGACGCGACTCAAAGCTGTCGTGGACGCAGGTCGAGACCGGATCGGCAATCACGTGGAAGTACCCCTCATGCGTGCTTGCGGGCGAAGGCGCCACCGGCGAATTCTATTCCGTAGCCGTCACCAACAACCGCCAGCAGGCCGATACGGGCACGAAAATGATACATCTGGCACCCAACACCCGCTCCACAATAGTCAGCAAAGGCATTTCGGCCGGACGGAGCCAGAACTCCTACCGCGGCCAGGTGAAAGTGGTGGCCTCCGCACATGGATGCCGCAACTACACCCAATGCGACTCCCTGCTGCTCGGCCCCGACTGCGGAGCACACACATTCCCCTATATCGATGTCATGAACGACAGTTCGGTAGTGGAGCACGAAGCCACGACATCGAAAATCAACGAAGAGCAGATATTCTACTGCAACCAGCGCGGCATACCCACCGAAGAGGCCGTAGGGCTTATTGTCAACGGATATGCCAAGGAGGTGATGAACAAGCTGCCTATGGAATTTGCCGTAGAAGCCCAGAAACTGCTCCAGATATCGCTCGAAGGGAGCGTGGGATGACCCGCATCATATCATAACCGAACAAAAAAATTGCCACAATGAGCAAACTTCTTGAAATAAAAGGACTCCACGCCTCGGTCGAGGGCAAGGAGATCATACGCGGACTCGACCTTGAGATAGGCGCCGGCGAAGTCCATGCCATAATGGGACCCAACGGCTCCGGCAAGAGCACCCTTTCGGGTGTGCTGGCCGGAAACCCATCCTACCGCGTCACCGGCGGCAGCGTCAGCTTCCACGGCGTCGACCTGCTGTCGCTCTCGCCCGAAGACCGCTCCCACGAAGGACTGTTCCTGTCGTTCCAGTATCCGGTGGAGATACCCGGAGTGTCGATGACCAACTTCATGCGCGCGGCAATCAACGCCAAGCGCAAATATTTCGGCGAGGATCCCATGCCCGCCACCGAATTCCTCAAACTCATGCGCCAGCGCCGCGAGATAGTGGAGCTTGACAACCGCCTGGCATCGCGCTCGGTCAACGAGGGCTTCTCGGGCGGAGAAAAGAAGCGCAACGAGATATTCCAGATGGCTATGCTCGAGCCGCGGCTCTCGATACTCGACGAAACCGACTCCGGACTCGACATCGACGCCCTGCGCATCGTAGCCTCGGGCGTCAACCAGCTGAAAACAAAAGACAACGCCACCATAGTCATAACCCACTACCAGCGTCTGCTCGACTACATACGCCCCGACTTCGTGCATGTGCTATATCACGGCCGCATAGTACACAGCGGCGGACCTGAACTCGCGCTCGAACTCGAAGAGCGTGGCTACGACTGGATCAAGCAACAAGTCGACTGACCCTGCCATGAACGCTCTCAGACAATACACCGACCTCTATAACGCCCACTGCAAGGATATCGACGCACACGCACCCGCCCTGCTCAACGAGCTGCGCCCGCGTGCATTCGAAGCCCTGCAGGGCAAAGAGCTGCCCGACACACACACGGAGGGCTACGAGCGCACATCGCTCGACGAGATGATGACTCCCGACCGCGGCCTGAACATAATGCGCCTCGGACATTCGTTTGATCTATCCACAGCCATACGCTGCGAGCTGCCCAACGTATCGACTCTGCAGGCATATCTCGTGGGCGACACATTCGTGCCCACCGAAGGGCTCGACCGCCGTCTGCCCGAAGGAGTGATATTCACATCGCTGGCACGTGCATGTGAGCAGTGGCCCGACATCATAAAACCGCGTCTGGGCACGCTTGCCGACCTCAACGACGTCCCTACAGCCCTCAACACCCTTTTGTGCCAGGACGGCGCTGTGGTGCGCATTCCGGCCGGAACACATCTCGAAAAACCGCTGCAGATTGTCAACGTGTTTGACGGCGCAGAGCCTCAGATGGCCGTGCGCCGGCTGCTCGTGATCGTGGAGAAAGACGCTTCGGCCATGATCCTCACCTGCGACCACAGCAAATCCGACACACACTCGTGCCTTTCGCTGCAGGTGACCGAAGCATGGCTCGACGAAGGTGCCAGCCTCGACATCTGCGACATGGAGGAAACAGCGGCATCCAACGCCCGCTGCTCACGTCTCTACGTCAGTCAGCAGACCGGATCGCAGCTGCGCGCCAACATTGTGACGCTGTCATGCGGCACGACCCGCAACGACATGCGCACCGACATCAACGGCGAGCACTGCCGCACGGAAATCAACGGCATGGCCATCTGCACCGACCGCCGTCACGCCGACAACTGTTCGGTGGTGCGCCATCTGCAACCCCGCTCCCACAGCCGCCAGCTCTTCAAATATGTGCTCGACGACTATGCGCAGGGCGCTTTCGAAGGATCGATACTCGTCGCTCCCACCGCTCCCTATACCGAGGCCTACCAGAGCAACCGCAACGTACTCGCCTCGTCGACGGCACGAATGCACACACGCCCGCAGCTCGAAATCTACAACGACGAGGTGAGCTGCTCACACGGAGCGGCCACCGGTCAGCTCGACGAGCAGGCTCTCTTCTACATGCGCACCCGCGGCATCCCAGAGCGCGAGGCCCGCATGATGCTTATGCAGGCATTCATGTCGGACGTGATCGACTCCGTGAGCATACCCGGCCTGGCCGACCGTCTGCGGCATCTGACAGAAATGCGCTTCAGAGGCGACACAGCCGTATGCGGCGACTGCCCTGCAAAATAAACTTCAAAACGACACCGACCCCATGACAGCACTCGACACCGCCGACATACGCCGACAGTTTCCCGCCCTCAGCCGCAAAATCTACGGTCATGAACTGATATATCTCGACAACACCGCCACCACGCAGACACCATCGCCGGTGATCGACGCCATACGCGACGGTTATCTCGACTCGAAAGCCAACGTACACCGCGGCGTGCACACACTGTCGCAGGAGGCCACCGCCCGGCAGGAGGCCACACGCGAACTTGTGGCCCGATACATCGGCGCCGACGACAGCGCCGAGGTGATCTTCACCCGCGGCACCACCGAGTCGATCAATCTCGTGGCAAGCTCCTATGGCGCGCTGATGAACGAAGGCGACGAGATAGTGCTGACGGTCATGGAACACCACTCGAATATAGTTCCCTGGCAGCTTATCGCGGAGCGCCGCGGGCTGAAAATACGCGTCGTAGGGATGGACGACCGCGGAGTGCTTGATCTCGACGCATTCCGGAGCATGCTCAACGAGCGCACGCGCATTGTGGCGGTGACCCACGTGAGCAACGTGCTCGGCACGGTCAATCCCGTAGCCGAAATGATCGCCGAAGCCCACAAAGCCGGAGCTGCGGTGCTCGTCGACGGCGCGCAGGCCATAGCACATACAAAGGTCGACGTCAAGGCACTCGACGCCGACTTCTATGCATTCTCATCGCATAAGATGTATGGTCCGTGCGGTATCGGAGTGCTTTACGGACGCCGTGAGCTTCTTGAAAAAATGCCTCCATACCAGGGGGGCGGAGAGATGATAAAGACCGTGAGCTTCGGCGGCACGGTATTCGCCGACCTGCCTTTCAAATTCGAGGCCGGCACCCCCGACTTTGTCGGAATCGCGGCGCTTGCAAAGGCAGTGGAGTGGCTCGAAGCCACCGGTGTGGAACGGATCGCCGCCCACGAAGAGCAGCTGCTTGAATACACCACAGAGCGCATGGCCGAGATAGAAGGAATGCGTATATTCGGCACAGCTCCGGGCAAGAGCGCCATCATATCATTCCTGATAGGCAACGCACACTCCTACGACACCGGTCTGCTGCTCGACAAACTCGGCATTGCCGTGCGCACCGGCCACCACTGCGCCCAGCCCCTGATGGAGCGGCTGGGAGTGAGCGGCACCGTGCGTGCGTCGATGGCCGCCTACAATACCTTCGAGGAAGCCGACGCCTTTATCGGCGCATTGCGCCGCATTGCGCCGATGCTTGCCTGAGGCTGCAAGCCACCGTAGAGGCGCGTCAGAGCTTCTCCTGACGCTTGCGTATCCACGCGGCGAGCTCTACCATCACCGCATTGTGGGACGCCATCTGATCGCGTCTGTAGCCCCAACCGTGACCTCCAGAAGGATAAATATGGAGCGAGGCGTCGACACCGTGCCGGCGCATGGCAAGAAAATAATTGATCGAATTGAGAGGATCCACCACCTTGTCGTCGGCACTCAGCAGCAGCAATGCAGGCGGTGTCGACGGAGAGGCCTGAAGCTCCGACGAATAGCGCGCACGCAGCTCTGGAGAGTCAGCGTCGCCGAGAAACTGCGCAGCCGTGCCGGGATGTGTTATCTCCGGCATGAGCGACACCACCGGATAAAACAGTATCTGGAAGGCCGGGCGACAATCGGGTACAGCGCCATTGGCCATGGCGGCAGCCAGATGGCCACCGGCCGAAAAGCCCATGATACCCGTCCGGGAGATATCCACGTGCCATTCTTCGGCATTGTCGGCCAACACCCTGAACGCATCAGCCACATCGGTCAGCGGACGTGACCGATCGCCATCGGGCAGAGTGTAGTCGAGCACGGCATACGTCACTCCCAGACTGTTGAAGAACGGCGCCCAGTCGTAGCCCTCATGATCGGCGGCCACTTTGGAATATCCTCCTCCCGGACAAGCCACCAACGCCATTCCCGAAGGTTTTGAGGGCACAAAAACACGCATCGACGGCGACTGCACATCAACCACGCGTCCCTGTGCGAAAGTAGTCACAGACACGAGCGACAGCGCGTTCAGCGCGGCCGCCACACCCTTGCGGATGCCCATAGGAGCCGCCGTGCGCCGCGCGCTTCCCGAAGCGATATGATCGGCCATGCGGCTCTCGATATATCCGTCTGCCATAATCAATCGTTATACTGTGATGTCAGAATCCGGGTAAGCTCGGCTACGCCTTCAGACGCGCCTTTGCGTATGACGTGGACCCATTCGGGCACAGGAGCCGGATTGGGGTCGATATAATAGACTGGCGTGCCACGGCGAACATAGTTGAGCAGTCCGGCCGCAGGATACACCACCAGGCTCGTGCCTATGACAACGAAAACATCGGCCTGCGACACAAGCTCCACAGCCGGCTCCATCATGGGCACGGCCTCCTGAAAAAACACTATGTGCGGACGCAACGGCCGTCCCTCCGGATCGCGGCTCTCGGGCGAGGTATCGGCATGATCGGGATCGAGTCGATAGACACGATATGGCTCGTCGACCGTGCGCACCGCCATCAGTTCGCCGTGAAGATGAAGCACATTGGAACTGCCGGCACGCTCGTGGAGATCATCGACATTCTGTGTGATGACATACACTTCGTAGTCCTTTTCGAGAGCCGCCAGCCCCAGATGCCCTGCATTGGGCTCGGCTTTGAGCAGTTCGCGCCGCCTGGCGTTGTAGAAATCATGGACAAGACGTGGATTGCGTCTGAAACCGTCGGCACTGGCCACGTCCATCACCGGATAGTTTTCCCACAGTCCGCCGCTGTCGCGGAAGGTGCTGATACCGCTTTCGGCGCTCATGCCTGCGCCGGTGGAGATTACGAGTTTTTTCATCGGGAGAAAGTTTTTTTGCACAGTTACGTTCAGAGTCTGAACAAGGAGAAATTGACACTGCCGTAGGCACGGTGTTCGAAAAAGCCTGGCAACGTGGAGAAATCAAACTTACGCGAGTGCTCCATCACGAACAGCGTGCCCTCCTTGACGAGCTTCGAGCCGAGCACCTTGCCCGGAATCTCGCCGAATCCGTCCATGTCATAGGGAGGATCGGCGAAGATGAAATCGAACGGAGCGACGGCGGTCGATATATACCGCAGCGCATCGCCCCTGACGAGATGCAGATTGTCGGCGCCGAGCGCCTCGGCCGTGCGCCTGATAAACGAGCACTGCACCGGCGCGCGCTCCACGGCTGTCACTTCGGCGGCCTCGCGCGAAAGAAGTTCGAACGTGATGGCTCCGGTGCCGGCGAACAGATCGAGCGCACGGACACCTTCGAGATCCATCAGATTCTCGATGACGTTGAATATATTCTCGCGGGCGAAATCGGTTGTAGGCCTCGCAGTGATGGATGTCGGCACATCAAACCGCCGACGTCCGTATTTTCCTCTTATGATTCTCACCTTGTCAGATTCTGCATTAAAAGATTTAACAATATGCGGGGCCTCTGCCTATGCATTATGTGCATAACGCCCCGACACCCCGTGAAGATCACGCCTGAAGAAAATAATCGGGCAGATCAGCCCCGGAATGCCCCAGACGGCATATTGCCGGCGAAGCATTGACCATCTCCACCGGACATGATGCCCCGCGCAGCATATCGGCCATCGCGGCACACCATTCACGCGATGCCCCGGCACGACGCAGATACACCGTACCACGGTCGGCGCCCACGACGCGACGCAGAGCCGCCACATAGTAGGCGGCATCTTCCGGCGCGCTGATATCGAAACTGTTTGCCGCCATGAGATTGCCGTCGAGATTATACACCCAGCGTATCACCGCGTCCTCACACGACACCCAAAGCCCGTCGGCACGGTAGCATTCGATCATGGCCGCGAGAGTAGGACGTATCGTTATGTTGAAAAAGGTGCGTCGGAAAAAGGCCAGAAGTTGCTCGTCGTCGTCCGAAACCACCACGGCTTCGCGCCATGTGGGTTCACGAAGCGACACGCACGCCTCACTCCCGAAGGTAGCCTCAAAAGCCTCTTCGGCTGCCTTGTCGTCAAGACAAGCGGGGATAAGCGCCACACGTGGCGAAGATGTCAGCAACCCGATGCGGCTGAAATCGGAAAGCAGCAGCGGATTGTCGTAGACTGCCTCCTCCACCGCCTTGGCATAGCTTCCGGCAGTGGCTACGGGTAGCGGTATGTGCGACAATATCATCTGTTCGCCGTCGACCGGAGGCAACAGCGCGGCAGTCAGCCTACGGTCGGAGAGCTGCATCACAAGGCTCCATAGTTCAGGCTGTGAGATGAGATCTTTGTCAAGCTGTGGCATGTATATAGTAGTTTTTTATCTACAACGGATTTATAAACGCTTTATGAGCGACAGGCCGTCGCGCAGGGGGAATATCACCGACTCCAGTTCCGGATCTTCGGCCACAAGGCGGTTGAATTCCAGAATGCCGCGCAACTGCGGATCGCGGCCTGCATCGTCGGCCACCACCCGTCCCGACCAGAGAGTGTTGTCGGCGAGGATATATCCTCCGCGGGCCATACGCGGCTTCAGCATGGCGAGATACTCCGGATAGCGGCGCTTGTCGGCATCGACAAACACCATGTCCCACTCTCCGGGCATACGTCCGACCACCTCGGCCGCGTCGCCGATATGGAGCGTTATCGACGGATAATCCGCAAAACGCTCGCGCAGCTCGTCGTCCATCTCATCGTCGATCTCCACAGTGTCGAGCGTGGCTCCCGGCTGCAGCCCCTCGGCGATGCAAAGCGTGGAGTAGCCGGTGAAGGTACCCAGCTCGAGTACACGCTTCGGCGCTATCATGGAGGTGAGCATCTTCAGTATACGTCCCTGCAGATGTCCCGAACACATGCGGGGATAGAGATGGTGAAGCCATGTATGGCGGTAGAGCCGCTTAAGATGATCGGGCTCCGGCGAGATATGGCTCTCGATATATTGTTCAAGCCGGTCGTCGGTGAGTGTCAGCGGATTGCTCATAACGAGGTGAAATAGGTCTGCGACGCCTCTATGCATCGGCGCATAGCGTCGACACACTCGGCAGGGAAGCTTCCCTGCGCGGTTTCGCCGGTGAGCAGAAGCGTTTCCACTCCGTCGCGCACCGCAAAGGCCACATCGGTCATCTCGGCTCTTGTCGGATAGGGGTGATCGATCATGGATGTGAGGATCTGCGTCGATACTATCACAGGTTTTCCCGCCGCGCGGGCCATGGCACAGGCCTTGTGCTGCACGGCCGGTATGGTTGCCACGTCGATCTGTGTGCCGAGATCGCCGCGCGCCACGAGAATGCCGTCGGCAGCCTCAAGGATGCCGTTGAAATTGCGTATCGCCTCGCGGCACTCTATCTTGGCGAAGATGCGTATATCGCTGCCGGCGGTCAGAGCGCGGACAGCCTCAACGTCGGCCGCACAGCGCACAAAGGAGTGGGCTATCATGTCGATGCGCTCCTCCACAGCCACCTCGATGGCGCAGCGGTCGCGCTCCGACACGGCCGGGATCGGGGGCAGATCGGTGTCGGGCAGATTGACTGTCTTGCGCGACCCGAGTTCGCCGCCGAGAGTGACTACGGCTTCGGCCACAGCACCGTCGGCATGACGCACTGTAAGCTCCATGGCTCCGTCGTCGAGCACCACCCGATGACCCTTTCGAAGAGCGGAGCACACTCCCTCCACGGCTATGCCTATGACCGACGAATCGGTAGCGGCACACTCGGCGAGTCTCACTTCGTCGCCGACGGCCAGTGTCACCGACTCCAGAGTGCCGGACAATTGCGTCGTGCGGATTTCAGGTCCCTTCGTATCCATCAGTATCGCCGTTCCGGGCACATGCTCGCGCACGGCGCGGATGATGCGTCTGAGTCCTTCGCCGTCGACATGCGCCGAATTGATCCTGACTGAATCCATTCCGGCGCGCCTCAGCGACGTCAGGAAGTGTCGGTCACAGCGCAAATCGGTGACCGTTGCCATTATATCGGTAAGTCTTTTCATATTGTCAATATTATTATTCAGGCCGTGCTATAGCCTCTACGGCCAGACGGTAGCTGTCGAGTCCGAATCCGGCTATCGATCCACGGCACACAGGCGCTATCAGCGAACGGTGGCGTATCTCCTCGCGGGCCGCCACGTTGGATATATGCACCTCCACCACCGGTGTCTCGATGGCCGCGATGGCGTCGGCGATGGCGAGCGAGGTGTGGGTATAAGCTCCGGCATTGAGTATTATCCCGGCATATCGGCCGTTGAAACCGTCGGCGTGCAGCCGGTCGATGATCGCGCCCTCGTGGTTGCTCTGAAAAAAGTCGAATCCGATATGCGGATACAGGCTCCGCAATCGCTTCATGAAGTCGTCGAAAGAGGTGTTGCCGTAAACCGCCGGCTCGCGCACCCCGAGCAGATTTAGGTTTGGACCGTTGATAATGAGTATATCCATGATTTTATGGAGCTTTTGATGAGAAGTGTATTCAAAGACCGGGAGCGTTGACCAGCATCCATATTCCGGCATGGGTAAGCGCCATGAGGGCAAGCAGCACCCACGCCATGGTGCGGCGGCTGTCCCAGCACAGACATGCGAGCCATGCGGCCACAACCACGTAGAACGGATAGATCCACACCAATGTGCGCACCATGTCAGGACCATCCGGCGGACAGGCCGACAGCAGCGCCGGAGTGAGCAATGCCGGAAGTGACATCACTACCGCCAGAACTATGAACCATGCCGGAGCACGGCAACCCGACCGTCCGCTCATCGCGACGCCTCCTCCCCGAGGCTCTCGCGATAGGCCGCCACG
The DNA here is from genome assembly GCF_003024925.1 of Paramuribaculum intestinale. Lineage (GTDB taxonomy): Bacteria > Bacteroidota > Bacteroidia > Bacteroidales > Muribaculaceae > Paramuribaculum > Paramuribaculum intestinale. Next base: position 25,181 of record NZ_PUED01000007.1, read on the forward strand.
GTTTCGGTCAGCCCCGCCACGAGATCATAGCGCGGTGCGAATCCGAAGTCGGCTACAGCTTCGTCGACCGAGCAATTCCAGTTGCGCTGACGCATTATGCGGAATTTGTCGCGGTTGAGCGTGCTGGGTTTCGACCGTATGACGCCGATCTTCTCGGCCACCGCCGAAACCAGATAGAGCATCCATATAGGCACCCTTACCGGTATCACCAGCCGGCGGCGGAGTATGCGCGCGGCGATGCGCCGGAATTCGGCCTGTGTGTAGCTGCGTGGCTCTGATATGATGTATTTCCGCCGGAGAGTGCGGTCGGTGTCGAGCGCGTCGAACACAGCCGCGGCAAGATCTTTTACATAGATGAACGTAAGCATCTGCCGGCGCAGTCCCACGCCGAAATCCCAGTGGCGGTCGATGCTTCGGATCATCATCAGATAGTCTTGCTCGTGGGGGCCGTAGACACCTGTGGGCCGGAAGATGGTCCATGGAATGTCGGGGCATGTTTCGAGAAATGTCTCAGCCTTTATCTTGCTGACGCCGTAACGGGTGTCGGGTGCCGGGATGGTCTTTCCGGTAAGCGGCGCATAGGTGCGTTCGTCGCCCGGTCCGAGCGCCGACAGGCTGCTCATGTAGAGCAACCGTCCGGGGATACGGCGGGCCATACGCAACGCTTCGACGACATTGCGCAGATACTGGTAATTGATACGGTTGAAATCGGCGAAATTGGTGCATTTCGTAGCTCCGAGATTATACACGAGCCGGTAATCATCCCCTTCGGGGACTGCCCCGGCTATGGCCTCGGCCATCTGCTCCGGATTTTCGTAGTCGAGAATCAGAAAACGGATGCGGCTGTCGGCGAGGTATCGGCGCGATGTCGACTCACGTATGCCGGCAGTCACCGTATATCCGCGACGCAGCGCTTCGTCGGCGATGAAACCGCCGACAAAACCGCCCGCTCCTATTATCAGTACGTTTTTGCTCATTTGAAGGCAAAGTTAGGGAAAATCCGCGGATTTTCCTTAATTTTGCACACAAAGCAGACAACCTACCGACAGATTATGGGCAAGAACAAATTGCGAAAATTCCGGGAGATGGAAGAGATACCTTTCGTCGTACAATGTCCGTTTGCCACACTGGCGTCAGAGGGATTCGGGATGAAAGGACACTGGAACAGCGACTTTTTCCACAACGACAATCCCATAGTGCTTGAACTCGGATGCGGCAAGGGCGAATACACCGTTGGCCTCGCCGAACGCATCCCCGGCAAGAACTTCATAGGCATCGACGTAAAGGGCGCCCGCATGTGGACCGGCGCCAAGCGCGCTCTGGCCGCAGGAATGACCAATGTAGGATTTCTGCGCACAGACATAGAGCTTATTGACCGCTTTTTCGCCCCCGGCGAAGTGAGCGAGATATGGATCACGTTTCCCGACCCGCAGATGAAAAAGGTGCGCAAGAGACTGACGTCCACCCGGTTTCTGGAACTATACAGCCATATACTGAAGCCCGAAGGGAAACTGCATCTGAAGACCGACAGCCCGTTTCTTTACACCTACACACGCGCCATGGCCTCGCACAACGGCATCACACCCGAAGCCGACACGGCCGACCTCTACGGCGATCCGTCGCATCCGGCCGACGACATACTGTCTATACGCACCTATTACGAGCAGCAATGGCTATCGCGCGGCCTGACGATCAAATATCTGCGGTTTGCCATTCCGCGCGACCGCGAGCTGTCGGAACCCGACATAGAGATACCCTACGACACCTACCGCAGCTTCTCGCGCGGCCATGTCGAAGGCGAATGAACTATAAACAGACATCAACACACCCCAGCTGATCTTTATGGAACGACTATATCCCAACCTCATACTCGACGCACTGCGCAATGTGCGCTATCCGGGCAACGGACGCGACATCGTTGATCTCGACATGATCGCCGACGACATACGCATCGACGGCCCGAAAGTGAGCTTCACGATAGTGTTTGACAAGCCCACCGACCCGTTCATGAAATCGATAGTCAAGGCTGCCGAGGCCGCCCTGCGCACATATATATCACCCGAAGTGGAACCGACCATAGCCACGGCGTCGCGACAGCCCGAACAAAAAGCGCAGCCGATGCTTCCGGGTGTGAAAAACATCATAGGGGTCAGCTCAGGCAAGGGCGGCGTGGGCAAATCGACCGTGGCCGTGAATCTCGCAGTGGCTCTCGCTCAGGAGGGCTACCGGGTGGGGCTTCTCGATGCCGACATATTCGGTCCGTCGCTCCCGAAAATGTTCGGCGTGGAGGACGAGCAGGTATATATGCACGAAGTCGACGGACGCGCGCTGATCATCCCGCTTGAAAAATATGGAGTGAAACTTCTCTCTATCGGCTTTCTTGTCGACAAAGACAGTGCTGTGCTGTGGCGCGGCGGCATGGCCTCCAACGCCCTCAGGCAGCTGATAGGCGAAGCCGACTGGGGCGAACTCGACTATTTCCTCATAGACATGCCTCCGGGCACGAGCGACATACACCTGACGCTGGTGCAGACACTCGCCATCACAGGTGCGGTCATCGTCAGCACTCCTCAGGAGGTGGCTCTTGCCGACGCACGCAAGGGCATATCGATGTTTACCGGTGAGAAAGTCAATGTGCCTATACTCGGACTTGTGGAAAACATGGCATGGTTCACTCCCGAACGCCATCCCGACGAGCGATACTATATATTCGGACGCGAAGGGGGCGTGAAACTCGCCCAGCAACTCGGCGTGAGACTTCTGGGGCAGATACCGGTCGTGGAGTCGATATGCGAGGGGGGCGATGAAGGACGCCCCGTGGCTCTTGACGGCTCATCAATCACCGGCCAGGCATTCCGCCATGTAGCCCGCGAGGTAGTCGACGCATGCAACCGCCGCAACGGCACTCTCCCACCGACCATAAAGGTTTCGCTGCAGTAAAAACACAGCATACTACTATCTACCACCCCGTCAAGGCGGCGCTTTGCGACGCCATGACGGGGTTTTATGCAGGCTCTTCTTTGATCGGAGTCATCAGAGTTATCGGAGCTATCAGAGCTATCGGAGGGGTAGCGGAAAGCTGTTAATTAGTGTGATATTACTGAACTTCACAACTTACTATAAAACAATATCATAGTATTCGATGCGCGCTCGATGTAACAAGGCTGTAACTGATTTAACTTCGTTTAACACAAAAACTCTTGTAGAGCTGTAATTCTCCGTAACTTTGCATTGTCAACGAATTGTAACATCAGCGCTGACAAACCGACATAACAACCCATTACACCTCTAAAACCTCACAACAATGGCTACAGCAAACTTTCAATCCAGACTCATGGGACTTCAGGCAAACCTCCTCAACTTCGCCTTCATGCTCACATCGAACCGCGACGATGCCTACGATCTGCTTCAGGATACCACGCTGAAAGCCCTCGACAACGCCGACAAATATGTCGAGAACACCAACTTCAAGGGATGGGTGTTCACCATCATGCGCAACATCTTCATCAACAACTACCGCCGCGTGGTGCGCTCGGCCACGGTCATCGACCAGACCGACGATCTCTACCATCTCAACCTCAGCCAGGACTCGGGCCTGGAAACTCCCGAAGGCTCATTCGGCGCCAAGGAGATCACCGACGCCATCAACGAATTCCCCGACAAATACCGCATACCCTTCTCGATGCACGTGGCCGGCTACAAGTACGGCGAGATCGCCGAAAAGATGCAGTTGCCGCTGGGCACAATCAAGAGCCGCATATTCTTCGCGCGCCAACAGCTCCAGACACGCTTCGCCGACTACCGCTGAAAAGCCATACCACACCCATACACATTACTATAAAAACACACTATCTTGAAAAACGGCCGCGGACGCCCTCCATTGACTATGGAGTCGTCCGCGGTCATTTTGCGTCACTTCGGAGCGGATCAGGAGCGTATGGCCGCTTCCCTGTCGGCGTCCCAATAGCGGCAGTCAAGCTCAAAGAAGAGCGAGGTGTAGGGAATAGTCAGCCCAGACTTGATGACAACCACCAGATAGAGCCTGCTGACCTCGTCGAGCCGCAATATCAGATCCTCGTGGCCGAGATCTTTTATGGCCCCGTAGCCACCGATCACTTCGTCGACTCCGGCACGATATGATGTAATGCCGGGACAGAGCCGCTCGTCGAGGCGCAACTGCTCCGAGTCGCGATATACATGCGCCACCACATGAGAGGCGCCGTCAAGCTCGCCGCGGATCGTACGGAGCACGGTCGGAAAATCGTCGGCCGTAGCATCAAGGGTGAGCACTCCGGGATTGGTCTGCAACGGATAAGCCATGTCGGTGACCACGATCCAGTTGCGATGCCCCAGCAGCGGCATCATCGTGTGAAGTTGTTCTTTCCAATCCATATAAAAATTAGTTGATATTATGAAACTCGTCAGTAACCCATGGTCTGCTGCGGCGCTTTTTGATTTTATCCGGCGTTTTTTACTCTCATCCTCAGTTGTGTAGCTCGCTACACGCCCTCGTCTTCAAGCGAAAACCACTCGAACAGATCTCAAAAATCACTCGCAGCTAATTTTTGCGAGTCACTTAAGTGTATATGTATGAGAGGATAATCTGTCATTGATGACTGAATCTGAGAGCCATGCCTCGGGCTGTGGCAAACACTATGCCGTGGCGGTAGGCCGTATGGCCGTTGACCCACGTCTGATCCACACGCACACTCAGCGGCGCGCCCTCAAGCGGACTCCAGCCACACCGGCTGATGACCGACTCAGGAGTGACGGGATAAGGCTCCACATCGTCGTCGACCATCACCAGGTCGGCATAATAGCCCTTGCGGATGAAGCCGCGGCGCTCGATGCCGAACAACGTGGCCGGATTGTGGGCCATTTTCTCCACCACCTGCTCAAGCGAGAGAACCCCCTCCTTCGACAGCTCAAGCATGACGGGGAGAGAGAACTGCACCATAGGCATGCCGCTGACAGCTGTCAGAGCCGTGCCCTCCTTCTCCTCTGGAAGATGCGGCGCATGGTCGGTGGCAATAACGTCGATAAGACCGTTGGCCACCGCATAGCGCAGTCCGTCGCGGTCGACCGGACGCTTTATGGCGGGATTGCATTTGATTCTGGCTCCGAGGTGGGGATACTGTTCGTCGGTGAACAGCAGGTATTGCGGACAAGTTTCGGCAGTGATACGTTTTCCGGCCACCGGTCCGGCCTCGAAGAGACGAAGCTCGTCGGCGGTGGAAACGTGGAGCACATGAAGCCGCGCGCCTGTCAGCCGGGCCATATCCACGGCTGTCTGCGTGGCCTTGAGGCAGGCCTCGTGGTTGCGTATCACCGGATGGAAAGCTATCGGCAGATCCTCACCGTAGCGCGCCACAACGGCCTCACGGTTGGCCTTTATGGTAGCCTCGTCCTCGGCATGGACAGCTATGAGCGCCGGCACCTCGCGGAATATACGCTCTATCACCTCGCGCCGCTCCACAAGCATGTTGCCGGTGGATGACCCGAGAAACAGTTTCACTCCGGCGGTCAGACTCCAGTCGGCATCAAGAAGCTGCTGCAGATTGGTGTCGGTGGCTCCGATGAAGAAGCCATAGTTGGCCACCGAAACTTCGGCTGCACGCTCGCGCTTGGCGGCCACATCATCGGGGGTAATGGTGGCGGGGCGCGTATTTGGCATGTCGATGAACGACGTCACGCCTCCGGCCACGGCCGCGCGGCTCTCGGTGGCCATGTCGGCCTTGTGCGTGAGTCCCGGATCGCGGAAATGCACATGGCCGTCGATGACACCGGGCATCAACAGACGTCCGGCCGCGTCGATCTTCTCCAGATCGTCGCGCTGCATGAGTGCGGCCGGGGCATCGCCCGCCGCGGTATCGGCGATGACATCGCCCTCTATAAGCACGTAGCCACGTGCGGTGACACCTTCGTTGACTATCCGGGCGTCATGAATCAGTATCGGTCTGCGATCCATATTGCGGATATTTTTTGAACATGCTGTCGAGGCGCAGGCGCAGCACACCGAACACAGCCTCGCTGAAAATACCTGTCGACATCTTGCTCGTGCCGAGCACACGATTGACAAACACGATGGGCACCTCCTTGATGCGGAACCCGCGCTTGAATGTCTGGAACTTCATTTCGATCTGAAATGCGTAGCCTTTGCAGCGGATGGAATCGAGCGGCAACGCCTCCAGCACCCGGCGGGTGTAGCAGGCAAAACCGGCCGTGGTGTCGTGAACCGGCATTCCGGTGACCAGCCTGACATAGGCCGACGCATAATAAGACATCAGCACGCGTCCTATGGGCCAGTTGACCACATTGACGCCGGTGACGTAGCGCGAGCCCACGGCCATATCCGCTCCTTCGTCGCGGCAGGCCGACAGAAGGCGCAGCAGATCCTTGGGATCGTGACTGAAATCGGCATCCATTTCGAAGATATAGCGGTAGCCGGCAGGATCGGCAAGACATATTTTGAAACCCTCGATATAGGCTGTGCCGAGTCCGAGTTTGCCGGGACGCTCATGGAGCTTTATCCGTCCGGGGAACTCCTGCTGGAGGGCGCGTACAGCCCCCGGGGTGCCGTCGGGCGACCCGTCGTCGACCACAAGCACGTCAAACTCGCTGTCGCCAAGGGCCATGACAGCGCGTATGATAGAGTCGATATTCTCTATCTCGTTGTATGTAGGTATGATTACTATGCTCTGATGCATGGCTGCGTGATCAGAATTTCAGTGAGGCTCCGGCCAGTCCGGTGATGCCCTGTGATTCGAAACAGTCGACGGTCGAATAACGGTGGTTGAGCAGATTCTCTCCATTGACAAAGACTGTCAGAGCCGGGGTGATCCCATAGGATATTCCGGCCGACAGATCGCGCACATCGCCGAGAGTTATGGCAGGTGATGCTCCATCGTATATGTGACATATACGGCGGCCGGTACGCAGAGTGAAGCCGAGATCGACGCTCAGACGCTCCACCGGATTGACCTTGACCGACGCGTCGAGCACATTGCGCGCCCTGTCGCGCCACAGATAGTAGCCTTTGCCGTAGGCGGAAGGAGCTGTGTGCCACTCCACGCGAGCATCTGCGACAGATCCCCACCGGTAGCCAACGGCCGCCCCGAAATGAAATCCCTTGACATCTTCCGGCTCAAGAATCAGACTGCCGTAACTGTCGGTGATGGCAGGCATGAGCCAGTCGTTGGCACGGGCATATCCGCCGGAGATCTCGCCATACAGACCGTGAAGCGGTCCGATGCGCAGGCGCGCGTCGAGTGTCAGCGGTATGTGTGAATTGGCATAAGCCGCCCATGGCTCAATGTTGCGTGCGAAAGCTAATACAGATCCGAGCGTGTTCTGCCACTCTCCTCCTCCGGCACTAACCTCCAGGGCAAACATCGACGACGGGTTGACAGCGATCCTTACATCAGGGGCTATATGGAACGCCTTGCCTGAATTGTGGGTGAGGTCGACACGCGCTCCAAGCCGGAGGTCGAAAGCTCCGGCACGATAGGAATATGAGGGACTGAACCGCAGAAGCCATGTAGAGTATGACCGCGGGGTGCCGATATTGGGATTTTCGACCGTGGGATTGGTGCGCAAACCCGAAAAGTCGACATCGAGCGCGGCAAGCGATCCGCCGTCGAAGTCAGCATTCAGTCCGGCTCCGAAACGGAAATTGTTCTCGGCCTCGGCCGGAAGCTGATCCTGACGGTAGGGATAACGGATGTCGTCGCCGAACGCGAAGCGCGAGTAACCGGCACGGAATCCATAGCCTAGATCATTGACGGTCGATTTCCATGCAAGGTCGGCGTTCCAGCGGTTGACCGACTGGTATTCCATGCCGTAATCGCCTGTAGCCGGGCTGTAACCCGGATGATTGTAGCGCGAGTAGGAGTAGTCAAGCTCGCCCGACAGCTCCGAGGATGCGCCGATACGCTGCGAGGCATAGATGCCTACGGTGGCGGTATGGTCGCGTATGTATTCCTTCCGGCCGGATGAAGCACGGTCATAGGGGGTGCGCCGCGAGGTGTAGACGGTGCCGTCGTATTGCAGCCATGCTCCGACACGGGTGGTGGAATTGTCGACAATCCTGTATCCGGCCGACAGCATGGCGTTATAGAGCGGCATGAAGCCGATGGAGGCATATCCGCGGTAGGGGCTGATGTAGATGCTGTCGGCCCATGCGGCCGGATCGAGCACAACTATCCCTGCCGGCACTCGTGAGGTGATGGCTCTTGTGGATGGCGACAGGCGCTCCATGGCCAGAGGTGGGAGAGATACCGACGGCGTGAAGCCGAGGCGTGTGGCCTCGCGCTGTATCGGCACCACCTCGCGCTCCACAGTGATCTCCTTGTTGAGCTGCTGCGCGGCTGTCGTGGCTGTGGCGGCCGCCGATATTACGGCGATTGCCGTCAATCTTATAGTGTGGTTTATCATGAGCGGATGTTATTGCTGTTGTTTCAGACGTGAGTCGATCATATCGAATATTTCTGCTTCGGTGCCGGGATAGTTGCTCTTGAGCGAACGGAGATATTCGTCGGCCTCGAAACCGTTGCCCTGGGCACGCAGCGCATCGCTGAGCACTATAAATCCTCGTGCGAGCCAGTAGGCGTGGGGCGGATTGGCGTTTATGAGGGCGTCGGCCGTGGCGCGCGCCTTCTCGGCGTTGCCGCTGCGGAGCTGCGATTCGGCCAGACTGACGGCCGCACGTGCGCCATACTCATCTTCGGGGCTTGCGGCAAGAAGAGCCCATGCGGCTTCGGCCTCGTCATTGCGTCCAAGACGGCTGAGGGCAAGAGCGCGGTCGTAGGAGATCTCCTGCAGTCCGGTCAGATTTTCGGCCGACGATGACAGCAGCCTGTCGGCAGCCTCCAGGGCCGTAGCGTTCTCGTCAAGCATGAGCGCCGTGCGCATCACTCCAAGGCGCGCCTGCTGCAGGCGGCGCGGACTCGACGCGCTCTGCTCCAGACGCCGGTATGATTCGAGCGATGCCGCTCCGCGACCCTGCGCCAGCTCGGCTTCGGCACGGATTATCAGCGCGTCCTCGCTGACGTCGGCGTGGGGATAACGGTCGGTAAGGCGTGTGGCATATTCGAGAGCCTCGGCGTCGCGCCCGGCGGCCTCTGCAGCCTTTGCCATCAGCAGGAGAGCCTGCGGCTCATGGACTCCGCCCGGATACGTGCGCAGATAGTCGGCCAGACGCTCCGTGCGGTCGTTGGCCACATAGTCGGACTCGGCGGCGCGGAATGCCAGTGCCTCAAGCTCTGAGGCCTCGGTCTGCGGAGCGTCGGGAACCGATGCTATGAATTCGGAATACTCCTGTAGCTTTCCCTCGTCGGCATAGATGCGCTTGAGGTCGTCGGCGGCCATACGTGCCTCCTCGCTTGTAGGATATGACGATATTATCTGCCGGTAGGAGTCTTTGGCTTCCTTGCGGCGTCCGGCGCTCAGCGAGGCTATGGCCTTGCGGAGCATTCCCTGGCGCGCATAGGTCGATGCGGGATAGTCGCGCAGCAGATTGTCGTAAGCCTTAAGGGCTGCATTGTTGTCGCCAACCGCTGTATATGCGTCGGCCTGTTCAAGCATGGCGGCCGGTATGAGCGACGATGTCGGATAGCGTCTGCAGAGGTCGGAGATAAGCTCTATCTTCTGCTTGTGGTTGCGCTGCAGACCGCTCATGACTGCCTTCTGATAGAGAGCATAATCGCCGGCCTCCGGATTGAGGGCAAACGCCTTGTCGTAGGCGTCGGCCGCGCCGGCGAAGTCACTGCCGTAGTAAAGACAGTCGGCGGCACGGTTGTAGGCGTCGGCAAGCATACGGTTGTCGGGACGTGCTGCGATCACATCGCGGAAATCGGTTAGCGCAGCCTTGTAGTCGGCCTGTGAGAAGCGGGCATATCCGAGATTGTAGCGCGCTATCACGGTATTGGGATCGCCTCGGCGGGACTCCTTGAGATAAGCCTCAAGGGAGCGCACTGCGGCATCATAGCGTTCGAGGTCATACTGGCATATACCCTCCCACAGGAGAGACTGCCTGGCTATGGAGCGGTCGGCTCCGCTGATGGAAGCGGCCCGGCGGAAACGGTCGAGAGCCTCTGTCAGGCGTCCCGACGAATATTCGCGGGTGCCGAGAGCGAAGAGCGCGCGCTGGCGGGCGGCATTGGCCTCCGGCGTCGGACGGTTCATCGCATCTATCAGCTTCAGTGCCGACTGATAGTCGTTGTCGGTCATATATCCCGATATCATGTAAGAGCGCACTCGATCGGCATATTCCGACTGCGGATACTCGCGCAGGAAGTTCTCGAACAGCGCCACGGAATTGCCGAATGGCACGCGTCCGCCTTCGGACTTGGCCACGGCGTAGTTG
>NZ_PUED01000070.1 GCF_003024925.1 Paramuribaculum intestinale
AGACGGGGAGCGGGCTGTGGCGTTGACGTGGTCGACGGTAAGGGCGCGGTAGCGGGCTGTGACGGAATTGATGTCGTAGCCCTGCATGGCGGCTTTGGCGAGTGCCTGTGCTTTGGCGAGAATGCCTGCCTTGGAGTATCTGAAGCGGCTTTCGAATCGGTTGACGGCGCGCTGAAGTTCATGGGGGGTAATGCCGTCGTCGGTGAGTCTGGACAGCTGCTGCAGGAGTGTCTGCTCGGCCTGCTCTTCGGGGTTGTCTATGCCCGGGGCTATGAGTCCGTTGACCATGATGTAGCCCGGCTGGTCGCTGCCGAGGATTGATGCGTCGGCTTCGGTGAATACGTTGCCTTGGGCTATGAGGCTCTGGTGGAAGCGCGATGCGCGTCCGGCGGCGAGTATATCGGTGATTATGTCGGCGGCTTCGTAGCCTTCGCATCCGTGAGCCATCATGGGGTAGGCGATGGTGATGGATGTCTGCGGCTCGTTGGCGCCATTGACCGTGAGACGGCGTGGCGCCCGGGGGAGCGGTTCGGCGGGCAGTATGCGCCGCGGGACATTGCCGCGCGGTATGTTGCCGAACCATTTGTCGGCAAGCTCTACGACGCGCTCAAACGCTATGTTTCCGGCTACCGAGAGCACTGCCCGATCGGGTGTGTAATTTGCGTGGAAAAAGGTTCTGACGCGGTCGAGCGTCAGGGATGCTATGTGGTCGGGTGTGAGCCCGATCGTCGGCCATCTGTAGGGGTGCACTTGATAGAGCAGTGCGCGCAGGCTGTGGCCGAGTGTGGCGTATGGTCGGTTGAGGCATGTCTGCTTGAACTCCTCGATCACCACCTGACGCTGCACGTCGAATGTCTCGGACGTGAACGAGGGCTGTAGCATCCGGTCGCTCTCGAGCCAGAAGATTGTCTCGATATTTTCGGCCGGGACTACAGAGTAGAAGCTTGTGAAGTCGTTGCTTGTCCATGCGTTGTTCCATCCGCATGCGCGTTCGGTGTGGCGGTCGAAGTCGGGCACGTTGGCCGATCCGCCGAACATCATGTGTTCGAGCAGATGCGCTATGCCTGTGTGCCCGGGGTCTTCGTCGCGCGCTCCTACGCCGTAGAGCAGGTCGACGGCTACCATGGGGGTGTAGCTGTCGGCGTGGTGCACGATCCGCAGACCGTTGTCGAGCGTAGCCGAAGATGACCGGATCATCGTCGTTGAGGCTCGACAATCTCCATCGATGTGATGCGGATGTCGTCGACAGGGCGGTCGTTGGCGTCGGTTTCGGCTTTCTGTATGCGGTCCACAACGTCCATTCCGCTGATCACTTCGCCGAACACGGTGTAGGCTCCGTCGAGATGCGGCGTGCCGCCTTCGGTGCGGTATGCTTCACGCTGCCGGGGTGTAAGGGTATCGGGTGCGAGCGTAGCTGCTTCGGCCTCGGTGCGTTCGATGAGTTTTTCCTGAAGAGTCTGGAGTCCGGCCTGATCGCGTGCCCGGCGCATGGCCATGATGGTGTCGCGCTGTTCGGCAACGAGCCGGTCGAATATGGCTTTCTGCTGCATCATTGCGCGCTGGCGGTCCAGATGGTCGAGCTGTGCGTCATTGTAGGTCTTGCCGGTAACGATATAGAATTGCGATCCGCTCGATTTTTTCTCGGGGTTGACCTGATCGCCCTGACGTGCGGCCGCGAGTGCTCCGCGCTTGTGGAAATGGCGCGGATAGACAAATTCGGCGTCGAGCTGATAGTCGGGGTCGCCCGATCCGAGCATAGCTCCCTTGGGTGCGTTTTTCGAGTCGGGGTCGCCGGTCTGTATCATGAAGTCGTTGATCACGCGGTGGAAGAGCACCCCGTCGTAGAATCCTTCGGATGCGAGGCGGATGAAGTTGTCGCGGTGGCGCGGCGTGTCGCCGTAGAGGCGCACGCGGATGTCTCCGGCGGTGGTGTGTATGTCGACGATAGCGTCGTCAGCTCTGTTTTCGGCCGTGGTGTCGTGGTGTTGTGTCATTGTAATTGAATTTTGGATATGAGGGATGTCCGTCGCTCCGCATGTCATGGCTGTGGCCATGGCTACGGCAACGAGAAGAGAGGGCAAGAATCGTTTCCGCATCATTGGTGAACGTTTTGTGGATAGATTAAATGGCCGATGCGGGGAAGAGCCGCTTGTAGATGCGACGGAAGTTGTTGTCGGAGGCCGAAAGCTCTTCGGCGCGCTGCGCGTAGTCGTCGCCCCAGATGCTCTGGAGCAGATCGCCGATGTAGCGGCGCTCGCGGTCTTTGTCGATGGCGGCGGCTATCAGTGCATCGATCTGCGGGGCGTATTTCTCGCGGCCTATTGCGGCGAGATAGCGTGCGGCGCTGACGGTGAACTGGCCGTTGGGGTCGACTTTGATCATATTGTCGACGAGCTGGCCGATGATGTCGTCGCATTCGCCGATATGGTTGGCGATATATTCGTATGTAAGCAGGCCGTCGGTGTCTTTGGCGAGCCGTTTTTTCAGTTCTTCGTCCATAATTCTATATGTTTCGCCACAAATATAACACTTTTCGCGGAAACCGCCCCAAATTGCCGACAATTATTTTCGGAATGCTGAGCGGATGGATGGAGCGTGTATGGATCGGAGATGTAACCTCATCATAGGCGCGGGTGCGTGCGCGGGGATAATCGCCACGGACTTTGACAGTGTAAAAAACAAATGTTAACTTTGTGGCATTTTATAAGAGGAGTATGTTTGAATTTAACACGAGATAGAGAAAAACTGCATAAATGATAGAGCGAATAGTCATTATCGACCGGGTGGATCCGGTGAGTTTCTACGGTGTCAACAACTGCAACATGCAGTTGGTGCGCAATCTGTTTCCGAAGTTGCGCATGGCCGCGCGCGGCACGGTAATAAAGGTCATAGGCGACGATGATGAAACAGCCGAGTTCGAGCGCAAGATCCATGAACTTGAGGACTACTGTCTGAAATACAACAAGCTGACCGAGGATGTGATCATCGACATAGTGCGCGGCGAGAAGCCCCGCGACGTGAAGTCGGACGGAGTGATCATATTCGGCGTCAACGGCAAGCCGATCTCGGCACGCACTCCCAACCAGCAGCGTCTGGTCGACGCGTTCAGAAGCAACGATCTGACATTCGCCATGGGGCCGGCCGGTACCGGCAAGACCTATATAGCGATAGTTCTTGCCGTCAAGGCGCTGAAAAACAAGGAGGCCCGGAGGATAATACTGTCGCGTCCGGCTGTGGAGGCCGGTGAGAAACTCGGTTTTCTGCCCGGCGACATGAAGGACAAAATCGATCCGTATCTGCAGCCGCTCTACGATGCGCTGGAGGATATGATACCGGCCGTGAAGCTCAAGGAATATATGGAGACCGGGGTGATACAGATAGCTCCGCTGGCATTCATGCGCGGCCGTACGCTCAACGATGCCATAATAGTGCTCGACGAGGCTCAGAACACTACCACCCACCAGATAAAGATGTTCCTGACGCGCCTGGGCATGAATGCCAAGATGATAGTGACCGGCGACGCCACGCAGATCGACCTTCCGCGTTCCACGCAGTCGGGGCTTGTGCAGGCTCTGAAGATACTCCGCGGAGTGGAGGGGATAGGACGTGTGGAGTTCAGCAAAAAGGATATAGTGCGCCACGCGCTGGTGCAGCGGATAGTGGAGGCCTATGAGCGCTTTGACTCGGCTTCGGCCGAAAGCAGTGCGGCAGGTGCGCCGGCATCAGAGTGAAAGCGTGTCGCTGTCATAAGGTCGCAGCCTGACGCCGTGCAAACCTCATCAGGTGGGGCTGACGGCGCGTGTCGCAGCTGCGTCGGTGCCATGGTGTGACTTCGGTGAGGGTGTATGCGTCGCCGTAGGCTTCGCGCCATGCCTCGATGTCGGGTTCGTCGATGATGATCCATCCGTTGGTGGGCATCTCCCGCGCGAAGAGCCGCATGCGGTCGCCGATGTAGAAATTGACAGTATAGTATCTTATCAGCGGGTCGGTATGAAATTCGTAGACCGGTCCGTCGGGCGCTGTCGCGCATACGGCTTCGGCCAGCGGCTTGTCGCTCTTGGCCGAAAGCACCGGCGGCAGTATGGCTGACGAAAGCGACAGCAGAATAGCCGTCACGGTAGCGATCATTGCCGCCGGCAGCCGCCGCGGAGCGCCGCGCCGGAGCTCGCTCCATCCCCATAGGCCTGTGACAAGGCAGAGCGGGAGCGCCCACACCCCGTTGATGCTCAGGGCGGCCGAGGCGATGGCCGAGAACTGGATGGAGGCGGAGGGCGACATGGATGCGGCGACGCTTCCCGGGAGCATAGCCGAGATCCATACGGCTGCCGGCAGAAGTATGGCCAGAGATGACACCGTGGCGACGAACCATCGCATCGGAGCCTCGCGGCGCATCCGCTCTACCAGAAGCATCATCAGATAGCCAATAAACGGATATGCCGGCAGCAGGTAGACGCTGCGCTTGCTCTTGGGGATGCAGAAGAATATCACTATGACCGCAGCCGCCACGGCGCTGTAGAGCGTCAGCGGAGGGAGAGCGCGTAGCCGGGTCAGAAGCGTTGACGGCGAGAAAGATCCTAGAGACGGGCGACGCCAGCTGACGGCTGTCAGCGCCATCAGGGCGAGCAGTGTGTAGGGCACCCAGCCCCAGAGAATGGTCAGCAGCGGATACCAGAACGGCTGCACATGGCTGTCGTAGGACATGGTGCCGGTCATGCGGCCGAAATTCTCTTCCATGGCCAGGCGCAGGAATTCATCGCCTCCCGACCGCCACGCCGCCACGTACCAAAGCGCCGGAACGACGAGCGCCAGCAGTCCGGTCAGCGCCAGACTTCTGAACAATGGCCAGAAAGGCCGTCGGGCAACAAGGCCGGCCACTCCCGCCACGAGGCACGGCAGCAACATTCCTACGGGGCCTTTGGTAAGCACGGCGCATGTCATCAGCGCCACGGCGCCCCACGGGATGCGGCGCATCGGTCCGTCGATATAGCGGTTCAGAGCCATCGTGGCTGACGCCATAAAAAAGGTGAGCACCATGTCGACACGGCACGCCGACGCGGCACGCCACACCTCGAAGCATGTGACGGTGAGAATGGCGGTGACAGCCGATGCCGCGGCCGACGCTCCTCCCCGGCGTGCCCACCGCTGTGTGGCGACGGCAAGGGCTATCGCGGCCAGAGCCGACGGCAGTCGTGAGGTGTATTCGCTCACTCCTCCGGCCAGCCACGACAGCAACGCTATGCACCATGCCAGAAATGGCGGCTTGTAGGGGATGTCGCCGCCGAACGACACCGGCAGCACCCAGTCGCCGCTCTGAAGCATCGATACGGCCACAATGGCTTCGCGCGGCTCACCTTTGGTGTTGAACAGAGGCAGCCCGAGCCATGGCAGAAACATCAGTGAGGCCAGCAGGCCGACAAGCAGCGCCGGGTGGCGGCGCAGATATAGCGTGAGTGACTTAATCATGCGGCAAATTTAGTGATATTTGGCGACAAATGCCTAACTTTGCACGCTGTATGAACAAGAAAAGATGTCTGCTCATAATCAACCCTATCTCCGGCACGGGCAACAAGCGCGGCCTGGACGCTCTTGTGGCCTCGCGTCTGGCCGATAACGGTCTGACAGTAGAAACGGCCTGGACCACAGCCCACGGCGACGCCACCCGTCTGGCGCGCCGCGCCGCCGAGGAGGGTTTTGACTCCGTCATAGCCGCCGGCGGCGACGGTACGATCAACGAGGCCGCTTCGGCGCTTTGCGGCTCGCGGGTGAAGCTGGGAATCATTCCCTGCGGATCGGGTAATGGTTTGGCCCGTCATCTCGACATACCGGTGGACATACGCGCGTCGCTCGAAATCATAGGCCGCGACTGCCCGGTGGCGTGCGATTACGGTTCGGTCAACGGTCAGTCGTTTTTCTGCACGTTCGGCGTGGGTTTCGACGCCGCGGTCAGCGACGCTTTCGCCCGTGGCAAGCACCGCGGCCTGGTGAGCTATGTCAACAACACGATACGGCAGTTTGTCAACTACAACGCCGATGAATACACTATCCGCGCCAACGGACAGATAATCACCGAACAGGCGTTTCTTGTGGCGGTGTGCAATGCCTCGCAGTATGGCAACAACGCCTATATAGCCCCGCGTGCCACCATGACCGACGGATTGCTCGACATAACCATAATACATGCCGGCAACCCGCTGTCGACGATGCTCGTGGGGGTGGATATGCTTACGGGCTACACCTACCGCAACGCTCTGGTCGACACTATACGGGTGTCGTCGGCCACCATAGAGCGGAAACATCCCGGGCCTGCGCATATCGACGGCGAGCCTGTGGCGCTCGGCGAAACCCTCGAAGTGCGCTGCCATCCCGGACAGCTATGGCTCTATACCAATCCCGACGAACGACCGTTCAGGCCGATAATCACCCCGATAGCCTCGATGATACGCGAGGCGCGCTATTCGATCAACCGTATATTCCACCCCAGCCTGCGCTGAAATACCGACTACGATGAAAATGGACTGGAACCGCCTGATATGCGACAAGCGCTTCGGGCTTGAAGACTATCACGATCCGCGCCGCGGAGTGCGCAGCGACTTCCAGCGCGACTATGACAGGCTGGTGTTTTCGTCGCCATTCAGGCGTCTGCAGAACAAGACGCAGGTGTTTCCGCTTCCGGGCAGCATCTTCGTGCACAACCGACTGACGCATTCGATCGAAGTGGCCTGTGTGGGCCGCTCTCTCGCCACCGAGGCCGCCATCGTGCTCCGCGAGCGTCATGGCGCGCAGCCCTGGGCGGGCAAGATCGACGCTATCGGGGAGATCGTTGCCGCCGGATGTCTGGCTCATGACCTTGGCAATCCGCCGTTCGGCCATTCGGGCGAAAAGGCCATATCGACATTTTTCAGCGAGGGTGCCGGGCGTGAGCTTCAGTCGGAGCTGACTCCGGGACAGTGGGCCGATCTGACCCATTTCGAGGGCAACGCCAATGCTTTCCGTCTGCTCACCCACCGCTTCAAGGGGCGTCGTCCGGGGGGCTTCGCAATGACATATTCCACTCTGGCATCGATAGTTAAATATCCCTATGAATCGATGCTTGCCGGCAAAAAAAACAAATTCGGATTCTTCACTTCGGAGAGGGCCGACTTCAGCCGCGTGGCCGACGAGCTGGGGATGCTCCGCCGTCCGTCGGCCGACGGATCGCTGCGCTATGCGCGTCATCCGCTTGTATATCTTGTGGAGGCTGCCGATGATATATGCTATGAGGTGATGGATCTCGAGGACGCCCATAAACTCGGGCTTCTCGCCACCGGCGAAGTGACCGAACTGTTGCTGTCGTTTTTCGAGCCGGAGCGCCGGAGCCGTATCGTGGACAATATGGAGCGTGTGGATGACCCCAACGAGAAGATCGGTTATCTGCGGTCGAGCGTGATAGGGGTGCTTGTGAATGCCTGCGCACGCACGTTCACCGACAATGAGGAGGCGATACTCGCCGGTGACTTCGAGGGGTGTCTCGTGGAGCATATTCCTGAACGCGAACGCGATGGCTACCGGGCCTGCAACGCTCTGTCGTGGGACAAGATCTACAAGACCCCCGACGTGGTGGATCTGGAGCTGGCTGGAACGTCGATAATCACTTTTCTGATGGAAAAGCTGATCCATGCCGTGCGCTATCCCGAGCTGAACTATTCGCAGCTGTTGCTGTCGAAGGTGCCGCACCAGTATGAGGTGGACGCTCCTACGCTCTACGGCAAGGTGCAGGCGGTGGTGGACCATGTGTCGGGCATGACCGATGTCTATGCGCTCGATCTGTACCGACGTCTTAATGGAATGTCGCTGAAGATCAACAACTAATGTCTCTGCGTTGAGGTGTCTTGCAGGCGTCAGGCTCCCTCATGGCCGTAGCGGCGGTGGAGCAGCCAGAGGAAAGTGGTTCCTGCCAAAGCGAACGGCACTCCGACCAGCGCCGGGGAACTCAGACTCCATCCGGCTCCGATGGCGACTCCTCCGATCCATGCCGAAACGGCGTTGGACACGTTGAATGCGATCTGTATGCCCGCTCCTCCGAGCATTTCTCCCCCTTTGGCGAAACGCACTATGAGATATTGAAGCGGTCCGCCGATGCCGAACAGTCCGAAGGATGCCATGAAAGCCAGCAGGAGCGACGGTATCTTGAACGCGTCGAGCAGATATATCGCCGGCATGACAATGGCCATGGCGGCGGCAAGCAGCCCGCACACAACAGATACGCTGTGGCGGTCGGCAAGACGGCCCGCGACAGCATTTCCGGCCACCATGCCGAGTCCGACGATGACCATGACGTAGGTCATTGCCGCGCCTGAAAATCCGGTCACACGTGTCATTATAGGCTCGATGTAGCTCAGCCAGCAATAGACGCTCGCCTGGCCGAAAAAGACTCCGCCGTAGATGAGCCACGGAGCTGATGAGCGGAGGAAGGCGAACTGGCCTTTGATGCCGGTGTCGGGGAGTGGCTCTATCGACGGAAGCCAGCGGCAGAGGCATGCGAGCGCAAGCGCGGCCATGAAGGCCACTATGGCGAACGGATATCGCCATCCGGCGAGATTGGCGGCGAGCGTGGCCAGTGGCACTCCCGCCAGATTGGCTATCGTCATTCCGCCGATCATGACGGCTACGGCCGCCGCTCCGTGGCCTTTGGCGGCGAGGCGCGAACATACGATCGCTCCGGCGCCGAAATATGCGCCGTGGGGCAGTCCGGAGATGAGTCGTGAGCATAGAAGCATGGTGAAGTCGACCGATATAGCCGCGAGAAGATTGCCGAGAAGTATCATTGCGGCAAGGAGTATCATGAGCCGTCGCAGCGGCATGCGGTGGAGCAGTACGAGCGCCGGTGAACCGCAGGCCACTCCTGCCGAATATATCGAGATCAGGTGTCCGGCCTTGACGATCGACACGTCGACCCCGCGTGCCACGTCGCCGAGCACGCCCATCATGCCGAATTCGGCCACTCCGAGGGCAAACGTGCCCAGCGCAAGCGCTATAAGAGCTTTACGGTGATTCATACAGACAGTGTTACAAGCTGTGATATATGTGTGTATTGCTGTTTCGGATTTTTCGATGCAGTGTTGGCAACTATAGCCAGACTAAGGAGTTGCAGTTTAAATGGTTCAACCCTAATTTTGGTCAGTCATTGACTTGGCAGAACCGTCCAGTCTTGTTGTCCGAGGCTGTCGCAGCCTCCATTTATAGCCTCATCGGGCTTGCTTTCGAAGACATAATTAGCGATAATACTGCGAACTGACAAGAGTCATCCGACCGATTTTTAGGTCGGATGACATGAAGACGGTCGGATTAGAAGCCTTTTCGGTCGGATTACGACTACTGATACGACTAATACCTGAAGTAGTTGTGTTTTTAGTCGTGTCATAGCGCAAATAGTCGTCCTGAATATTCTATGTTGTTGATGTTCTACTCATTTTTGGAGTAGTACTGATTTCTCTACTCATTATTTGGTGGAAAGACAAAAACAATATCAATGCTCATGAGCCGAATAGCTTTAATCCGATGGTGGTCAACCGATATGCCTGTTTTGCACTTGTGGGCTTATCAGGATATAACATGCTGATATACCCTAAGCTGAGCATAGGATTAAGTAGTTTTCTCTTGAAATCCTTTGAGTCTCCGAAATCCAAGATTTTGATTAATGAACTTGCCGAGTATGAGTTCTCCTTAAGGAGACTAAGTATATTTATGACATATTCTGACATTTTTGAGATGTCTTCTTTCCTTTTGGACTTATTCCATACTTCTACAGTCATCTGTTCAAGTAACAGTCCAAGTTGCTCTTTATTAGTTATAATACTTTGTTTTATAGCTTCTTGGACTTGGACAGATGTTTGTCCAAGTGTTTGTCCAAGTCGGTTAGTCCAATTGTTATTTCCGCCAAAATCGTCTTCAGACAGTTTACTTGCGAAGCCATCTCTGCATGGGATTGTCATTAAGAAGTATGTGCGGTCATCATCTGTTTCGATAGTGGCCGGAGCAGATCCGTTGTCTTTAAGAGTTTTTTGTATGGTAGGTATGCCGGTGGCACGACCCTCAGTCAGATTAAGTTCCTTAAGAAAATCTCCAAGTCGCCGGTTTCGATATCTCCGCGCCTTAAGTTTCTTAGCCGCTTTTATAGCGTCGCTGCTTATGGAGCGGTCCGGCCCTGCGTAACTCAGAATGTCGACATGAGTTGGCTCAACGGTAATCTCAACCGGCTCACGCTCTTGATAGTCACGATGATAAAGCGCGTTTGAGATACATTCCTCAAATGCCTGATAGGGATAATTAAATGTCTTATCCGACTCCTCGCGATCAGATGGTTTGGCTATCTTTTTCTTTATGACATTAGTACGCAGGTATGACAAAGCATCCTTAATCATTTTGGGAACGGGGCCTGTAATCCTTGGTGCCTCAATCATTAAATCAGGATTCTCAATGCTTCCTTCCGGGAATATCACAATATCTACCTGGGTTACGGGGAAGAACTTTTCGGGGTGTTCGCAGAACATCATTGCCGCAACGTTCTTGATAAGGCGATTTTCCTGTGGTCCGGTCAATAGATCCATCTCGTCAAGGATCTCTATCAGCGAGCGGCTGATAAAGTTTTCCGCAAGTTTGCTTTTCACCGTCTTGAGATGCTCATATACAAGCATACCCGATATATCATCGATTTTTATTGCCTCGTTGCCTCTCTCATCGAATGGCACACGATTGGCAAGGGCTCTCACCTGATCAAGAATCTCTCCTTTGGCTTCAATGGTTGAGGATTTGCTGCGCACATAAAATTTGGGTGTTGACTTCTTTGCGACAACACTCTCCATAACCGAATATGGCCGATTAAGGCCGGATGGCACCCATATTACAAGAATTGGCTTCCCGTCAACGATTTCAGGAGATACCTTTGTCATGTATGCAGGCTCAATCTTTGCGTCATACCCGACCATATCCTTAAGAATATCATCAATCTCTTTTTCGTTCAGACCTTTTACCGGACGCTTGGCCACACCGTTTTCCTCCTCAACGCCGACGAGGATATAGCCGCCACCAGTATTCTCAAGATCCGTAGCGAAAGCACAGACAGTATGGTAGATTTTATCAGGATTCCACCCGGTCTTAAACTCGATGCGGTTGGATTCAACCTTACGCTTGTTGAGTAAATCTTCTATATTGATCGGTAGTGCCATATCAAAATATTCTTTTAATGCATAAACAACTTAGAAATCATCGTCCATCATAATATAATCGTTCTGTTCTTAATGTAGTTTCCTCTCGTCATGGCCAAAAATCAGCCATGCGAAATCAAGCCCACGAAGATTCGCCTCGTTGCTCAACGCCGAGAAATACTTGCCCAAGTCGTCGAAGTCAAAGCTGTTCTCCGCCTTCTTGAACTCCACGACCTCACTTTCTTTATGCGAAATCAGCGATTGAAATATGTCGATGAAATAATTCTCATTCATAATCAATAGTAAATTTCATTTGAGATTCACTTTCCAATAGCCAGATTTGTTGCTTCCGACGCGCTCCACAAGCCCTTTCCCTTTCAAGGCACTTATAATCTTTCTTACTGCACGGTCGGTAATCCCTATTTCTGAGGCAATTTCAGCTGCCGTTATATGCGGCGATTTCAGCAATAATTCAAGGATATGGGTCTCCGATTTATTAGGAACTTTGTGAGGAACTTTATTAGGAACTTTCTCTGTTGTTTTATGCTTTTCCAGTGTGTCACGGATTTCTGTCAGCATAAAATCAATGAACGGCCCCGATTGTCCGGCAGCAGTAGATGCGGCAATAGCATCGTAGTATCGTTGCTGATTGGAGAAAACCATATTCTCTACCGGCAGATGCTCAAAAACGGGATTCAGCCTGCCCAATATGAGCGATTGCCAAAGTCTCCCGGTGCGTCCGTTGCCATCGCTAAACGGATGTATGAACTCAAATTCGTAATGGAATACGCACGACCGAATCAGCAGATGGTCTTGGGAACTGTTTAGCCATTCAAACAGGTTTCCCATAAGCTGAGGCACCATCGACGCACTCGGAGCCATGTGTACCAAACCCTTTTCGCCGAAAACGCCAACGCCTGCGTTGCGGTATCGTCCGGCATCATCGGTCAACGCCTCCATCATAACTGAGTGAGCTTTCTTCAAGTCAGCCTCTTTGAACGGATTTAACGTGCCATAAAGTTCATACGCCTTTATGGCATTCCTCACCTCTTGAATCTGCCGAATCGGGGCGACGACATTCTTGCCGTTGATAATATCGGCTACTTCATCTTCTGACAGCGTATTGCCTTCAATTGCAAGAGAACTGTGGATGGTCTTGATGCGGTTCGCCTTGCGCAGACGCAATCCGTCTTCGTTTTCAAGCGCGATGGCATATCGTTCCAACAAAGCCGAAATCTCCGCAATGAGATTTATTGCCAATGGCGACACTATAAAAGGAGGCGTTTGCATATCTTTCTCTATTTAATTAATCGGGTGATTGAATTTATGCTAAATAATCGACGGTGAAACACACACAGATTCATTGGCAAGCCGAACCTCAATCTTCGTCTCGCCAACCAGCGTCTGAAATAATATTATCTGTCCGCTATCCATAATCGCCTTCTCCTTCTGTCTCTGTTTATGTACTCGTCAAACTCGCTCATAAACCTATAATCTAATGTCAAAAACTGTTGGGCGATTTACAACAAATATTTTCTCTGAAATCTTCTTCTTTTCTTCTTCCGTAAGTTTAGTAGATTGTAGAAAAGAGTTCTTCCATCGCCGTTTCATTCGATTTATTAATTGGGGGCGATAAAGAGGTACTTCATCGTCATAGGCATAAAATAGTAATCTGGCATCTTTTGTCAGAAGAGTCTGTGCTATTGCATCCCACCAGTAAGCATCAGTTCTTCCAAGAGATAAGCCATAGACACAAAT
>NZ_PUED01000071.1 GCF_003024925.1 Paramuribaculum intestinale
ATAAATGATATGTGTTGCCGAGTATAATCTGGGCTTTGACGTCATCGGCGAGATCGCGCTGATGCACTGCTTTGACAGACGCCACTGTGCCGACTGGCATGAAAATCGGGGTCAGTATGTCGCCATGGGCGGTGGATATCATGCCGGCTCTGGCGGCTGAATCCGCGCATGTGTGTTGAAGGTTGAAATTCATATTGCAAAGGTACAAAACAATTGTTCTTCCGGCAAAAATTTGGGCGTTTCGCAAAAACTGAGTAATTTTGCACCGTACACGTAAGGCGCATATGGCGTAATTGGTAGCCGCGTTAGACTTAGGATCTAATGTCTGCGGACGTGGGGGTTCGAGTCCCCCTATGCGCACGAGTTGACCAAAGAGGAATTTCCGCAAGGATTTTCCTCTTTTTATCGTTTGTAACTCTCAGTTATCCTACGTATTACTGCAAGCCCTGCATTTTCTGTAATGGTTCGATAACCGTCATTTTCTTTATCCCGATAAATACCATCAGGGAATAACATATTTGGAGTTTATGAGCTGTAAGCAGGTCTGCTTGCTTCCACATAGTCACTAAATGACAACACATTAGCAGCACATCACTTATCTTATTCTCAAGGTTCGATAACTCATTATCGTATTTTGAAAGTTCTAACTCTTCTTTATTTTTCCGCATAGCGTTGTGAAAGTATAGTAAAGCACTTTGTCTATTATGACGGGCCTGTCGTCCATCTGTGGTGGACTGACAATAGAGAAGAAGTGATGATATACACTATGCTTAGTCCAAATGTGATTAGGTCTGCACAAAACTGCCGTATGCCGAACGGCACACTCACGTTGGTGTGGGAGAAGGGAAACGTGAGTAGGTACGGGTCAATATCGGGGTAGCACGGCATAAAACATAAAAAAAGACGCGACTCGGCTATTGTAGTCGGGTCGTGTCTTTTTGTATATGCTGAACTCCCTCGTGGGGAGCCGGTGCATGAGCAGGGGATTACTCTACTGCGGCTACGCCGGGAAGTACTTTGCCTTCGATTGCCTCAAGCAGTGCGCCGCCACCGGTCGATACGTACGATACCTCGTCGGCGAGTCCGAATTTGTTGATGCATGCCACGGAGTCACCGCCGCCGATGAGTGAGAATGCACCGTTTTTGGTGGCTTTCACGATTGCGTCGGCGATGGCGCGTGAACCGGCAGTGAAGTTGTCGAATTCAAACACTCCTGCGGGGCCGTTCCAAAGAATGGTCTTGGAGGGTTCGATGACGGCTTCGAATGATTTGCGGGTTTCGGGGCCGGCGTCAAGACCTTCCCATCCATCGGGTATTTCTTTTACGGAGCAGATCTGTGTGTCGGCGTCGTTGCTGAATGCGTTGGCTGCCACGCAGTCGGTGCCGAGCACGAGATTTACGCCTTTTTCCTTGGCCTTCTTCATGATGTCGAGAGCGAGATCGAGCTTGTCGTTCTCGCAGATCGAATCGCCGACGTGGCCGCCCATGGCTTTTGCGAAGGTGTAGGTCATGCCGCCACAGAGTATGAGGTTGTCGACCTTGTCCATGAGGTTTTCGATGATGCCGATTTTTGTGGATACTTTAGATCCACCCATGATGGCGGTGAAGGGGCGACGAATGTCCTTAAGTATGTTGTCGACGGCTTTCACTTCTTTCTCCATAAGGTAGCCGAGCATCTTGTGGTCTTTGTCGAACGAATCGGCGATTACGGCTGTAGAGGCGTGTTTGCGGTGGGCTGTTCCGAATGCGTCGTTGACATATACGTCGGCATAGCTTGCAAGGGTCTTGGCAAACTCCTTCTGGCGTTCTTTCATCTCTTTTTTTGCTGCTTCGTAGCCGGGATCGGTCTTTTCGATGCCGGTGGGCTTGCCTTCTTCTTCGGGGTAGAAGCGGAGGTTTTCGAGGAGCAGCACTTCGCCGGGCTTGAGTGCCTTGGCGGCATCGGCGGCTTTAGCGCAGTCGTCGGCAAACTTCACTTCGCGGCCGAGAGCCTTGGCTACATCGTCCTTGATCTGCGAGAGAGAGAATTTGGGGTTGACCTTACCTTTGGGTTTGCCCATGTGGCTCATGATGATGAGGCTTCCTCCGTCGTTGAGTATCTTGTTGAGTGTGGGGAGGGCTCCACGGATACGGGTGTCATCAGTAATGTGGCCGTTCTCGTCAAGGGGAACGTTGAAGTCAACACGTACGATGGCTTTTTTGCCGTCGAAGTTGAAATTGTCGATTGTCATAGAAATATGGTTTTAGTTTGTCGTTTCGTTTATGGTAATATTACGTGGCAAATATACTTATTGTTTTCTTAAACTGAAAACTTTTTGAGTTCTTCGGCCATCTGCTGTTGCAGTTTTTTAGCCTCTTCGGCAGCTCTTTGGGCGAAGTCTGGTCCATCGGAGGCGAATATTATTCCGCGCGACGAGTTGACCAGCAGGCCGCAGTCGGATGTCATGCCGTAGCGACATACTTCCTCAAGGCTACCTCCCTGGGCTCCGACTCCCGGTACGAGGAGGAAGTTGTCGGGAGCCAGACGTCGTATGTCCTCGAACATGCGTCCTTGTGTGGCGCCGACCACATACATCATTGATTCGGGAGATGCCCATCGGCTTGAGGTTGTTATGACTTTTTCGAACAGGCGAGTGCCGTCGGTGTCCTCTGTGAGCTGGAAGTCGTGTGATCCTTTGTTGGATGTGAGTGCGAGTAGTACCACCCATTTTCCTTCGTAGCCTAAGAACGGTGTGACGCTGTCCTCGCCCATATATGGGGCGACGGTCACGGCATCGACTCCCAGATGTTCGAAGAAGCTTTGTGCATACATGCGCGATGTGTTGCCGATGTCGCCTCGCTTGGCGTCGGCGATTATGAACTGGTCGGGATAGTGTTCGCGCAGATAGTTCACTGTCTTTTCGAAGGCGATCCAGCCCTCGGTGCCGAGAGATTCGTAAAATGCGAGATTCGGCTTATATGCCACGGCGTATGGGGCTGTGGCGTCAATGATCTGGCGGTTAAATTCAAACAGTGGATTTTCGCAGTCAAGCAGGTGCTGTGGTATTTTTTTGATATCGGGATCCAGCCCTACGCATAGAAATGACTGTTTGCTTTTTATGTTGTCGATCAATTGTTTGCGCGTCATATATAATCGTTGTTTTGGTTAAAGTTCGGATTCTTTTAGTTTTTCGGCGTTTTCAGCCACAATAAGGGCGTCGATACAGTGCTGTATGTCGCCGTCGATAAATCCCGCAAGGTTGTAGGAGGTATAATTGATGCGGTGGTCAGTCATGCGTCCCTGCGGGAAATTATAGGTGCGTATTTTGGCTGATCTGTCGCCTGTCGACACCAGCGACCGGCGTTGTGAGGCTATGTCGTCGTCATATTTCTGACGTTCGCGGTCGTATATGTAGGTGCGAAGACGGGAGAGTGCCCGTTCTTTGTTTTTGGGTTGATCGCGCGTTTCGGTGCATTCGATCAGGATTTCCTCGCTTTCGCCTGTGTTTGGGTTTCTCCAATGGTAGCGTAGGCGCACTCCGGATTCCACTTTGTTGACGTTCTGTCCGCCGGCTCCTCCGCTACGGAATGTGTCCCATTTTATTTCACCTTCATTTATAACGACGTCGAATGGCTCTGCTTCAGGCAGCACCGCAACGGTGGCAGCCGATGTGTGTATGCGGCCTTGTGTTTCGGTTGCCGGCACTCTTTGGACGCGATGCACTCCGCTCTCGTATTTCAGAGTGCCGTAGACGTTGTCGCCGCTTACTCGGACTATGACCTCCTTGAAACCTCCCGATGGGCCTTCGCTGGCCGACAGTAGTTCGGCGGTCCAGTGCCGCGACTCAATATAGTGGGCGTACATTTTGAGGAGATCGCCTGCAAACAGTGCGGCTTCATCTCCACCTGTTCCGGCACGTATCTCAAGCATGGCATTGCGGCAGTCGGCCGGATCAGCCGGTATGAGCAGCAGTTTTATGGTTTCTTCCAATGCGGGGATTTGCTCCTCTATTGATGCGATCTCGATTTTGGCCCAGCCGCGCAATTCAGGATCGGATTCCGAAGCGAGTATATTTTTAGCATCGTCAAGATCCGACAGCGCCGTGCGGTATTGTCGCGCGGCATCAGTCAGTTTCTGAAGTTCACGGTATTCCTTAGACAGACGCACATATCGCTCTCTGTCAGCGATCACATCCGGATCAGTGATGAGAGTGGCTGTTTCCTCGAAGCGCGATTCAATGCCGTCGAGCTTGTCAAGTAGAGGGTTTTCTGCCATGGTGGAATCTCTTGAATTTTTGGCGAAATTAGTAAAATTCCACGATAATATCAACCGGAATATAAAGATTGGGATATGCAAAGTGTGAAAATTGAATAAAATTGGGCGACGGATTGCGGATTATTCCCTTTTTTGGTAATTTTGCATTTCAGTTATTGAAAAATCAATTTACTTACATACATAACGTAGATTTATGAACGTAACCATGCAAAAGACTGACGCTGTCAGCGCACGCCTGACGGTGAATGTCGAAGAGAACGATTACAAGGATACCGTTGTCAAGAAGCTCAAGGAGATCGGCCGGACCCATCAGATTCCGGGTTTCCGCAAAGGACACGTAGCCATCGCCGATCTGCACCGCCGTTTCGGGGCTGATGTCACAAGCGATGTGATCAATCACGACGTGTTTGAGGCTGTCATGAAATATATCGATGACAATAAGCTCAATGTTCTCGGCCAGCCTGTGCCTGTCGAGGTGAAGGCACTCGATTTCAAGAAAGAGAAAGATTTCACCTTTGAATATGATATGGCTCTCGCTCCCGAACTTGACGTGAAGATCGACAAGGATGAGCATATACCTTATTATACTATCGAGGTGACCGATGAGATGGTCGACGAGCAGGATAAGGCTTTCCGCAAGCGTTTCGGCGCACAGGTGCCTGGCGAGGAGTTTGAGGATGACGCTCTGGTGAAGGGCGCTATAGAGCAGCTTGACGAGAACGGTAATGTTATCGAAGGCGAAGGCGCGATTCAGGTGACCAACGGCATCGTAGCTCCGATGTATTTCAAGTCGGACGATCAGAAGGATCTCTTCAAGGGAGCGAAAGTCGGTGACAAGATCACTTTCAATCCCTGGATGACCTGTAATGGTGATCCGACCGAGATGTCATCGATGCTGCAGGTAGACAAAGCTAAGGTGGCCGACCTTCACAATGATTTCCGTTTCACCATCTCTGAAATTATTGTGGTAAGACCCGCTGAACTCAATCAGGAGTTCTTTGATCAGGTGTTCGGCAAGGACAAGGTGAGCGATGAAGCCGGCTACCGCAATGCTATCCGCGAGATGATCGCCGGAGAGCTGAAGCAGAATTCGGAAATGGTGTTCCGCATGTCGGCACGCAAATATTTCCTCGAGAAGTACGGATCGATGGAGCTGCCTGCCGCAATACTGAAGAAGTGGCTCATAATGCGTAACGAAGGTCTCAACGACAGCAATATCGATGAGGAATACGGTCGCATGGAGCCGGATCTCAAGTGGCAGCTGGTGAAGGAGAATATAGCCCAGAAGCTTGAGGTGAAAATAGAGGAATCGGATCTGATCGATATGGCCAAAGGTATCGCAGCCCGTCAGTTCGCCCAGTATGGCATGACCAATATTGATGACGAAACTCTGACCAATTACGCCAAAAACATTCTGGCCGACAAGAACTACCGTCCGCGTCTTGTGGAACAGTGCGGTGATTTCAAGCTGTTCCAGAGCATTGAGAACGGTGTGACTCTCGACTGTGAAACCGTAAGCCTTGACAAGTTCAAGGAGATAGCGTCTACAATCTGATGAGATCGGCCGGAAAGGCCGTCGGATGTCATAATAATGACGGGATTCCCCATCGCAAAAGGGGAGTCCCGTCAGTGTTTTTAGTCGTTAAACTAATGATGCTGTTTCAAAAAAAACATCTTAAACTTGCAATTCAGCCAAAATCTTACTAACTTTGATAAAGAATTTACAAGAAGGAAAAGATTGAACACAGAGAATATGAAAAATGATTTCAGAGATTATGCCGTGAAGCATCTCGGCATGAACCAGCTCGCGCTCGACAAGTATGCTGCGACTATCACGTCGAGCTATATCTCTCCGACCATTATAGAGGAGCGTCAGCTTAATGTGGCCCAGATGGACGTATTCTCACGTCTGATGATGGATCGCATTATATTTCTAGGCACTGATGTTAACGACTATACGGCCAATGTGATACAAGCGCAGCTGCTTTATCTTGACTCGGCTGATCCGGGCAAGGATATCAGCATATATATCAATTCTCCGGGCGGCTCTGTGTATGCCGGTCTTGGAATATACGACACTATGCAGTATGTGTCGAGCGATGTTGCCACAATCTGTACCGGCATGGCGGCGTCGATGGCTGCGGTGCTGCTTGTGGCCGGGGCTAAGGGTAAGCGCTTTGCTCTGCGTCACTCGCGGGTAATGATACACCAGCCTATGGGTGGCGCTCAAGGACAGGCCTCGGACATCGAGATTACGGCGCGTGAGATACAAAAACTCAAGAAGGAACTGTACACTATCATTGCCGATCACTCGGGGATGAGCTATGACAGGGTGGCGCAGGACTCCGACCGTGATTACTGGATGACGGCCGAAGAGGCTCGGAACTATGGCATGATTGACGAGGTGCTTGTAAAGGCCAAGCATTGATCGAGTTTCAGAAGTGAGCGTCTAGAATGACGCCGCTGGATTTTCAAAAAACACCAGAAGACAAAATGGCTAAGAAGAACCAGATAAAATGTGCTTTCTGCGGCCGGCCGGCTGAGGCTTCGGAGGTGCTTGTACCAAGTCCGGTATCGGATACACATATATGCTCTGAATGTGTGGAGCAGATCAATGAGGCTCTTGCGCAGTACCGTCAGGATGTGCTCGGGCAAAAGCCGTCGAAATCCAAGCCCGACAATAGAGAGTCGATGGACAATGTTCCTAAGCCTAAGGAAATATGCGAGTTTCTTAACAGCTATGTAATAGGTCAGGACGCAGCTAAGAAATATCTGTCGGTAGCAGTCTACAATCACTACAAGCGTCTGGCGCAACACAATGACGACGTAGATATAGAAAAGAGCAATATAATACTTGTCGGACCGACCGGTACAGGCAAGACTCTTTTGGCCAAAACGATAGCGAGAATGCTTGATGTTCCGTTCACTATAGTCGACGCCACGGTGCTTACCGAGGCCGGCTATGTGGGAGAGGATATTGAAAGCCTTCTCACGCGTCTGCTGCAGGCCGCTGACTATGACGTGGAGAGAGCGCAGAAAGGCATCGTGTTTATTGACGAAATCGATAAGATCGCACGCAAGGGCGACAATCCCTCGATTACTCGCGATGTGAGCGGAGAGGGCGTACAGCAGGGTTTGCTGAAGCTTCTCGAAGGATCGGTTGTCAATGTTCCGCCTCAGGGAGGACGCAAGCACCCGGAGCAGAAGATGATACCTGTCGACACGAAAAACATACTGTTTATATGCGGAGGTGCTTTCGATGGCATAGAACGCAAGATTGCGCAACGGCTTAACACGCATGTGGTAGGATATTCCAATAATACCGCGCGCGGAAATATCAAGCGCGATAACTTCCTGCAATATGTGGCTCCCCAGGATCTGAAATCATTCGGACTCATTCCTGAGATCATAGGCCGATTGCCGATATTGACCCATCTTGAGCCGCTCGACCGCGAAGCTTTGCGCCGCGTGCTCACCGAGCCTAAAAACGCGATTATCAAGCAATATGAGAAACTGTTTGATATGGATGGCGTGAAACTGGTCTTTGCGCCGGAAGCTCTTGATCTTATCGTCGACAAGGCCATAGAATACAAGCTTGGCGCACGCGGATTACGTTCGATCGTGGAGTCTATCATGACCGATGCCATGTTTGATGTGCCTTCAAGCGATCTAAAGGAGTTTGAGGTGACTGCAGAGTATGCCCTTGACAAACTTCGTCAGGCAAATTTCGAAACAGCCACATTCAAGTAACCTCCCGATTATCCTTAAACCGCTCCTCACAAACCAACGTAGAACTAAACCAATTGTCAAAGCGAACAGTAAATAATATCAATCCCTCACATTCCTTCCATGACTCATCCAACCCTCCTCGCTGAAGCTCTCAAACATCATTTCGGCTTCGACACATTCAAAGGCAATCAGGAAGCTATAATGCAGAGCCTGCTTGACGGCAATGACACTTTTGTGCTTATGCCTACAGGCGGTGGAAAATCATTGTGTTTTCAATTGCCGTCACTACTCATGGAAGGAACGGCCATCGTGATATCCCCGCTCATCGCGCTGATGAAAAATCAGGTCGATGCCATGCGTAATTTCAGCGAAGAGGATGATGTGGCTCATTTTCTGAACTCGTCGCTCAATCGTGCGGCCATAGACAAAGTAAAAGCCGATGTGGCTTCTGGAAAGACTAAGCTGTTGTATGTGGCGCCGGAATCGTTGACCAAAGAGGAAAATATCGAGTTTCTTAAAACCGTAAAGATATCATTTTATGCTGTTGACGAGGCACACTGCATCTCTGAATGGGGTCATGACTTCCGTCCGGAATATCGTCGTATACGACCTATTATCAACGAGATCGGCAAGCGTCCTGTAATAGCACTGACGGCTACGGCGACTCTTAAGGTGCAGCATGATATACAGAAAAATCTGGCGATGCTTGACGCACGTGTGTTCAAGTCGTCGTTCAATCGTGAAAACCTATATTACGAGATTCGACCAAAGACGCCGACTGTAGACCGTGATATAATCAAGTTTATCAAGAATAACGAGGGCAAATCCGGTATCATCTACTGCTTGAGCCGTAAAAAAGTGGAAGAACTGGCTGAAATGCTGCAGGTGAACAATATCAAGGCGTTGCCCTATCACGCCGGCATGGACGGTCAGACCCGTTCGGAAAACCAGGATGCATTTCTGCATGAGAAGGTTGATGTCATAGTGGCTACAATAGCTTTCGGCATGGGTATCGACAAGCCTGATGTAAGGTTTGTCATACACTACGATATGCCCAAAAGCCTAGAGGGATATTATCAGGAGACAGGACGAGCTGGCCGTGACGGAGGCGAAGGAAAGTGTATAACATTCTATGCTGCTAAGGATCTGCAGAAGATGGAAAAATTCATGCAGAACAAGCCTCTGTCGGAGCAGACCATCGGACGGCAACTGCTGCTGGAAACCGCCGGATATGCCGAGTCGAGTCTGTGCCGTCGAAAGTCGCTGTTGCATTATTTCGGCGAAGAATACAAGCCTGAAAACTGCGGGAGCTGCGACAATTGTCTAAACCCAAAGAAAAAAGTGGAAGCAAAAGATGAATTGTGTGCTGTCATAGAAACGGTGGCGGCGCTTAAAGAGAAATTCAAGGCTGACCATATAGTCGATGTCATGCGGGGCAAACGTACTGCTGATGTCAGAAATCTCGGACATGACGAACTGGAGTTGTTTGGATGTACCGAAAAATCTGATCAGAAATTTCTGTCGGCAGTGATCCGACAGGCTGTAATAGCCGGATATCTTGAGCGTGACATTGAAAACTATGGCTTGCTCAAACTTACTCCCAAGGCAAAGAAATTTCTTAACAAGCCGGAGTCGTTCAAAATTGTGGAAGACCGTGAATTTAATGAGGAGGAAGAGGTCGAGGTGCTTAAGAGTGGCGCCGGATGTGCTGCCGACCCCGAACTGTATTCCATTCTAAAGGATCTCCGCAAGAAGATAGCCCGTCAGAATTCGTTGCCCCCTTACGTTATATTCCAGGATCCTTCACTTGAGGCTATGGCAACCACGTATCCGGTGAATATCGAGGAACTTGCCGGGATAGCGGGCGTCGGTGCAGGAAAGGCTCGTCGCTACGGCAAGGAATTTGTGGAGGTGATCCGCCGGCATGTCGAAGAAAATGATATAGACCGTCCGGAAGATCTTGTAGTACGCAGTCTTGCCAACAAAAGCAAGGTGAAGATTTCGATCATTCATGCGATAGACCGTAAGATAGATCTCAATGAGATAGCGGATTCGAAGGGTATGGAGTTTGACGAACTGCTCGATGAGATCGAGTCGATAGTCAACTCCGGCACTAAGATAAATATCAATTATTATATTGACGAGATGCTCGACGAGGATCAGCAGGACGAGATTTTCGACTGGTTTAAGCAGAGTGAGAGCGGTATGCTTGAAGAGGCCTATCAAGAGTTTGGCAGCGACTATTCGGAGGAAGAAATCAGGCTCATGCGCATAAAGTTTATCTCTGATATGGGATACTGATATTAAACGATAATCACGATAGTCAGGATAATGGAGAAAATCATAGACTATAAAGGTGTAGAACTCCATCGTAAGGAGCTGATAGTGTTGAAAAACGTTGACTTTACGCTGGAAGAAGGGGAGTTCGTGTATCTGATCGGAAAGGTAGGCAGTGGCAAAAGCTCGTTGCTGAAATCCATGTATGCCGAGATTCCTGTAGCTGCCGGTCATGCCGAGGTGCTTGGATATGACCTACGTACACTCCGTCGGCGTGATATCCCGATGCTCCGCCGCAAGATCGGCATAGTGTTTCAGGATTTTCAGCTACTGACCGATCGCAGTGTCTATGACAATCTTCGCTTTGTGCTTGATGCCACCGGATGGAACGACCGGCATGAGATAGACGCACGTATCGAGGAGGTTCTGACCGAAGTGGGAATGCTGACAAAGTCATATAAGATGCCTCATGAGCTTTCGGGGGGTGAGCAGCAGCGCATAGTGATAGCACGGGCGCTGCTCAACCGTCCGCGTCTGATACTTGCCGACGAGCCTACCGGAAATCTTGATCCGGCTACGAGTGAACAGATCGTCAACCGCTTACGCGAAATATCGCGCAAGGGTACGGCCGTTGTGATGGCTACCCACAATCTCGGTTTGGTCGAGGAGATGCCCGGACGTGTGCTCAAATGTGAGCGCAAGGGAATATCCGAATTTGCGTGAATGTATATCTCCGTTGCCACGCCTTCGTGGTAGTGGCCTGAGGAGGGTGAGATGGCAGAAGGTGAGATGGCAGAAGGTGATGAGAAATTGGCAAACACTTGCACCGATACTTGGCGTTTAGGGCTTTTTTGATTACCTTTGTGCCGATAATGCCATAGTATGTTGGCATTTATAGAAAACGAACATTATTAATACATACAATACACATAGGATGAAAGTCTTGAAGTTTGGCGGCACCTCTGTAGGTTCGGCTCAGCGAATAAAAGATGTAGTGGAGCTTATCACTAAGCGTGGCAAGAACATAGTAGTGCTTTCGGCCATGTCGGGAACTACCAATACGCTCGTAGAGATATCCGACTATTTCTACAAGAAGAATCTGACCGGTGCGAAAGAAACCATCAACATGCTTGAGGCCAAATATCGTGCTACGGTCGAAGATCTCTACGCTACCGATGAATACCGTGCCAAAGCATGGCAGGCCATAGAGGAATGCCTCGGCTTTATCCGGTCGTTCAGCAAGCCTATTTTCACTCTTTTTGAAGAGAAGGAGATTCTTGCCCAGGGAGAACTGATGTCGACGGCTCTTATGATCAATTATCTGCACGAACGCGGCATCAATGCGGCCATGCTTCCGGCACTCGAATTCATGCGGACCGACAAGAATGCCGAGCCCGACATGCAGTATATTACTGATAAGATCAACGAGCTTCTGCAGGAAAACTCCGACGCCGACCTATATATCACTCAGGGATATATATGCAAGAACGCATATGGAGAGACCGACAACCTGCAGCGTGGCGGAAGTGACTATACGGCGTCGCTGATAGGTGCGGCCGTCAAGGCAGAGGAGATAGAGATCTGGACAGATATAGACGGAATGCACAACAATGATCCGAGATTTGTGGAAAACACTCAGCCGGTAGGCGAACTGCACTTCGAGGAGGCGGCGGAGCTGGCATATTTCGGAGCCAAGATTCTTCATCCGACATGTGTGCTTCCGGCCAAGCTCAATAATATACCCGTGCGTCTGCTCAACACCATGCAGCCCGAGGCTCACGGTACGCTGATATACAACACGCGGCCGACACGCAAGATCAAGGCTGTGGCAGCAAAAGACAATATCACAGCCATCAAGATCAAGAGCAGCCGAATGCTTCTTGCCTATGGATTCCTGCGTAAAGTGTTTGAGATATTCGAAACACACCGTACGTCGATCGATATGATCGTCACATCTGAGGTGGGCGTGTCGGTGACGATAGACAATGAGCGCAATCTGCATCAGATCATCGAGGATCTCAAGAAGTTCGGCACAGTGACGGTGGATCGCGATATGGTCATCATCTGTGTGGTAGGCGATCTTGAATGGCAGAACCGTGGTTTCGAAGCCGATGTGATCAATGCGCTCCATGATATACCTGTCAGAATGATATCATACGGTGGCAGCAATTACAACATATCGCTTCTGGTAAAGGCGTCCGACAAAGTCCGTGCGCTTAATTTGTTGAGCGCACAGTTGTTTGAAACAAAACCGGAATAATAACAATGAGTATGAAATTTCCGATCGAGCGATTTCGCAAAGCGGCTACTCCGCTGTATTATTACGACATGGAGTTGCTGCAGCAGACACTCGACAAGATCAAGGGATCTGTTTCGCGATATGGTTTCAATGTGCACTATGCGATGAAAGCCAATGCCAATCCGGCTATACTGCGCCGGATTAGCGAGGCCGGATTTGGAGCCGATACGGTCAGCGGTGGAGAGATCGCGGCAGCCATTAACGCCGGTTTCAAGGCTGAGGACATAGTTTTTGCCGGCGTTGGAAAAACCGATGGCGAGATACTGCTTGGACTGCGTGAGGGTATAGGATGCTTTAATGTGGAATCGGCCCAGGAGCTCGAGATTATTGAGCAGCTTGCTCTTGAGGAAAGAAAGGTGGCGCGTGTGGCACTGCGGATCAATCCGAACATCGATGCTCATACCCATCACTATATCACAAC
>NZ_PUED01000072.1 GCF_003024925.1 Paramuribaculum intestinale
TGATTCTTCCGTACTGTGTGTTGCCAGTGTGCCCGGTGTCGTGTTTTGGTTATGGTGGCTGCATCGAGTCGGTCAGGGCTTTCCAGTCCTTTCCGTCGGCCGAGGCCTCAAGGATCACGTTGTCGAAATAATCCACGTCGTCAACCGAGTTGCGGCCCTGGAGTATATTGATCTCCTCCACCTTGCGCACTGCGCCCAGGTCGAGGCCGGCCCAGTGTCCGGCACGCTGGGCGTTGCCCGAATGGTAGTAGGTGGTCGAGTCATTGTCAAGCATGGCTTTGGCCTGTACGGAGCCGAGGCTGCGGTAGCTGCCGGTGCCTTTATACATCGAGGGAACTTCGCCGGAGGCCTTTTTGTAGAACGCTTCGAGCATCCCGTCCATGGCATTCTGATAGAAGGGCTGGAGCTTCATCGTTCCCGACTTGTGGGCGGTGTAGGCGGCTTTCTCCTCATCGGTCATGAGGTTGGCCAGATAGTTGTTCCAGAAGGCTGTGTCGTCGCCGCTCTCGAAGATCTTGATCAGATCGAGGGTGCGCGCGCCGCGTTCGCCGAGGCGTGTGAACTGTGTGAGCCATGGCTTAAGCTCCTTGAGCAGGGCTTTGTTGCTGATCTTGTCCATCTTGCCCTCCACCTGCCTGATGGCCTCGAACTCTTTCTTAAGAGCCTCGAACTGGGCGGGGGTATAGTTGTCGAAGGGGAAAGTGGTGGTTTCCCATGATTCGTCGCGGCGGTAGCCGGTCTCGGTGTCGGCCGAATGTATCGCGAAGAGGCGGTAGGCTTCGGCCTGGTCGGGGGCAAGTTCGGAGAGTCCGCGCTCCCAGTTGTCGATCGGGTTGTACGAGCTTACGTTCCATGCGTAGTCGGCCACGCCGTAGAGAGCGAGTTTAGAGGCTTCGCCATGCTCCATCGG
Source organism: Paramuribaculum intestinale (assembly GCF_003024925.1). Classification (GTDB taxonomy): domain Bacteria; phylum Bacteroidota; class Bacteroidia; order Bacteroidales; family Muribaculaceae; genus Paramuribaculum; species Paramuribaculum intestinale. The sequence continues at coordinate 911 of NZ_PUED01000072.1, forward strand.
GTTGCTCTCTATGCCTGAGGTCTGGGCTGAGGTGAGCGATGTGTCAAGACCATACACCGGACCCTGAAGCAGATAGTTGCGGGCATAGTCGGTAACGGGATAGTTCCACCAGTAGAGTGCGGGGCGTTTGATGCGGCTGTCGATAAACTCAAGGGTTTCGGGGGTCAGGTCGCTGCACACCACCGCGCCGGTCCAGAACACTTCGGCCTTCGGATTGAGCTTCTCGCCATAGATGGCAAGCTGTCCTTTCGGGCCGGGATTGGCCCAGAGCTGGGAGTAGTCGGTGGGGCATATCATCAGGTTGGTCACGTCGCCCTTCTTCTCCACAAAGTCGCGGGTGAGGTCGTTGACCAGTTCGGCCTGGCGGTTGGAATCGGTGCCGATGCCTTCGATATCGTCAAAAAACAGTGCGAACGATCTCACACCGAGGTCATACATCATGTCGAGCTTGCTTACGAGGCTGTCGTAGTCGGCCTTGTCCCAGCGTATGTCCTTGCCCGGATGTATGGCCCAGACAAAGTTAACGCGGTTGGCCTTGCAGGCCTCCACAAGTTCGTGTATCTGCTTGGCCTCCTGTTCGGGATAGGGCTGTCGCCAGTAGGGGGAACTGTGATACGGATCATCCTTCGGGCCGTAGAGATAGTCGTTCATCTTGTTGCGGCCGTAGAAGTCGATCAGCGACAGACGCACCTCGTGGCTCCACGGAGTGCCGTAGAAGCCTTCCACGACTCCGCGGTGAGGCAGGTCGGGATAGTCGGCGATGGTGAGGTAGGGCAGTGTGCCGTTGGAGGCTATCGGGCTTTCTACGAGCTGGCGAAGGGTCTGTATGCCGTAGAAAGCGCCTTTGTCGTCATAGCCGGTGATGGTCACTCCGTTCTTGTCCACGGTCAGGCGGTAGGCGCCCTCTTTGGCTTCCACCTTCTGCTTCTTGGCGGCTTTTGCGCCGGTGGCGATGGTCAGGAGGGTCCCCTTCCACGATGTGGGGATCGATGCTTTCAGCAGATCGGCTTCATAGCGCTGATCCCCTTTCAGCTTGAATCCGTCGGCTATGCCGAGTGTGCCGGCGCCGTTCGTTTCGAGGCTGTGGGGAGTGGGATTGATGATGATGCCTTTGTGGTCGAGCTTTTCGCCCGGAACGGCGAGATAGTTCTGCACCTCCTTGCGCTGCGACTGGAGGTCGAAGGTGTCCTGTCCCCAGGCCGGCACTATCGCTGCCAGAGCCAGGGCTGTCAGGATTGACTTGCTGATGGTCATAGTAGGAAAATGGTATTGATTTTTATGATTTTGTTCTGTCGGTATCCACTCGTTCGTGTGGTGATTACTGCAAAGTTACTTATTATCTGTCTATTTCGCAAGCTCATTTGTCGCTTCGTGCTGTCGCAGGAGCGGTTTTTCACTTCTCTTCACTCATTTTGTGCCGGAGTCGGTTCAGTGACGCCGGTTGCGTGGATGGTGGTCGAGTATCTCCTGGCGCAGGCGCGAACGGTCGAGATGCAGGTATATCTCGGTCGTGGCTATGCTCTCGTGGCCGAGCATCTGCTGTATGGCGCGCAGGTTGGCGCCCCCTTCGAGCAGGTGTGTGGCGAAGGAGTGGCGCAGGGTGTGCGGCGATATGGTCTTGGCTATGCCGGCGGCTGAGGCAAGACGTTTTATTATAGTGAATATCATCTGTCGTGTCAGGCGGGTGCCTCTGCGGCTCAGAAACAGAAAGGGCTCTTCGCCATGCTTTATCGGCAGGGCGGCGCGTTCGGGCAGATATCCTTCGATCCATGCCAGGGCTGTGTCCGACACCGGCACGAGACGCTCTTTCGAGCCTTTGCCACGGATCACCAGATACCCTTCGGCGGCATAGATGCGGCCTATCTCCAGACTGACAAGCTCCGACACGCGCAGCCCGCAGCCGTAGAGGGTCTCAACGATGGCATGGTTGCGCGTGGCTTCGGCCGTCGACGGATCGATTGACGCGATCATGGCATCAATCTCCTCCACGCTGAGCACTTCGGGCAGATGCAGGCCTATGCTTGGAGTTTCGAGCAGCTGCGACGGATCGGTGGCCAGAAAATGCTCCGTGTGTAGAAACCGGCAGAATGATCTCACTCCCGACAGGATGCGGGCCTGGGAGCGGGCGCTGATGCCCAGGTCGTGGAGCGCGGCTGCGAAGCTCTGCAGGTGCGACAGGCTCAGCTCGGAGAGGCTTATCGACTCTTCGGCAAGAAAGCCGGTGAGTTTTTCCACATCCATCCGGTAGCTGATACGGGTGTTTTCCGACAGTCCGCGCTCGAGGCTTATATGAGCCTCGTAGGTGTCGAGAAGCCGCGACATGTCGGTTATGCGGCGCAGTTCGGTCATGTGTCGGTCAGATAGTCGGTGCGTGGAAGTATGGTTGAACACACCGCGATGGCGGCGCGCCGTCCCTCGAACAGCATGCCGCACCCGGCGGAGTCAAGACGGCCGCGCATCGCTGCTATGTCGGCTGAAAACGAGGGGCCTTTGACTGTCAGTTCTACATAGTCTGCGTCGATCGGACGCCGGTTGAGCAGCCCGTGGCGATGTCCGAGCTGCAGGGCACGGACTATCGCCGGGTCATCGGTGTGGCAGGTCACATGCTGAGGCGACACGCAAAGCGCCACTCTGTAGGCCAGACGCGGCAGATAGCCGTCAAGTTGGTCGTAGGCGTAATACGCGTCTTTCTGACGGAGCACCTCGGTGATAAACCTGTAGGCAAACGGTGAGTGGACGCCGTTGCCGCGTCCGCGCCACCGTCGCTTTATAGGGCGTTTAAGGTGTTTGAGAAGCATCGTCAGTCGACATCTTTTTCTGCCGTCGATACGCTCTGGCCGGCCATGATACGCCTGAAGCCTGCGGCTATAGCGGCTGCGAGAGCCAGATATACCAGTATGATCGAGGCGTAGGCCGTGGCGGTGGTGGTCTTGAGCGAGTCGGGGTCGAAGCGCATCTCTATGGTGTGGCTTCCGGCCGGAATACGCATGGCGCGCAACAGATAGTTCACGCGCCCTATTTCCGCCTCCTTGCCGTCAATTGTGGCTTTCCAGCCCCAGGGGAAGTAGACCTCCGAGAATACTGCCACGCCGCCTTTGGCCGAGCGGGCGTGATAGGTGAGCCGGTTGGGGGCGTAGGTGGTTTCGAATATGGTGTCGCCCGGTGTTTTCGCCATGGTGCTTGCGCCGAGTGTGGCTGTGAAGCGGCGGTCGGCTACGGCTGTCTGTGCGGGATCTATTTCCGATAATGCGGCCATTTCTGCATCGGCTCCGTCCACATATATCAGCGAGTCGGCTATCCATGCGTTGCCCAGGGCGCGGTCGTTGAGCACAGCCTCTCCCTGACCGGTGATCACGTAGCGGGCGTTGAGCATGTCGAGCACTCTGAAGTCAGCCTCACTCGGATTGCCGCTGAGCAGCGGCTGAAGATGCCGGTCGATGAGATCCTGATAGCGGGTGAGTTTGGCGGCGTGATACCCTCCGATGGATTTGTGGTGATACGAGGGGTCGGCCTGCCAGAAACGCTGCATGTCCATCACGCGGTAGTTCATCGATGTGTCGGCGAGGATCGCCCGGTCGGCGTCGCTGAGCGGGAACTGAGGAGCCAGGGCAAGACGCTTGGCCACGAAGCTTTCCGAATCCACATAGCGCTTGTCGACGGTAAACAGATCCAGCAGCACTATAGCACCGATCGCGCCGATCGCCACGCCGGCTTTAAGCCGTCCGCGCATGCATACCGCAAGCACTATCGCGCCGGCGGCCACGATCATGAAGCTGCGGAGCGCGTCGCCCGAAACCATGGAGTTGCGTATCGTTTCCACAGCGGCATATATCCGGGGATTCTCCAGACTGAAATACTGCAGGGTCGCCTGGTCGGCGCCTCCCGCCGAGAGACTCTGCGAGATCATGGCGTCGATCTGGCGGTCAGAACCGCCGATGGGCGATCCGTAGATGCCGGGTATAAGTATGCCGGCGAGGCAGAGTGCCAGTACCATGCCGAAGCTCCATGTCATCGGACGCCTGAACCGCTGCCAGGCATCGGGCGTCGTCAGCAGTTTCTGAAGAGCCATAATGGCAAGCAGCGGCATCGTGAATTCGGCTATCACGAGTATGCTCTCTACGGTGCGGAATTTGCTGTACATCGGCATGTAGTCGATCATCAGATCGGTGAGCCACATGCAGTTGCGGCCGAGTGCCAGTAGTATCGACAGCGCCGTAAGCGCAAGCAGCGCCCATTTGATAGGGCCTTTGACTATGAAGCATCCGAGTATGAACAGAGCCACGATCAGTGCGCCGACATAAACCGGTCCGTTCGTTCCTTCGGGTTCTCCGAAATACTGGCTCATGTAGCCGAGATATTGCAGTTCCTGACGGTCTATCTCTCCTTTCGCGGCAAGATCTCTGGCCTTGTCGGTGTCGGCGAGGGTGAGCATCTTGCTGCTCCCTTTCTCAGGTTTCATGGATGCGCCCCCCTTGAGGTCGGGAATCAGAAGGGTGAATGTCTCGGCTGTGCCGTAGCTGTACTGCGTGATATAGTCGCGGTCAAGACCTCCGCTCGAAGAGTTGGCGCAGTTGTCGGGCTGCGTGAGCTCGCTATGCCCTCCGCGCATTGTTTCCTTGGAGTATTCGTAGGTGTTGTAGAGGCTCGGCAGATTGGCGCCGGCGGCTATGATGCCCGCCACGGCCAGCACTCCTGTGGCGGCAAGCCATCGGCGGAGCTGACCTCTGCCGGCCGACCATATCAGTATGGCTATCGAGATGCCCGCTATGACAAACATGAAGTAGTAGGTCATCTGCACATGGTTGGAGGCTATCTGCATCATGGCGAAGAAGGCCGTCATGGCGCCTCCGGCAAGATAGCGGCCTCTGTAGCATAGCAGCACACCCGCTATCGTGGGCGGCACGTAGGCCAGAGTGACGAACTTCCATATATGGCCTGCGCCTATGATGATTATGAAATACGATGAGAAGCCGTAGGCTATTGCGCCGGTCAGAGCCACATACCAGCGCATCTTCATGCTGAGCAGCAGGATGAAAAATCCGATCATCATCATCGCCACCAGATTGGCCGGCGAGGGCAGGCCGAGCCCCATCAGCGTATTGACCCAGCTTATCAGAGAACTGGAGGGATACGAGGGAGCTATCTGGAAGGTGGGCATGCCGGAGAACAATGAGTTGGTCCAGCGGGTGGTTTCGCCGGTGGCTTCGCGGAAGGCTTCCGCTTCATGGCCTATGGCTGCTCCCTGCTGCATGTCGTGCTGACGCAGCACGTTGCCTTCGAGGGCGTCGGGATAGAAAAATGCCAGCGATATGGCGGCTATGGCCAGAAGCGACACGATAGTGCCGATAAAGCTGCGCGAGCGCAGAAATTGCTTTATTTGTTCCATGTTGCTTTGATTGGATCGGAGTTCTTGTTTCGTGGATTGTTATCGCGATTGGATTGGTGAGCGGGAGGCGTCGAGAAGCAGCGTCAGGGCTTCCGGGCCGAGGCAAAACAGTAGGTCGAGCACACTGAGTCGGCCTGTTGAGGCCTGTTCGGTGGGTCTGATCTGCCAGTATTGCCCGATCGTCAGATCGGGGGTGTGCTCGCAGAGCGAGCCGGGGTGTAATGGCTCGGCGGAGTGCGAGACTTCGGTCGATATGCCGAGCAGACGGCGTATCAGGGTATCGAGATCGCCGTCGAAGTCGGTGAGCCTACGGCCTACGGCCTGTGGACCGATGATCTGCCGGAAGTCGTCGATGTAGAATTCAAAGTAGGGTGTGCGTCCGTAGGTCGATTCCATGGCTGTCAGATGCTCGCTCCACCATGATCCGTGATCCGACACTTCGACGTCGGCCCATGTGGCGTCGGCACGGTGTGGCTTGACTGTAGGCACAGTCAGCATGATCATGCCGTGGTTGCCGGGAATCAGACACCGGTGGGTCGATTTGAACCGCTTGTCATATCTCAGGCCGTCGGCTATGCATGCTTCGCCGCGGCGTGCCATCGAGGCATAATAGGCGGCCGGCGCGCAATACTGGGGCGGATAGAGCGGAGCGTTCATTTGGGGTTGGCGCTGCGCAGTATCCGGTTCCAGCGTATTCCGCCGCTGAACAGACCCTTGTCCTTGTCAAGCGAGAGCAGTATCATGATAGGCTTGCCCACGATATGGTCTTCAGGCACGAAGCCCCAGTAGCGCGAGTCGAGCGAGTTGTCGCGGTTGTCGCCCATCATGAAGTAGTAGTCCATCCCGAAGGTATAGCTGTCGGCCGGCTTGCCGTCGATATACACCGTGCCGTCCGGGTCGATATAGGCGTCGTTATGGCCCTCGTAGTTGCGGATACAGCGGTTGTAGATGTCCCAGTTCTCGCGTGTGAGGGGTATGGTGGCGCCGCGCCGGGGTATCCATATCGGACCGTACTGTGCGCGAGTCCAGTCGTCGGCGATTCCGGCGGGAAACAGGGTGTCGTCGGTCGGGGCGGGCTGTTTCATCAGGTGGCTGAACACATTGGGTTGCGACAGCATCTGTTCGCGCATTCCGGCTGTAAGCGGACCGAAGTATATCGGCGGAATGGTGCCGTCGGCGTTTGTGTCGAAGCCCAGCGAGGCCAGGGCGGGGTAGTCCGACGGAGAGGTCGATATGCGGTGGCGGTCATCGACGGCTATGCCGAGATTGTCGAAGTCGGAGTCGGTGAGCGGGCGCTTGGTCTGGAAGTAATAGTTGTGCTGGGCTTCGGCGGGCATCGGCTGCAGCGATCCGTCGATATAGATCGAATCGGAGCGTATCTCGATCGTCTGCCCGGGCAGTCCTACCGTGCGTTTCACGTAGTTCTCGCGACGGTCCACCGGCCGGTAAATGATCTCGCCGAAGGCCGGATCGCCGGAGTTTACCACATCATGGCCGTAGAGTCTTACCAGAGTGTGATAGTCGGGATTGGGCATGTTTGAGGCCACGGTGTCGCCGGCCGGAAAGTTGAACACCACGATGTCGCCCGTCTTTACGGTGTCGAAGCCTTTCAGACGGTGGTATTTGATCTGCGGGCTGTCAAGATAGCTCTTGGTGCCTCCGAGCCATCCGGGCATGGTGTTCTGCACCAGGGGGAAATGCACCGGAGTCATTGGCACGCGCGGACCATAGGCCATTTTGTTGACCCACAGATAGTCGCCGACGAGTAGCGATTTTTCAAGCGACGATGACGGTATCTGATAGTTCTGGCCTACGAAAGCGAATACAAAATACACCACCACAATGGCGTAGACTATGGCGTCAACCCAGCTCATGACGGTGCGCACGGTCTTGGATCGGCTGTTTTTCCACCATGTGAAGGGTATGTAGCCGGTGATGTAGATGTCGAAGAGAAGCACGAGCAGAAGGGCAAGCCACCAGTTGCCCATCCAGGCTACCCAGCCCAGAAACAGGAGGGCGACTATGCCGAATCTCACCCACCGCGTGGCTTTGGTGGAGCCGATGCGCGATTTCAGATCGGCAACGAATTTATTTTTGTCCATTGCTTTGTGTGGTCAAGTGTTTTAGGTGTGGATTCAGAGTCCTGCTGTCTTCATCAGCGCTGGATTGCTGATCATCCCCTCCATGAGCTGCGGCATGGTCAGGAATCCTTTGCGGTCTTTTACCCATTCGGCGGCTACGACGGCGCCCAGAGCGAATCCCTCGCGGCTTTTGGCACGGTGCTCGATCGTGATGGTGTCCACAGGCGAATCCCATCGGATTATGTGTGTGCCGGGCACTTCTCCCTCGCGCTCATGGTCTATGAGCAGTGTGTGGTCGTCGCTGATCTGCTCGCTCCAGCAGCCTATGCGCTGATCCGAGTCCATGATCCCTTCGGCGAGCGTAAGCGCAGTCCCGCTCGGATGGTCGAGTTTGTGGATATGGTGTATCTCTTTCATCGTCGGGCGATACTGCGGAAATCCGGCCATGAAGGCGGCCAGATAGCGGTTGAGGGCAAAGAATATGTTCACGCCGATGCTGAAATTAGATGTCCAGAAAAATGTCGCTTTCCCGGCGTCGCATATCTCCTTGATCTCTCCGAGGCGCGAAGTCCAGCCGGTAGTGCCGCACACCACCGGAACTCCCTGTGCGAAAGCGGCGTTTATGTTGTCAAAGGCTGTGGCGGGAGTTGTGAACTCGATCGCCACGTCGGCCGAGCGGAAAGCGTCGGAGTCGATCGCGGCGTCGCCGTTGTGGATGTCTACATGAGCCACTATCTCATGGCCGCGCTCAAGCGCTATCTTTTCTATCGCATGGCCCATCTTGCCATACCCTATCAGTGCTATTTTCATCGTGTGTCGGATATAATGTCGCAAAAATACAAAAAAACTCGCAGAGTCGAGCTGCTTTTCACGTTGGTTAATAGTCGGTTTGTGCCCTGTCCCGGATGTCGCCGTTGGCTTACGACAGCTCTTCGCGCAGGTGGTAGTGGTTGCGAAGTCGCTCGAACGATGCCGGATCGCGGCGCAGCATGGCGGTGTCGGCCATAGGATCATACGATGCAGCGATCAGGCCGGCGCTGATTGTCGCTTTTGCGCCGTCGGCCATTTTTTCGCTCCATTGTGTCGCCGGCAGTCCGAAGTGTGCGGTCAGGGCGTCGACCGCCATTTGTGTGGCGCGAATCTTGCCCTGGCGTGAATATCCGGCTATGTGCGGAGTGGCCACTGCGGCCATGTCGAGCAGTGTGCGCGATATGTCAGGCTCGTTCTCCCAGCAGTCGATCACGACATTGCTGATCCTCTTGTCACGCAGTGCGCGGATAAGTGCCTCGTTGTCGGCTACCGGCCCGCGGGCGGAATTGATTATCACCGGCCGGTGTGTCATCCCGGCGAGCAGGCTGTCGTCGCAGAGATGGAATGTGGGGCAGTCGACGGTGCGTGTCAGTGGGGTGTGGAACGTTATGGCATCGGCTTCGGCGGCGATCTCCTCGATGGACGAGAACCCTGTCGCTCCTTCGGCGAGGGCGCGTGGCGGGTCGCAGCGCATCACCCGCATCCCGAGCCGTTCGCCCCAGTCGGCAACGATTCGGCCTACGTTGCCCACGCCGACCACGCCGAGCGTCTTCCCATCAAGCGGGCCGAAGTCAGGAAGCGAAAGTAGAGAGGCAAATACGTACTGTGCCACGGCCGGGGCGTTGCAGCCGGGGGCGTTGACCACGGTTATGCCATGGCTGCGGCACCAAGGCAGATCCACATGGTCAAGACCGATTGTGGCCGAGGCTATGAAACTGACGCGGCTCTCTCCAAGCAGATCCTCGCAGCATTTCACCCGGGTGCGGGTGACGATGGCGTCGGCTGTGGCTACCGTCTCGGGCGTGAATCGCTCCGGTTCGAGATAGCTCACGTCGGCTACAGGTTCGAGGATGCCGCGGATAAACGGTATATTGGCCTCGATGATGACTTCGGGGCGGCGGGCGTTCAGGTGGTTGTCAGAGTCCATAAGATACACGACAGACAGGCTGCTGTGAGCGCTATAACGGCTATGTAGGCGCGCCGATGGCCGTAGAGCCTTACGGTGAAGGATACCTGAAAGGCTGTGCACGCGTTGAGCAGACCTGCGTAAAATACTACATTGTTGAAATCCATGATGCATAGCACTCCGCTTGCTATGCCTGTGACGGCAAGGAAGCCGTGCATGGCGCGGGTGCGGGCGTTCATGGATATGACTTTCATCAGATTGAGTGTGCCGCACACAAGGCCTGCGGTCAGGCTGACGCCGATGGCTACGGTGAGTTTCGGAGCTACCGGCAGGCTGAAAAACAGGTGTGGATCGGGCATCGGAGGCAGACGCATGGCCATCGGATCGATTATGCCTGCTGCCAGACAGCACCACAGCGGGGTCACGACGCCGGTCAGAGCGGCAAGGATGCATTTCAGGTTCAGCAGGCGCATCTGGTAGCAACCGATGAGTGCGACGATCAGATACGGCATGAAACCATACTGAAACATAGCCCCTGTCGTTATCGTCATGAATATGAGAAACACCCTGCGGGTATTGTGTCGTGACTGATACGACGCATATAGGGCGGTCATTGACATGAGCATGGCCACGGCCAGCAGGGGCGCGCCGCTGAAACGCGTCAGTTCGGTCGGAGTGGCGCTCTGAAGCAGCATGAACAGACCGGCGAACAGCACCGAAACTGTGCGCAGCAGATTGAATACACGGTTCACTGCCACCATAGCCAGAGCGGTGGCGATGCTTCCGGCTATGGCGCTGACGAAGCTTGTCGACGGGCTGTCGGAGAGCCACAGCCCCGGCGAAGGAAGCCACAGACCCATGTCGGCCGGAGTGTCCGGCATGGGGCGCATGAAACTTACGCAGGCCACGGCAGTGGCCACCATTGTGAGCAGCCACGCGAATCCGCGCGAGCGCAGAAAGTCGGTAAGGCGTTGCTCCGGACGGGTCACTTCTCGATACCTTGGAGCTTCATCAGGTCGCGGCCTATGTCGCGGCGCGAATATTTCCCTTCGAAGTCTATGCCTGCGATCGATCGGTAGCTGCGGTCGAGGGCTTCGGCTATGTCCGAGCCGAGAGAGCTGACCGATATTACGCGGCCACCGGAGGTGACAAGGCGTCCGTCATCACCGCGGCTTGTGCCGGCATGGAAAGCGATGCTGTCGCTTACGGTGTCGAGGCCGGTGATCTCCTTGCCTTTGGGATATGATCCGGGATAGCCGCCAGATACCATCATTACGGTCACGGCTGTCTGCGGGTTCTCTTTCAGTTCGAGATCGCCGAGATCGCCATGGGCTGCGGCGTTCATGAGCTGCAGCAGATCCGAATCGACGCGGAGCATCACAGCCTCTGTCTCGGGATCACCCATTCTGACGTTGTACTCTATCACCATCGGCTCGCCCTCCACTGAGATCAGTCCGAGGAATATGAAGCCGCGATAGTCTATCCCTTCGCGCTTGAGGCCGTCAAGGGTGGGGAGTATTATGCGGGTGCGCACCTTCTCCATGAATGTGTCGTCGGCAAACGGCACGGGGCTTACGGCGCCCATGCCTCCGGTATTAAGTCCGGTGTCCCCTTCACCGATGCGTTTATAGTCCTTTGCCACCGGAAGCACGCGGTAGCCGCCATGGCCGTCGGTGAGAACGAATACGGAGCATTCGATGCCCGAAAGGAACTCTTCGATCACAACCGTGGCGGATGATTTGCCGAACATGCCCGAAAGCATCTCGCGGAGCGATTCCTTGGCTTCGTCGAGCGTCGGCAGTATCAGCACTCCCTTGCCGGCGGCGAGGCCGTCGGCCTTGAGCACGTAGGGTGCTTTCAGCTCTTCCAGAAAACGGTAGCCCTCTTCGATAGTGTCGGCGGTGAAAGAACGGTAGCAGGCGGTGGGTATGCCGTTGGCCTCCATGAAACGCTTGGCAAAATCCTTGCTCCCTTCGAGCGCTGCGCCGGCGCGGCAGGGACCGCATACGGCAGGGCCGCCCTTGGCCTTGAAAAAGTCGGCCAGACCCGCCACAAGCGGATCCTCGTTGCCGGCCACTATGAGATCTATCCCTTCGCGGTCGACAAATTCGGCCAGAGCCTCGAAGTCGGTCGGCGATATGGCTACATTGGTTCCGAAAGCATCGGTTCCGCCGTTGCCGGGCGCTATATAGAGTTTCTCGAGCAGCGGGCTCTGCTTCATTTTCCATGCGAGGGCCGATTCGCGACCACCGCTTCCGAGCAAAATTACTTTCATGTCAAAAAGGGTATGTGGAGTGGTTTGATTCGTTGCTGATCAGGTCTTAGGCGATCTTCTTCGTGTTAAAAACAAACAATCTCTTAGATAATCTCTTACTTGTCGCTGTCGTTGCTGCTGTTGCGCCAGCCTCTGCGGCTGCGCATCACTACGTTCTCGCCATGCTGCGGAGGCAGGGAGGGGCCTCGTCCGGTGATCGACTTCAGGGCTTCGGGGTTGCGGCGGCGTGCCAGCGGATTCTCCTGATTCTCGCGGGGAGCGGATTCGTGGCGTTCGTCGTCGCGATGACGTCCCTGACGGTCTCTGCGGTCGAAACGTTCGCTTGAATCCTGACGGCGCTTGTCGTCGCGGCGTCCGGGC
>NZ_PUED01000073.1 GCF_003024925.1 Paramuribaculum intestinale
ATCAAGAAGTCGACAATGGTCTGAACCCATGTTCCCCAGTTGAGCGACACCTCCGGAGTTACAATCTCCTGTCCGTTCATCACAGCCTTCTGCACCACCCATTTGAAGTCGGTGAAATTCATGCCTCCTGTGGCTACTCCCACGAGCGGCATGATGATGTCGTCGACCAGCGACGAAACTATTTTGCCGAAAGCGGCACCGATCACCACACCGACAGCCATGTCGATGACATTACCTCGCATGGCGAATTCCTTAAATTCTTTTAGTATAGCCATTTATAAAAATTTTAGGTGAAGGCGGACCATGTGCCGCCATACTTATAACAAAATTAAGAAAAAAAAGATGTCAATAACATTTATGACTCGAAAATAATTAGTAATTTTGCGACCTAAGAAAGTGATAGAAAAACAAGCAACATCATAACCCAACAATACAACAAACAATTATGACTAAAATCGGTATTAATGGTTTCGGCCGCATCGGACGTTTCGTGTTCCGTGCTTCGACCAAGAGAGAGGACATCGAGGTTGTTGCCATCAACGACCTTCTCCCCGTTGACTACATGGCCTACATGCTCAAGTATGACACCATGCACGGCAGATTCGACGGCACTGTTGACTACGACATGGAGAAGAGCCTCCTCATCGTCAACGGCAAGGAAATCCGTGTGACCGCCTGCAAGAACCCCGCCGAGATCGCATGGGGTGCGGTAGGTGCCGAGTATGTTGTTGAGTCGACAGGTCTTTTCCTCACCAAGGAGAAAGCTCAGGCTCACATCGAGGCCGGCGCAAAGTACGTGGTTATGTCGGCTCCCTCGAAGGACGACACCCCCATGTTCGTTTGCGGTGTAAACGATCAGACATACGCCGGACAGCAGTTCGTATCGAACGCTTCCTGCACCACCAACTGTCTTGCTCCCATCGCCAAGGTGCTTCACGACAAGTTCGGTATCACCGAAGGTCTCATGACCACAGTTCACTCCACTACTGCCACTCAGAAGACTGTTGACGGTCCCTCGATGAAGGACTGGCGCGGCGGACGTGCTGCTTCGGGCAACATCATCCCCTCTTCGACCGGCGCTGCCAAGGCTGTAGGCAAAGTTATCCCCGAACTCAACGGCAAGCTCACCGGCATGTCGATGCGCGTTCCGACCCTCGACGTATCTGTTGTTGACCTCACTGTCAACCTCGCCAAGCCCGCTACCTACGAGGAAATCTGCCAGGCCATGAAGGAAGCTTCTGAAGGCGAACTCAAGGGTATCCTCGGCTACACTGAGGACGCAGTGGTTTCGAGCGACTTCCTCGGCTGCCCCCTCACTTCGATCTTCGACGCCAAGGCCGGCATCCAGCTGACTCCGACCTTCGTGAAGGTTGTATCGTGGTACGACAATGAGATCGGCTACTCCAACAAGGTGCTCGACCTCATCGCACGCATGAAGAAAGTAAACGGCTGATCGGAATAAACCGATAGCCTTTACAGGCTCAAATACAGGCTCTGTGTCAAAGTTAATGCTTTGCGCAGAGCCTTGTTTTTATCCGGTGAAAAAGGTTTTGGTCAGAAAGCGTGGTTTGATGAACGACGAATGCCTGCTGTATTAATTGTTAGAAAATTGATGTAGCGGTGTCACAAACTGCCGGCTGCCGGAGTCAGTAATTATATAAGCCGTCAAATAAGGCTATCCGTAGTAATGACCCGTAAGGAATTCGAAATAAAATCACAGCAATGCAGGCCTATGATGCTCAGAGTGGCCTATGCGATACTTGCCGATCGTGAAGAGGCCGCCGATGCGGTGCAGGATGCATTGCTGAAGCTGTGGCGAGGGCGCGAATCTCTCGCAACGGTATCGAATCCGTCGGCATATTTCAATATTGCAGTACGCAATGCGGCTATGGATATATATGGGCACAGGTGCAGATCGGAAGTAAGCTTTAACGATGGTGCCGGATTGCCCGACAGCAAGGTACATGCTGATGCCGAGACCCGTACCGACGCCTCTATGGTGATGAAAGCTATCGACGCGCTTCCCGACAACAGCCGTATGGTGATGAGGCTTAGCGCAATTGCAGGTCTTTCGTCAAAAGAGATAGCCGATATGACAGGCATGACTGATATGAATGTACGCGCCATATTGTCGCGCACACGTAAGAAACTCAAAGAACTCTTCGAAAAATGAAAACCAAAGATTATCTTATCGGAAAGTATTATGACGGTGACACTACCGCCGAAGAGGAAACCACTCTGCGAATGATGCTCGCCGACGATGACTCGGCCGACGGCCGTCTGCTGCGAGCTTTTGAGGAAATCTATGATATGGCTGCTCCGGCACGGGAAAAGCCCCTCAGGAGGTGTTTTTCGGGATGGTCGGTGTGGGTATCGTCGGCAGCGGCTGCAATAGCTGTCGTAGCTACTATAGGAGCCGCAATGACACACGGTGGCGGAGAAGAGCCGTTCATGGCCGATATGGAGGCGTCATACGGCGCCGTTCAAGGTAGCGGAGCGCGTGTGATCACCGATCCCGACGAAGCCATGACCATGTTGGCAGGAGCCATGGCTATGGCACAGAGCCGTATCGATGCGGCCAATGAGATTGCGTTCAGGACCATTGACAGAGTGTCAATGACTGTAAATGCATCTATTGAAAACCAGATATCATCCATTCCAAATTTCAGACAAGTAACTCTCAAAAATTAGCTGCGAGTGATTTTTGAGGTTAGTTCGAGTGATTTTTGATTGAAGCCGAAGGCGTGTAGCGAGCTACACAACTGAGGATGAAAGCAAAAAGCGCCGAACGAAGTCAAAAAGCACCGCAGTATGTACGAGTTACTGATAAGTATACTGATATAATCTAATTTTTAAGAGTTACTTAATATGAAAAAAATTATTTCACTCATGCTGCTTGTCATGGCTATCATATCGCCATGCATGGCCGATTCGCCGGTATTCATCGAAAATATGGTCCAGGACCCGAATGTCACCGTCACGTATATATCTCAGGCTATGCTTGGGAAAAAGAATTACAAGGACATGATGGCGCGGCTTCCTATATCTTCAGAAGACGCTCGATTCGAAGCTGTCCATATATTCAACTGTCAGAGTCAGGCTTCCTCAAACGCAGCCAGAAACTATGTGGCTGATTATGTCAAAGAGAAAACAGCCGAAAGCGAAAAGATCAATGCCGAACATGGCAAGATTGTGCAGAATAAGCCTCAGTTACTGATGAAATCCGCATCGGGAGATACGAGTACGCTTATCTATGGCTTCTATAGGACCAAGGATAGTTATTGGTTCAATCAGATAATCATATTGATGACGGAGAACAAAAAGACTACTCTTATAGACATAAAGGGTCTTTTCCCGATCCGTTCGCTGATAATAGGCAACTGACATACGGAAAAATATTCCAGACAGGAAGGCGCTGTGTCGGATTACCGGCATGGCGCCTGAAATGATGGTCATTCACGGTCAATCCTGGCAGCTAAATTTGGAAGTTATAATTGAAAACTGTAATTTTACGCTCAATAATATACAAACCCTATAGAGCGATATGTCAAAAGTAATAATCATCGGCGCCGGTGGCGTCGGAACGGTGGTGGCCTACAAATGTGCCCAGAATCCTGAGGTGTTCAGCGAGATAGTGCTCGCTTCGCGCACTCTGTCGAAGTGTCAGGCTATTGTAGACAAGATCGGAGCGAAGAACATGACAGCCGATACGGTCGATGCCGATTCGGTGGAGCAGCTCGTGGCACTGTTGCGTCGCCATAAGCCCGACATGGTCATAAACGTGGCGCTCCCCTATCAGGATCTCACTATAATGGATGCATGTCTGGAGTGTGGAGTGAGCTACCTCGACACAGCCAACTACGAGCCGCGCGATGTAGCCCATTTCGAATATTCGTGGCAGTGGGCCTATCGCGAGAAGTTTGAGAAGGCCGGGCTGACAGCCATACTCGGCTGCGGGTTTGATCCGGGCGTGTCCGGAGTATTCACGGCATACGCGGCCAAACATTATTTCAGCGAGATGGAATATCTCGATATCGTCGACTGCAATGCCGGCGACCATGGCAAGGCTTTCGCCACCAACTTCAATCCGGAGATCAACATACGCGAAATTACTCAGAACGGACGGTATTACCAGAACGGAAAGTGGGTCACCACCGGTCCGCTCGAGATACACCGCACTCTCACCTATCCCAATATCGGAGGCCGCGAGTCGTATCTGCTCTATCATGAGGAGCTTGAGAGTCTTGTGAAGAACTATTCTTCGATAAAGCGCGCACGCTTCTGGATGACTTTCGGACAGGAATACCTGACACATCTGCGCGTCATACAGGACATAGGCATGGCCCGCATCGACGAGATAGACTACAACGGCACCAAGATTGTGCCGCTGCAGTTCCTCAAGGCTGTGCTGCCCAATCCGCAGGATCTCGGCGAGAATTATCGCGGAGAAACATCGATAGGATGCCGCATATCGGGTCTTGACAAGGATGGCAAGCATCTCACCTACTACGTCTACAACAACTGCTCTCACGAGGAGGCTTACCGCGAGACAGGCATGCAGGCCGTCAGCTATACTACCGGTGTGCCCGCCATGATAGGTGCGATGATGTATCTCAAGGGACTGTGGAAGAAGCCCGGAGTGTATAATGTGGAGGAGTTTGATCCCGATCCTTTCATGGAGCAGCTTGCTGTGCAGGGACTCCCCTGGCACGAGGTGCTCAATCTTGATCTGGAGATGGACTGATAGCCCCGTCTGCTGTAAGAAAGAAAAATAATAAAGTAAATGCCGCAGCCCGCAGCTTATTTAAGCTGTACGGACTGCGGCATTTATTATGCGCTCCAGTATAAGAGATTGTTTGAATTTAACACGAAGATATATCTCCGGACTTCTTTGAAGGGGTCTTTGTGTATGTCAGAGACTGATGGTGTCGATCGTGCGTCCGTCGGCTCCGAGCACTGTAAGGGTCATTTCGTCGCCGCGTCGGCGCAGTATCATCACTGTGGCGCCGTCGAGTTTGTAGCCGCCTCCGACTATGACCGGGAATGGATTCTGCCCCTGTGTGGGGTCAATGCGCTTGTATTCGTGAGTGTGGCCAGTGAGATTGACGTCGAAGGGTGCTTTGGCAAGCAGCGGCGCCCACATGTCGGTGCATGGGCGGTAGCTGTCGGTGTTGCCCCATACGGGTATATGGTGTATGAGCACTCTGCGGCCCGCTTTTTTGAAGGCTTTCGACGAGAGTTCGCCGCGTAGAAAATCGGTCTGTTCCTGACGCAGACGGCTGAAGTCGTTGAGTCCGTAGTAGACCCATGTGGTGTCGGGCTTGTCCTCTCCGCAGTCGAGTGTGACGAATCGCGTGTCGCCCCAGTTGAAGGCACCGTATGTCAGCCCGTTGGCACTCTCCACGAGCGATGGCTGTCCCGACGAGTAAGCGTTGCGTATCTCGTGGTTGCCTCTGATGAATATGCCCGGACGGTCGGCAAGTCCGAATGCGTCGGCCATAAGATGTATGTCGTGTACGGCTTGCATGCGTGTGGCAGGCTCTGCCATGCAGTCGCCGTTGAACACCACGAAGTCGGGATTGTGCTTCATTGCTACTTCGGCCATGGCCGTTATCGTGGCAGGAAAGCAATGCATGTCGTTGACTATCGCTGCAGTGAAATCTTTTTGCGAAGGTGAGGGGACGGTGAATGTGTGCCACGGTGTGACGCTCTCGTTGCCGAAAGTCTTGTGGTAAGCCTTGTTTTCGGTGATCTCACGCGCCCTGACGCGGTAGAAATAGCGTTGTCCGGGCGTAAGTCCGGTCAGCCTCACACGATGCTCTATGTCGTGGACGGCTTCCTGCCCGGCCACAAACTGTCGTGCGGAGATCGTGTTGAGTGTGTCGGTGCCGTACTCGACCGATGATGTGCATAGCGGACGTGTCTGGTACATGACTGTCACGGCACCATCCTGGCTCATGTTCTGCAGGTAGGGCTGATGATATATGATGGCGTCGGCCGGAGCGGGCAGGGTAATGTCGGCTATTATGGGGCGGTGGTCGCTCTCGACAGGTGCGTCGATCACCTTATAGCCTCGGCTTGCGGCGCCTGATCCGCGGCTGACAAAGATATAGTCGATCTTCTCTTGGGGCGATGGAGCGGGAAAGGTAGGGTTATTGTCGCATACACGAGTGAAATCCCGTTCAAGCGATCTGATCACGTCTGATTCGGGAAACGAATTGAGATCGCCGCACACCACTGCAGGTTTGCCCGATTGAGTCACGGCCTGCCGGATGATTTCGACCGATGCCATGGCATCCTCCGGAGTGAGCGACAGGTGGGTGCATGCGGCCACGTAGCCCGGAAATTCAGCAATGAGGAGAGCTCTTGCCTCCTCGCGTCCGGGAAGAGACACGCGTTTCACGCTAAGCGGCTCCTCGCGTGTGAGCAGTCCTATGCCGTATTTACCTCCGTCGTAGTCGATCGCCGGTGCGAAATATGCGTGCATTCCGGTGGCTTCGGCCAGATCTCCGAGCACGTATGTGCCTCCGCTGCGGCCTGTGACGCTGTCCACTTCCTGTATGGCCACGATGTCGGGCTGCGACCGGAGCACTACGTTGGCTGTGCGCTGTATGTTGCGTTGATTGTCGTAGCCTACGCCGTTTCTGATGTTGTAGCTCATGATCCTTGTGGATCCGGGCTGACTGGCAGAGGCTCCTGTCACTGTGGCCAGCAGGGCTGTGGCTGCAATGATTTTCTTTAATTGTTTCATGGATGATGCCTTATAATGTATGGATGATGAATGAAATGCGTCTTTGTCATCAGTAGTCGGAGAAGAGTGTGGGCTTGATCACTATCCCCATGCGCAGCTGGGAGTGGAATTCCTTGTAGGCGAGCAGTCCCTCCCCGTAGCCGTTGTAATACTGTAGGAAAAGATACTGGTTGTCGCGCGGAAATATCCTGTAGTTAAGCTCTATGATGGTATTGTAGTTGAGCCTCCATCCTTTGCGCTTGGTGAGTATGACCGATGCTCCGAATCGACGGTCGACTGTGGTCAGCGATGTGCCTACCTGATATATTCCGCAGTAGTCGAGAATGTCTTTGTTTTCTTTTCCGTCGATGATGGGAATCCAGAATTTGGCATGTACCTGCATCTGCTGGCCGATTATGATGTTGCCTCCGAACGATATTTTGTTCCACGAGCGCGATGCGGTGCCGTCGCGGCCGTTGCTTTCGTGCTCCGCCAGCAGAAAGGCTTTGCCGATATACCGGTTTTTGACAAACAGCGGTTTGGCCAGTCCTATGCCGGGATTGAAGTTGAGGTCGGTCATCGGCATTGAATTTTCAAGCACGTTCCAGAAGCATTTCTGGGTGTAGAAAAGAAACAGATAGCTGTGGAGCGGCATCACTGTCTTGGTCAGACGCTGTGATATCGAGATCTGGAATTTGATGTTGCTGTTCTCTTTCGTAGGCCGCTGCCCTACCGATGTTCCGAATATGAAATAATTATCCTTATAGAGTCCGAAGTATGGTCCGTTGTCGAAGGCCCGTCGGATGCTGTCGGAGCTGATCACGGTGCCTATTGAATCGGCGTTGACTATCTGTGCGCTGATATGTCCGGGATATGCCATTGCCATGAAGACAATGCATATTGCGAGTAGTATTTTTAGCGGTATGTTTCGCACTGTATGGCGGGAATTGATGTGTTTAAGTATAATATAGTGCAAATTTAATGTAATTTTCGCTTAATGCCGACCGGTGCATCCATTTTTATCATTATAGGTCACAAAAGCGAAAAGAATGCGTAATTTTGCAGTCGTAAAACCGATGATGCATGCCTGTGCCGGATCGGTTTATGTAAGGTGATCAGTTATTTACTATGAAAGAGATAAAAAACGAAGAATTCGGCGGCGAGCGCCCGTTGTTCGCCTCCCATGGTCTGAGGCTTGATAATGTCACTGTCCATGCCGGTGAGTCGGCTCTCAAGGAGTGCAGCGACATAGAGGCTGTCAATTGCCGTTTCGAGGGAAAATATCCTTTCTGGCATGTCGACAGGTTTCGTATAAGCCATTGTACGTTCACTCCCGGAGCGCGCGCCGCACTGTGGTACAGTACCGCTCTGGTGATGAACGATACTCTTGTCGAGGCTCCCAAGATGTTCCGCGAGATGGACGGGGTGAGCTTGTCGAAGGTAAGAATCCCCGACGCCCAGGAAACACTCTGGCACTGCCGCAACATCATATGCCGCGACTGTGAGGTGGAAAATGCCGACTATCTGTTCATGCACTGCACGGGCATACGCATCGACGGATGGCGTCAGAAGGGCAATTATTCGTTTCAGTATTGCCGCGACGTGGAGATACGCAATGCCCGCATAGAGTCGAAAGATGCATTCTGGAACACGGAGAATGTCACCGTCTGCGACTCGGAGCTTCACGGCGAATATCTCGGATGGCATTCGCGCAATCTGCGACTGGTGCGTTGTCATATATCGGGCACGCAGCCGCTATGCTATGCCGACAATCTCGTGCTCGAACACTGCACGTTTGACGCCGATTGCGATCTCGCTTTCGAGGAGAGCTCGCTAAAGGCGGTGGTCGACAGCCATATCACGTCGGTCAAGAACCCGACATCGGGATCCATACAGGCACCTTCGATAGGTGAAGTAATAATCGACGGGAATGTCAAGGCTCCCGCTGACTGCAAGATAATATTAAACGATCCGTCATGAGCAATTCATATTTCGACAGAATAAACGAGCGACGCCACACGGCCTCGATAAAGTGGGATTCATACACCGGAAACGGCGAAGTCATACCGCTCTGGGTGGCCGACATGGATTTTCGCACGGCACCGGTGGTGCGTGAGGCGATGATACGCCGTGCGGAGAGCGGTGTCTATGGATATTCGTTCGCCGACGAGGACTACATGGACTCTCTCGCCGGATGGTTCGAGGGTCGCCACGGCTACAGCATCGACACCTCGATGGTGATTCCGGTGCCGGGAGTGGTGCCTGCGCTTTCGGCCATCATAAAGGCGCTTGTGAAGCCCGGCGAAGGTGTGATCATACAGCCTCCGGTCTACAACTGTTTCTTCTCGTCGGTGCGCAACAACGGTTGCCGTCTGCTTGAGAATCCGCTGCAGCGGATAGACCTGCCCGACGGACGTTTCACCTACGAGATGGATCTTGACGGACTTGCCGAACTGGCTGCACGTCCCGATGCTAAACTGATGATACTGTGCAATCCCCACAATCCGGCCGGCCGTGCATGGCGTGAGGAGGAGCTGGAGCAGGTGGCGGAGATATGCCGCGAGAATGGTGTGAGAGTGGTCAGCGACGAAATCCACTGCGAGATAGTCATGCCCGGTTGCGAATATGTGCCTTACGGCAATATCGACCGCTCGGCCGTGGTGTGCACTTCTCCCTCCAAGGCTTTCAATACGGCCGGACTGCATACTTCCAACATCGTATGTCCCGACGCCGACACACGCGAGGCAATCGACCATGCGGTAAATGTTAATGAGGTGTGTGATCTGACATGTTTCGGTGTCGACGCTCTGAAGGCATCCTATACCCAGGAGGGGGCCGACTGGGTCGACAGCCTTTGTGACTATATATGGGAAAATTACCGTTTCTTTGCCAAGACTGTGGCCGAGAGGCTGCCGGAGTGTCCGGTCACCATGCTTGAGGCCACTTATCTGCCGATGATCGATGTCAGTGCGATAGAGGGCTATACTTCGGAGCAGCTTGAGGAGAAGCTGAAGGCTGAGGCCGGAGTATGGGTCAATGCCGGAGAGATGTATGGCCGTGAGGGATTCCTCCGGGTCAATCTGGCCTGTCCGAGAGCCACTCTTGCCGAGGGACTCGACAGGCTATGCAAAGGACTGTCGGCCTTGAAGCGCCGTTAACCGCAAAATATGATAAAGCTTATCCAGTCGGGGGCGCCGCTCTCGCTCGGCCAGCGTCTGAAGCTGACGGCGAGTCTGTCGTGGCCGGCAATAATGGCGCAGCTGTCGAGCATACTCATGCAGTATATCGACGCTGCTATGGTCGGCCGCCTCGGAGCGTCCGACAGCGCCGCCGTCGGACTGGTGAGTACGAGTCTGTGGCTCTTCTGGGGCACATGCTCGGCGGCCACCATGGGCTTTTCGGTCCAGGTGGCCCATCGTGTCGGCGCTGCCGATTATTCGATGGCGCGGTCAATCCTGCGTCAGGGTATCACGTCCTCTATTGTCATAGGTGCGGTGGTGGCTCTTATAGGTATGGCCATAGCTCATCCTCTGCCCATCTGGCTTGGTGGCGACGAAACAATCAACAGCAAAGCCTCGCTCTACTTCATGGTATTTGTGGCGGCGTTGCCGGTGCTTACGCTCAACTATCTCGGATGCGCCGTCATGAGAGCTTCGGGCAACATGAAAGTGCCCGGCGGGCTCAACGTGATGATGTGTGTGCTCGATGTAGTGTTTAATTTCCTGCTCATATTTCCTGCGCGTCAGATTGATGTGGGCGCGGTGCATCTGACCGTGCCCGGTGCCGGACTCGGTGTGCTCGGTGCCGCTCTTGGCACTGTTGCCGCCGAACTGGTTTGCGCCGCTCTGGCGCTGTGGTATGTCACATGCCGGCAGCGCGATCTGGCCATATTCGGCCGTCGGGCCTCGGATCAAGGTTCGTTTCGTCCGCGCCGCAAGGTGATGCGCAACGCTCTGAAGGTTTCGGCTCCGATGTCGCTCGAGCATGCGGTGATATGCGGGGCGCAGATCATGGTCACTGTCATTGTGGCTCCGCTCGGAGTGATGGCTATAGCGGCCAATTCGTTTGCGGTCACGGCCGAGGCGCTGTGCTACATGCCGGGCTATGGACTGGCCGACGCCGCCACCACGCTCACCGGCCAGAGTTACGGAGCCGGACGCCCGGCGCTTGCGCGTCAGTTCGGATATCTGACCGTGACGCTCGGCATGATAGTTATGACCCTTATGGGAGCCGTGCTGTGGGTTTTCGCTCCTGCGGTGATGGAGCTGTTCAGTCCGGTGGAGGAGATATGCCGCCTTGGATCGGAGGCTTTGAGGATAGAGGCATGGGCCGAACCGATGTTCGCTGCCTCGATCGTGGCCTACGGCGTGATGGTGGGAGTAGGCGACACAGTTGTGCCCGCAGTGATGAATTTTTCAAGCATATGGCTCGTAAGGCTTCCGATAGCGGCGCTTCTCGCCCCGACGATGGGTCTTGCCGGAGTGTGGACGGCCATGTGCATAGAGCTGTGCTTCAGAGGTGCCATATTTCTGTGGCGTCTGCTGTCGGGGGCATGGCTTCGTCATGGACTTGACACTTCGGGCGAGCCGGGTCCGCAGCCTGATCCCAACGTGTGATAAGAGTATGCGAAAATCCTCTTTGAGTGAACAGAAGTAAAATTCAAACATACTCTAAAAACCGGTGTAAAACAAACATAATATCGATCTTGTAAAGATGAATGACATAGACTTCAATGAGATAACGGAGCGTATAAAATCGGGTGGACGTCTCACCGATGAGGAGGCTCTCGCACTTTGCGATATAGCTGACGAGGAGTTACCGCTGCTATGGAAGGCGGCCGAAGAGGTGACTTCGACTTTCATAGGGCGTAAGTTCGACTCGTGTTCGATAGTCAATGCCCGGAGCGGACGATGCCCGGAGGATTGCAAATGGTGCGCGCAGTCGGCTCATTATTCGACCGGCGCCGACGTGTATCCGCTGATTGACCGTGAGCGTTGCATGGAGGCAGGCCGCCGCAGCCGCAACCATGGCATAGGGCGTTTCTCGCTCGTCACGAGCGGTCGAGCCATGAGCGGGCAGGAGCTTGAGAAAGCCTGCGGACATATAGAGGCTCTCCACAGCGAGGGCGGACAGAAACTGTGCGCTTCGATGGGATTGCTCGGACGTGAGGAGATGAGGCGTCTGCGCGAGGCCGGAGTGACGCGCTATCACTGCAATCTGGAAACAGCGCCGTCGTATTTTCCGACATTATGCTCGACCCATACCCTTGAGCAGAAGCTCGCCACCATCGAGGCGGCACGCAGCGAGGGGCTTGAGATATGTTCGGGCGGCATAATAGGCATGGGCGAGTCGCGCCGCCAGCGCGTGGAGCTGGCTCTGACACTTCGCCGTATAGATCCGGTGTCGGTGCCGATCAACATACTCTGCCCGATTCCCGGCACTCCCCTTCAGGATTCGGCTCCGCTGACCGAAGACGAGATAGTCACCACGGTGGCTTTGTTCAGACTGATCCATCCCAGGATAACCTTGCGGTTTGCCGGAGGACGCGCCGCCCTGAGCCGCGAGGCACAGCTTCGCGCGATGCGTGCGGGCATCAACGGCGCCATAACAGGCGACATGCTGACCACTACCGGATCGACCGTAGAGTCAGACCGGCAGCTTGCCGCCGATGCCGGGCTTGAATTTTAAGAGTACTTGAATTCTAAGAGTAAATGTCATGGACAACGAGCGATACATGGGTCATCTCAATTTGTGCGAGATTGATCTTCCGGGACAGCAGGCACTGGCTTCGGCCCGCGTGCTGATCGTTGGCGCCGGCGGACTCGGGTCGCCGGTGGCGCTCTATCTTGCCTCCGCCGGTGTTGGCACGATAGGAGTGGCCGACGCCGACACTGTAGGCATAAGCAATCTGCAGCGCCAGATAATGCATGGCACTCCCGACATAGGCACTCCCAAGA
>NZ_PUED01000074.1 GCF_003024925.1 Paramuribaculum intestinale
CGTATGTTTAATATTATTTAACATACAATATAGCTCAAAAACTCCTTTTGCCAACTCCCGTAAAGTCTTTTTCCGGGGGGTAATTTGCTTGACCGGACGGGGGTCAATTTAAATGATTTTCCGGGGGTCAATTTATCTGGTCAACCGGGGGGCAAATTCACTGAGTTTTTCCACCATGTAAACCGGGGAATAAACTTGTAGGCTATTAGCAATATTCCTAATCCTGATAAAGTCGGCTGCGCTGAAGTTTAATTCTCTGCTATGGTTGGCTATTTTGCAATGTAGGTATGCCGCTGATTTTTTAATATTGTCAATATAGCGATATAAGATTTTATCAATCAATGATACCCAGTTGGAATGACATCCACCAGCAAGCTCAACCTTGATTGACTGAGCTTGTCGGTAAATGTCATCTATGGATTTCTTGCGTAAAGTCATCATGTGAATTTCAGCCCGGATAGGGTGATTGCGTTGATACGTCGTTTCCAGCCCTTGATGAATTTCTTCTGGCTCGGCTTTCTGCGCACGATGCCATCCACGAAATTGATGCGGGCTTCGTAAATCTTCGTGAATAGTTCCGCTTCGTTGGCTGCGTTGACTGCGGCTATCGTCTTTGGGCCGACAATTCCGTCCTGTGTCACGCCGAGAAGCCTCTGCGGTATCTTGATGCCGTTCACGCCGCTTGCCCACACCCAATCGACGAGGTTGTTCGCAAGGGCTTGGCTTTTGATTTCATCGGCTTTCCATCTGTCCCAGAAAAGCGTCTTGAGTACGTCGCGCCAACGCTTGTATGTGATGTTACGCAGGCTGAACACCGTAGGTACGGGATAGCCTTTCCGCTTGCAGTACGCCTTGTAGGTCGCTATCGTGATACCGCACATGGTCGCGCCGCCGGCATCGTCGGGGTCATTTGCGAAGCCCGTCTTTTTCGCCTGCTCAAATATCTGTTCGGGAGGAAGTGAAAGATAGCGTTTGTTTACGCCGGCTTCAAAGTAAAGGATGAACGGGATGATTTCTTCAATCTTTGCCATATTCTTGTAGTGTTAGGGTTGGTTATTTACCGCCGCCAAGTGCGCCTCTGACACCGCTTGACTTTCCGCGTAGTGCAAGATGCGCGTTTCGGTCATCCATCATCTTGTCGTAATCATTATACGACCTCACGCGCCCAAGGTCAATCTTCCTGTCAGCGTTGTAAGCCCGCATGACACCGGCAAGACTGCCCGGCAGCGTCATCGCCACGACATGAGAGGGTCTGCGCATACCGGGATTGGCCTGCGCCGTGCGTTGGAAAACAGGATTATATTGCGGGTCAAAGGTCATTTTGCCGTGAGCCTTTGCGCCGAATCTTCCGTACATGTTGTGAAGTGAACTGCGGCCATCCGAGAAAGCATAACAATCCAGTTTGCGACCACCATTAGCGACCGCAAACGGTATGATTTTTGCCATTGCGCCTCGTTTTCCGCTGGTGGAGAATACAGACACTACATCCCCATCGCGTTTTATCGCTACACCTGTCTTTCCGTCCGGAGTAAGAAAGCATCGCATCCGCTTGTATTCGCTTTTGCTATGCAGGTCAACCATCCAGCCGTTCCTGCCTTGCGATGCCTTGCCGCGTCTTATAGCCTTTGTAAAAGCCGACGCGGATACGCGGTACATCGGCTCTTCAAGGTGAGGTACGCCCTTTCCCTTGAGTGCCTTTGTGACTCTCGCGTTATAATCTGTCTTACGTGGCTTTTTAACTCGCTATCAGTCGTAAATACTTACATATTCGACATAATCCTCAATCGACTCGCCATTGCGCAGAAGTTCAAGGATAGTTCCGTCAGAAAGGTTGTCGTAAAACTCCTTTTTGGCATCGCGTCGTGCCTGTTCTTTATCCCAGCCATACTCATCGGCAAGAGCCATGAATTTATCGACCATCGCCTTGCGCGTGGCCATGATGTCTTCATCGCTGAATGTGCGGTACTTGGCCGCGATAACGTCTGCAAGCTGCGCGTAGTCATAATTCTCCGCGTCGTTGCTTTGCAGATATTTCTTCGCATCTTCCGTGGAGATGTTAAGGTTGACCTCCTGCCCGATGGCCTCGTCACTGATAACACGCTTGCCGTCGCCGGTCATGCGTGTCGCCAGTTCAGCCGCGAGCCTGTTGCGAAAATCCGCAACCTCCGCGTCGGTTATGCTGCTTAAAAATCGGTAGTTCATATCTCTGTTGTCAGTGTCTGTATAATATGCAAAGTTAAACAAAATTCTTTAATTGCGCAATACTAAATTAAAGAATAAAGTTAAATTTTTGCGTTAATCTTCATCATCGCCAAATTCCAATTTGTTTACAAATTCTTCGCCGTTGATGTACTTGGCCATAGGGTCGAAGCCGTAATCTTCCATGAAGCGGACTTTCTCGCTCGGTGTCTTGAAGCTGATGACTACATAGGACAACATGCCGCCGTCCTTGTTCACGTCGTTCTGACTTGCGATGCGGTCTTTGATTTTCTGCACTTCGTTGTGGCGGGCTATCTGGTTGGCCTCGCTATCCTGATAAAAATCCGCGCTGCGGTCGAGCTTGTGATTCTCGCCGCTTTCCTTTGTCATTTCATCGTGGATTGCAAGGTCTTCACGCTCGCCGACAACATCGCCCTTTGACCAGTCTTTGCTTTCCGTGGGTTCGCCCGGCGCGTCAGCATCGCCGCCATCCGTGGCATCTTCGCCATCGTCGCCGAACATGTCGCCCATATCATAGTCGCCGAAATCGCCAAGACCGAGGAGCTGCATATCGGTATCGTCGAAGCCGGCATTGGTATAGTCTATTCCTTGAAGAAGCTCGCGCAGCATATCATCGTCGTATGTACCCTGCACGGCTCGGTTGTTCATAAAGAGGTTCTGCTCTTTTTCCGTCTTATCGTCAAAGTCAACGACCTCAACACGAAATTCGTAATCGTTTGCGCCCGTTTCCGCATCGTAGCGGTTAACGGCATCCATGATGCTTACTTTCTGATGACCGGATACAAGATTGCCGGAGCGCATGTTCCAGACCACGCCACCCAGCAGGCCGACGGTCTGTAAATTTTTCTTGAGCTTTTTTCGCGCCTCGTCACTGATGGTACGTGGATTGTAGGAAGCAAAATTGATTTCGCTTCGCTTGACGGTGCGCTGTTCTGCCTGTTTGATTTTGTTCGGCTTCATACTTCGTCTGATTCTTCTGATTCGGTTTCTATGCGCTTGATTATTTCCATGACCTCTTTCTCCTGACCGTATGGCAGTATGCCGTTTTCATAGTCGAAGATGAGTTTTTCGCAAAAGGGAAATTCGCGGATGGTGCGCTCGTAGTCGAGGGGGAAACGTTTCCGAAGCACAAGCAAGGAGCGCAAGTCGATGCCAAAGCCCTGACTTACATCTTTGGGGTTATAGACAAAGGGCTTGATAAGATTCCGCATTTCGATATAGCGAAGCACCTCCTTGTTCGTCCAGACGGCAAGGGGGTAAACCATTCCTTTGTCGGTCATGTACGTGCCGTTGCGCTTCTTGAAAGTCAAAAGGCGCATACGCTTCATGTAGCCGTCAACGCCTTTCATTCCGCTGAACGCCCATTTGATGCCGGTTTCCTGTCTGACCTCCTCCTCAAGCTCGCCTACCTTTCGGGGCTTGATGCTTGGGTCGCCCTCGCCATCCTGAAAGAATCCGAAGCGGTCGTAATAGTCGCGCTGATAGTGCTGAATCTGGCGAACCTCAACGTTGGGGTATTTCCGTACCGCCCATTGCAGATAGGGCTTCACATGGTCAAGACCCGGCACGAGCCACATGTAATAGCAGATAACCTTTTTGAAAACCGGGGCTAACATATCAAGCAAAGCGATGCCGTCCTTTCCGCCGGCTGAATAATATAAAACGGCAGTATCCGTCTGTTGACGGATACGCCGAATTATTGACATGGTTTCTGCGTACTTGTTTACATTCTGCGTTGCCATGATTTAGGGTTTAGCCGGTTGTTCCACCAGCGGCGCGGATTTGGTCAGCAAAGGCTGCGCGGAGGTCAGCGCGACGCTGTTCACGATTTCCGAGCTGGCTACGACCAGCAACTACGCCCGCAGGGGTGCGACGGGCTACGAGTCGGCCACCGGCACCGGCACCGTTCATGTTCCGACGGGGGCCATAGTTGTTATCAATTCTACGTCTAACTCACTTATAGTGTTAAAGGGTTAATGATTATTCGTTGATGTTGGCGGTTTCAAGAACCTTTCCGAGGGTGTACCATACCTGACAAACATAGTACACTTCGCCATTCTCTTCAAAGGTCAAATCATTGCCGTCTTCGTCGGTCAGTACGACAAATTCAGCCGATACGACCTCCACGGTCAGACGGGGCGCATCCTTGCGGCGACCATTGATAAGGGTGAGGGCATCGTAGTGAACCGGTGTTACAACCGTGATGGCTTCGCCGTTTTCATCAGTCTTGTCTTCTTCGATGACATACTTCTTGGCGTTATTGGGATACACGTTCCGATGCTCGACTTTCTGCTCGCCTTTCAGAATTGCCTGAAAGC
The DNA here is from genome assembly GCF_003024925.1 of Paramuribaculum intestinale. Lineage (GTDB taxonomy): Bacteria > Bacteroidota > Bacteroidia > Bacteroidales > Muribaculaceae > Paramuribaculum > Paramuribaculum intestinale. The sequence continues at coordinate 4,539 of NZ_PUED01000074.1, forward strand.
ACTTTTTGTCAATTTGTAGGGTTAACTTTTTCATTGATTTTGTTTGTAAGTGATTTTATTTGTAGCGGGTGTCGGACTCGAACCGACGACCTCCAGCAAGTTAAACTGGCGAGCTTCCAACTGCTCCAACCCGCGATGTTTTACGATGCTAAATTACTGTTATTTCCGCATCGCAAAACATTTCGGTGTCGTTCTCTTACGACCTATTACACAAAGTCGTAAATAGGTCTTTTTCCGTCAGTCATCCCAAACAGCGAGGGTTGTCAGACCGATGCCTTTGCACTTGATTCCCTTGTCGATAAATTCAAGCATCGCGGCAAATGCCTCTTCAAAGCTATTGTATTTAATCGTTCTCATGGTTCTGCTGCTTAATCGTTGGGGTGATGTTTGGCGATATACCGCGCCGTGGCTTTATTGACCTCGTTGTCAATTCGCCATTGCGGTGCGTTGGCTTCTTCGCCCTCGCCGATGATATTGTCGATGATGCCGGCAAGTTCATCCATCTGCGCCTCGGTCATCCATTCCGGTAGTTCCTGACTTGTTGCCATAGCTTTCGGATTTTATTTGTTGGGGATTGTGATTGTGTTTACACTGCCATCGCGGTGCGTGATTTCAACCGCCTCCAAATCTTTGCAGTCAGTTATGGGGCAAAGTGGCTCTTCGTAGTCAGCCGTCAAGAGATAGATTGCGCTAATGTCGTTGCTATCTTCTAATTCTATATTGCCGTAGCGACGGCCATTCTGGTCTTCATACACGCGATAGCTCCAGTCGTTAACGCCGATATATTTAAGTTTGAGTATCATTGCTTTTGTGGGTGTTAGGGCGGGCAAGCCATGCCATCTAATGACCGGCTCGCCCGTCGATGTTGTTTAGTATGCCATTTCGTTTTCGCGTTTCACTTGAGCAAGTGTGGTCTTGCCGTTGTTGAAATACATGTCGCGTTCAACGCGCAAGCCAAAGCGACCGCGCACGTTTTGAAGCTGCGATAGTGTGAAGTAGCCAAGCTCGCTATCCAAGCCCTCTACATAGCCAAAGAACATGTAGTCGCCGTTGGCCTGCTTTTCTGCTTCTGTGACGTACCATGTGAAGCCGCTACCCGGCAGAAAGAATTTTGCGATTACTACCGCATCGTTGCCTTTGCCATCCTGCGAATACATGGGATATTTTGCAAAGGTCTTTTCAAGTGCTTTTGTTATCAGTTTCATGCCTTTTACTTTTATTGGTGTTATTGATTACGATGCAAAGTTAAAGTAAATAATTTAATCCACCAAATAACAATATAAGTTTTTGCTTTGTCTTAACACTATTTAACATAGTGAATACTTTAATTGTATTCCTCTTTTGTTAACTTTGCAAACAGTTTACTTTAACCCGAAAAATAGGAAATGGAGAACAGAATCAGAGAGCGCATCATTGAAGCCGGTGTGACGCAGAAAGACCTTGCGGAAAGACTGGGCATGACCACCGTAGGTCTTAATCAGCTTATCCGTGGCACGATGCCCAAAGTTGAAACCTTTGTGAAGATTGCCGAAGCCCTCGGTGTTCCGGCATGGAGTCTGCTCTTGTCAGATGAAGAGCTTGACGCTATCCGTGCCACCGCGCCGAATAAAGAAAGACCTGCGGACGAGTTCCTTTGCCCCAAATGCGGAGCGCAGCTTAAAGTTGTTCCCGTCGATGGAGAATAAGTTTGAAAAGGCACTGATGGATTACGGCAGTCAGATTTTGACCGTCATTTTCCAATACGCCTTATCCACTGAACGATACGAGGATTGCGCCGTCATTAAGGGACTTTTTGACAAGTATCATCTTGACCTTAATCAAAGCATGGAAGAATATCAGTCGTACTTCTGGCGACTGGGTATGTCGGGGCGCACCGCTATCGCCAATATGGATGCTTATCTTTCCGAGGCGTTAGCGATGGTAGGCTATCCGGCAGATGCTATCAAGATGCCGGCGTATTCCGCTATTTAGTCAGTAACAATGAGTTTATCTTCAAGAGTATTCAGAACCTCTTGGAAAATAAGGTCAACGTCGCGTCTGAAATCCGCATAAGCGTGATATTGCACGATAAGACCCGCGCAGTTGTCGGATATTGGGGTGCTTGTAGTCAAGCCGAACAATTCCGACACTTTTTTTCGTAATCCCATGCGCATCCTGTCGCCGGCGAGTGCTTTCGGCGAATAGAGATACAACACGACCATGAGAAATTTCTTGCGGTTGCGGACGCTTGTGGCTTCATCCGGGCATCCGCGACGTTGGAACACACGTTTGTATGCTTCGTAGATTGCTGGTAGTAGAGCAAGGTCATCAAGAATCGGCTCGCCCAATTCTTTCATTACATCGGAAAGCTCGCTCACTTTTTCTCGCAGCTTCTTCAACGCTGCTACCTTTCCAATGTTGATTTTTGCACTTTCGTTCATCTTGGCAGTAGGGGTGATATTTGGTTTATAATTCCCTTTCTGCGCACACCCTTTAGCCTTTCAAAGCACAAAGTTACGACTTTTTTCTGATAGTACGTTATACGTGCGCGGAAAATAATGTGTAACACCCTCTTTCATGGTAAATTGGCTGATTGAAAATAACAACTCAACAGCCATGCCATATTTAGCATTTGACGTAGATGCGGATTACTCCGAACTGATACGTTTACAACAGGAAATCGCAAAGACCAAGACCCAAATTCAGAATTTTAGGCCGGGGCAGGCCGGCGCGTCGATTGATGCACTGAACAAGAAACTCGCCGAAAGCACGGCGCGTTATCGTCAGCTTGCACAGGCCGCAATGCGCAGTGGTGCGGAAATGGAATTTGGCATCAAGAAAAACCTCAGTGGAATATTTACCGAGGTCAACGGCATACAGGACTTACTGACGCGACCGATGATGGCCGTGGGCGGTCTTGCCGGCGTGTATGGTCTGGGTGAGTTCCTTACCAAAATCACAAGCATACGCGGTCAGTTCCAGCAGATGAACGCATCTATCGAAACGATGATTGGCAAGCGTAAGGGCGAGAAGCTGAACGCCGAATTACAGGAGTTTGCCAAAATATCGCCGCTTGAATTTGCACCTACTGTTTCCACTGCACAGATGATGCTCGGCTTCGGCATCGACGCTGACAAAGTTCCGCGATACTTGCAGGCTATCGGCGATATTGCTATGGGCGATACCCGCCGCTTTCAGTCGCTTTCGCTCGCGTTTTCCCAGATGTCGGCAGCAGGCAAGCTGATGGGTCAGGACTTGATGCAGATGGTAAACGCCGGCTTTCAGCCGTTGCAGGTTATCTCTGAAAAGACCGGCAAGTCTATCGGTGCGCTCAAGGAAGAAATGTCGCAAGGCAAGATTTCAGCCGAGATGGTTCAGCAGGCATTTCTTGACGCTACAAGCGAGGGCGGCAAATACTACAAGATGTCGGAAACGGCATCGAAGACCATACCGGGTGCAATCGCCAAGCTGAATGACTCGATGGACTTGATGTTTAATGACATGGGTCAGAATATGGAGGGTGCGCTTGTGGGCGTTATTGACGCGGCTTCCACTATTGTTGACAATATCGGCAGAATCATTCCGGTACTCGCCACCGCTGCGGCGGCTTTCGGTGTTTACAAGACCTCCGTGATGCTTTCCAATTTCGCAGCCAAGCAATCCGTTATCGACGCTTCAAAGGGCATCGTGGATGGCTTCAATGCCGAACTTGCCAAGATACAGGAAATGCAGAACGCCAAGATGATGGAGGGTTACGACGATGACATACGCAAGGCTCTTGAGGAAGGGTCTATCGACCAGACGTATGCCGACTCAATCCAGCAGGGGCGTTTATGGCAGCAGGAACAGCAGCGCATCGCCGAGAATGAACGCCGTATCGCAGAAGAGGCGCAGAAGACCTATGAAACGCACCTCAAGGACATGCAGACCCAGCGCGAAGAAGCCGGGCGTGGCCTTGATGCCGACATCAACGACTCCAATGCCAACGGAATAATCACGAATGATACCGCTGAACGCTTGCAGAATGAGCGCGACTATGCACAGGCACTCGTTGATACAAAGCAGGCGGCACTTGAAAGCGCGAACATGCAGAAAGCCGCAAGCGACCAACTTGTAGAAGCTGCGGAAAGGCGCGTTGAGTCTGCAAAAGAACTGATGGAGATGGCAGAAGCCGCCGGCGATGCCGACGATAAGAAAGCCGCCGCCGAAGAATACATGGCGACAGTAGAGGAGCAGGCTTCCGCTATAACCGCCCAGCAGTCAGCAGCCGAGGGTATAAACACAGCAGAAAAGGAACTGAATGGCGCGATTACCGCACAGCAAGCCGTGCAGAAACAGACCGCCACAGCCGCCGTCATTGGAGAAACAACCGCAACCACCGCCAATACTGCGGCCACAAACGTAAATACCGCCGCAACCAGTCGCGGCACAATCGTGACCGCACTTGCCACGGCAAAGGATAAAGCATTGACCATCGGAAAGTATGCGCTGACTGCGGCCACCAACGCCTGCAAGAACGCATGGAATAGCCTCAAGGTCGCTTTTATGACCAATCCCTTCGGCATGATAATTACCGCCCTGACAACCGTCATCGGTCTATTTATGTCGTTTAAGGACGAAGCTGAGGAATCATCCGCTATGTCTGAAAGATTTGGCGAATCCACGTTGAAGCTGAAAAACAACATCGATACGCTATACGCCGTAATGAACTCCGTGAACAAGGATAGCCGGGTACACAAGGATGCCGTAGAGGAGCTTATCAAGATGGCGGAAGAATACGGTATCCACATCGACAAGGAAAGGGATAAGATTGAGCAGTTAAATGAAGCCCGTGCGCAGCTTAACCAACTGATTCTGGCAGAGGGCGAAGCACGACAGACCGCCAATCGTCTTGCAACTATTCAGGAAGAAAAGGATGCCGCCACTACATCTTTCAAGGATGAAATGAAAGAAATCATTGAAAACGATTCATCCGGGGAAGCTGCCGAAGTATCCAAGATTATGGCCGACACCATAGCAAGTACGGTGGAAAACAAAAAGGCTGAACTTACTGAAATGGTCAAACTCCTTGAGGATGCTGAAAAGGAATATGCCGCTAATGTAACCTATACCGAGAATGGTCAAAAGATTGAAAACGCAGCCGCTGTAAAGGCACGTCAAGAAATTGCCCGCTTGCAGACGGAAATTGCCCAAACCGCAAACATGGATGCAAAGGCACTGGCGAAACAGATGGGATTTGCCGAGCAGTATGTTCTTGACATCAAGGATACATCCAAACTTGTTTCCGAGCTTATTAACAAAACCAATACGCTTGATAAACTGACCGAGAAGACGCAAGCCCAAGCAAATGCCGCTGCGGATGCCGCTGAACGTGCGGCTGCGGCACAGCCGGAAATTGATTATTCCACCTTTGATTCCAAGAAATTGACCGAGGAGCTGACAAAGGTATCGAAAGAGGTTGATGAAATCAATGCAAAACCGGTCAAACCTTTGGCAGACCCTATCAACATACATGAACTTTTTGAAGCCGCCGAACAAACGGAAGGCAAGATTGGCGATGTCGATGAATCGTCAGCTACGCCGACAACCGACAACACTGCGCTGGATGAAACGTCGGTTAAGGCAGCGCAAGCGGAAGACAAGATGAAAGACGTTGACAACGCCGTAGCCACGCCTTACATTGACACCAAATATCTTGATATTGCACTAAATACACTTGACAAAATCAAGATTACGCTCCGTGATGTGGGCGGTCAGGTCTTGAATACGACCGGCGCAGAACGTCAGACCTTGCAGAATCTTCTTGCCAAGTATGGAAAGAACGGCAAAATCACTCCCGGCACAAAGATGGCAAAAGCCGATTTGGATGCCTATAACGCGATTGTACGGAACGCCCGTCTACGAAGCAATTTCAAGATGGGCGGCAAGAACTACCATCTTAATTCCGAGCAGTCGGCACTATTGCAGCAGTTTATTGACCGTTATGGTACGCAGTTGGGCGAGGGTGCAATGTCTGATGTTGATAAGCGATTGTATCGTCAGTTAAAAAACGACTTAATGGTGGGCGAATACAACCGAAATAAAGGCAATCAGAGTCAGGCTATGCAGTCTATCAAGACCGCCCTTGAAAGCCAGATTCAGAACGCCAAAACAACCGAGGAATTTTCTGAAATCCGCAAGTCCATCAACGCTCAGATGCAAAAGGTTGACCAAAGCAGTGAACTTTATAAGTATTATGAAAAGCAGTTGAAAGCCCTTGATAAAAGGGATAAGACTAAAAAGGATAAGAAAAACGGAAAGGATGACCCCAAGCAGAGAGCCTATGAACTTCGCAAGGCACAGCTTGAGGAAGAGAAGCGCACTACGGAACTTTTACAGGCTGAAAAGAATCGTCAGCGTGAACTTGAAATTGCACAGATGGAGGATAATTCCGAAAAGGAAATAGCCACCATTAAATTCACGTCTGAAAAGAAACGTCAGGCTCTTGAGGCTGAATTGAAAAAGGAAGCGTCCACTCTTGAGAAAAATGCCCTTCAAGAATGGATGAAAGGCGGTAAAGACCGCAAGGAATATCAGTATTATGCTCAATTCTCCGATACCCAGCTTGCTGAAATGCGCAAGCAATATCAGGAACAGGCAAGGGAGAATGTCGGCTATGATACCCAGCTTTCTCTTATCGCCAACAATGAGGAATCTGAATTGCAGAAAATCTATCAGACCGATGTCACTGCGATGCGTGATTATCTTAGGGAGTATGGAACATTTCAGCAGAAGAAGCTTGCCATTGCAGAAGAATATGCTGAAAAGATTCGCAATGCCCAGAATAAGGGTGAAGAATTGACTCTTACGGCCCAACGCGACACGGAAATAAGAAATCTTGAATCAAAGGCTATGACCAGTAAGATTGATTGGTATTCAGTCTTTGATAATGTCGGTGTCATTATGCGTGGTCAGCTTGAGCCACTCTATAAGCAGTTGCAGGAATATGTCAAGTCAGATGCTTTCAGAAAGTCCGGAGCTGACAATCAGCAGACGGTTATCAATGCGATGAAGAATCTTCGTACCCAACTCGGCACAACTGAATCATGGAAAGACCTTTCTTCTGCCCTTGCAGACTATCAGAACGCCCTTAATGAATTAAGGGTTGCGACTGAAAACGATACAAGGGTAAACGAGGAACTTGCAAAGTTGACCGAGGCTAAGAATACGGCTGACATCAATCTTGAAAAGGCAAGAAATAATGCAGATACAACTCCGGCTCAGTTGAAAGAATATACCGATGCCGTTGAAGCCGCTCAAGCAGCGATGGATAATTATGCCGCCACTGTCGTTGCAAACAATCAGGCTATGCAGGAGGCACAGAATCAGGTTCAAAGCAGTGGCACACTATTATCAATGACCGCTAAGAATGTGATGCAACCTGTCAGTGAAATCTATACGTTCCTCAGTGGCGCAGGTCTTTCACAGTTGGCTGAACTATGGGGCGCATTTGACCAACTTAAAGGAGGCATCGATGGACTGAAAGCACTCAAGGATATTGGGAAAGACACAAAGGAACTGAACGACGGCATGGCAGAAGCAGGTGCCGCGATAGCAAAGGAACTGCCGGCAGAACTTACCGAGGGTCTTAGTAAAGCCGGTCTTATCGGTCAGATTATTGCCGCAGTTCTTAAAATCCTTGACATCCTCAAGGATGGTGTGGGTACGCTTATATCTTCCATTCTTGATTCTGTATTCAATGCCATAAGCGGTATTATCGACAATATCCTATCTGGTGAAATCTTCAAACAGATTGGAGAAAGCCTATACAAAGGTATTCTCGGAATATTCAAGTCAGTCTTCACAATGGGTGGTCTGTTTGATTGGTGGGGTAACGGTGAAAGTGATAAGAATCTTGAAAAAGATATTGAACGCCTGACAGCAACCAATGAGGCTCTTCGTAAGGCTGTGGATAACCTTGCTACGGAAATGAGGGAAGCTGCTACTGCCGATATGGGT
>NZ_PUED01000075.1 GCF_003024925.1 Paramuribaculum intestinale
GTATCCATAGCCACGACATTTTCTACTGTCTGCCAAGCTAGATTCCTCTTTGAATAACAGCTCCATAACTATATTACATTTTTGTTATAGCGATTAAATAGAGCTGGATTTTGGTTCTTTGGTATCAAGATATTCCTTGAACTCGTTGCCAGTATAGGATTTTCGCAGTGTCCATTCAATAGCCTGCGACTCAGGCACCTCAAATGATATTCTGGCGGTACGAGCCCGATACCCATTGACACCGGAAGAATAGAATCGGAACGATTTCATCGAACCGGGGTCTATTGAAGATGCCGCCGTACCGTCATCTTCACCCACAATTTCATCACCACGATAATAGGTAATCTTATACTTTACATTCTTAACTGTAAACGGCAGTGTGTTCTTAATTGTACAATCGCCATTGGGAGTTCCGTAGTCGGCCTCCCATGACCATGAGACGCGTTCAATGCCGAGATTTAACGCCATCACATTGCGAAGGCACTCAGTATAGAAACACCTTTGGATATCCTCATATTTATTACCCAATTCCACATCTTTGCTATATTTCGTTACCGCTCCTATTTCGTATGGATAAGTTCCAAACTCTTCAGGCAGCGTTATAAGTCCTTTGGAATCAGAAATAATCAGCTTTCCATCTTCGTCCTTTACCCAGCAGGAAAACTTACTCTGAACAAAATGGCTATGCTCGTCATAGTGTCCACTCTTGCAGTCTACCAAAATATAGTCTCCATCTTCTTTTGCTGATATTTCATCAATATCACCCATGGTAGGAAATAAATTGAAGAAAGACGCAGATGATGGATAGATTCTTTTAATAGCAATGCTGTCGCCGTTGCTTAGTGCTTTGGAGAAATCGCGCACGATTTCCTGCGCCTTGTCCGTCTTTGAAGTACAAGACGATACAAGGAGCAGGAATGCTATGAATAAGGGACTAAGAAGTCTCATGTTCTCTGGGATTATTTTCTACGTTTGAGAACGAAGTTGACGACTTCTGTGCGAGTGTTCGGCTGGAGACCGGTTACATACTCCGAGTTGCCGAAGTTGGGATGTACTGTGCTTTCTTCCGTGAACGAAGAAACAAGTTCCCAACCTTCTTCTCCGAGTTTGTTGAGCTGTCCCGAAGGGTCGGAGAACTGCATTCCTCCGAACTTGCCGTTGGAGCCTTCTGTTCCGGCTACTTTTACGACTTTGTACTCCCACTTGCCATTCTGCTGACAGGAAGTCACCGATAATGCAGCGGCTGCAAGAGCCATACTAATAAGAAACTTCTTCATATTAATGTTATTAAGGTTGTTTTCTTTGAAACTGAGATTATCCTGAAACAATGATAGTTCACCAGTGTTAACATGGCAGTCGATATCAACCTCAGTATCATGCACCGGTTCACCGTTGTATATGTCAAACGTTGTAATCACCCATAATTCGTTAGCGATTGAAACCTTCCGGTCGAGACCTCGGTTTGATTTACGTAAGCGCGACGGCTGTACCACAACTACCTAATCTTCCCGAAAGCGTTCATATGCTTCCAACGTTAAAGAATATCTTGGCTTTCCTCTATTGTCAAACTTTTGAAATTCAATAAATCCAGCAGCTTCCAGACGTTTGATAAATTCAATAAATTTTGCCGTTTCCTTTGGATTTTCAGTTTCTATCTGTACTGGACCAAATCGAAACATATGATGCCCTCCTATAAATGCTACTTGGGAGCAATAGTCAATCGATGAATTGCACCACTGCTGAATAATTTCTATTTCCTCTTCAGAAAATAATACCGTTTTTTCCCCCTTGCTATTACTGACATTTTCAGCAACCAAGGGTTGAAATTCGTTTTGAACGAAGAGATTTAATTTTTGAGAAAACTTTTTTTCAAAATCCGATAGGTCTTGAAATGTTTCGTACAAACCTTCAATGGTATTCTTATATTCTTGAAGTTTAGAAACTTGTTCCATTCCTGCAATATCGAGGTCAATCTGCTTACTAAAAAAGATCATAACCTCTTTCCCCGCTTTTCTAACTTCTGCGATTTCTTCGGCGGTTCCACTGGGATGATTCTTTGTAGGAGTTCCGAATTTTGACCCAAAGATCGCAACCAAAGCATCGCATTTATCTACTAACTGTGAGTTAATAACGCCCTGTGCAGAATTTACCTTAAGAGAAGGATAAGAAGAAGACGACCAGTGATGAGGAACCAATACAATTCCTTTGTCTTCAGAATGATGGACATTCCAAAGGTTGATTACTTCAATTGACTTACGAGCAATATCAATGACATCAGAAGGCGAACCTACCATTATATTAAAAATATGTCCTGTTCTCATATCAAATGTGTTACGTTGATTTTCTTATACTTGTTTCCCATGCCGAGGGCGAAAGCCATCTGGTCTTTGATGATTAGTTCTCCCTTTTGTAGTCCGGCAATGGCGGTGCGGATGTCGTGTAGTTCCTGACCGCTTACGCCGAAAAGATCTTTGATTACCTTATCGTCGATTGTCTGTTGCTTCATAATCAAGGGATACTGTGCGTTGGCGTAGAAGTCGAAGCCCTTGTTTTTGAAATCTGCCATATTCTGAGTGGCGAGAATGATAGACAATCCCTTGTTGCGGCCCACCGCAATAAGGTTGCGGAGCGGACGGTTGTCAAAACTAAGCATATAGTGAGCCTCGTCGATTATCGAGAAGTGGCGAATCTGCACAACATCGTCATTGACAGCCTGTTTGTCGAGCTGTTCATAGATATTGTTGAGTTTCGACATCAGGAAGTACACGATAGCTTTGGCAATCGGGCCATCCTTGGGGTAGCCGTCCATCTTGACGATGAAGCTCTCACCCACAAGGTCGGCACGGTCTTCTGTGTCGAAGATGTTGGCCCTCACAAGCTGCTTCAATATAGAAGAAATGCTGTCATCCTTGTCCGGGTCTTTCATCCGTGCCTGATAATTCTTCAACATAAGGTCGAATGTGATCGGCTGGCCGTTTGTTGAATTATAGGCATCCACAATAGCCTCGCTCAAACGGTTGCTCATATTGGAGCTTGCTGTAACTCTGTCGAGAGAGCTGAGTGCCGAAGCCATCTCTGTGGAGTAGAGATTAATCTCGTTCTGCGGTCTTCCGGTGAAGTTCTTGAACGGAGTAAACGGAAGGGGGCGTTCAATAGGGTCAAGTATGCAGGAACGGTCTACATCGAACAGCGACAGCCAGTGATTGTTCTGAATGTCACTGAACTCTCCCTTATAGTCGAACAAAAGGAAGTTGACAGGATAGCTACTCTCTGCGGATATGGACCGAATCTGTTGCATAAGTACGGCAAGCAGATTGGTCTTACCTGACCCCGTAGCTCCGGCTATGATGATTTGCGCATTGGTGATGGCTCGACTATTGATGTCAAGAGTGGCTTCCATCTCGGCATCGCCATAATTGCCGACAAGGAGGTTGAGAACCGGAATGTCTTTGGCGAGTGCTGCGCGTCCGCCGGTTGAGAAGAAATAGTTCTCAAGATTATTGTCTGCCATAAGTGTGTCGCGCCCACGATACATCTCAGCACCGATTATTCGTGATAACACATTATTGTTCGACAGGTCAAGCGACGTATCATTATAGCGTAGCTTAATCAGAGCTGAATAAAGCGGTGCCAGTTCCTGATGGGTAAAGAAGCTCGCCTGAAAGCGACTTCCTTTTTGTAGCTTTATGGCTTCCACCGTCTTTACATCGCGCTTTCCGGGTGTGGACAGTCCGACAAGCAGGCAGATGCGCATCAGTTTGTTGTTAAGTATCGAATAACGACGCTCATTACCAGCGGAACGAGAAAGATTGATAAGACTCTCTATCTTATCCTTTAGCGGAGCAAACTCCGTGTTGAAGTTCTCCGGAAAGTATATATCTCCAAAAAGCAATGGCATGGTGTTACTGGTTTAATTCGATTCCGAAATAGCCGTCGCTGACGGTCGTTTTCTGTTCTTCCACGTCGCGGTGGAGTGTGAATGTCTTTGATATGAAGGCTTCGAGCTTCTTATAGTCGCTATCAGGACGCACTTCCGAAGTTGTGCAAAGCAGTATGGTTTGCTCGGCAAGATTTGGGAAGTATTCCTCGAAAAGCATTTCGCGGCTCTCGTTGTCAAGCACACCCATTACCGTGTCAATCATCACCGGAGGATTATAGTCGCCAAGATTACGCAACACTTTCAGAAGCACCTGAATGAAAATCTGCTTGGAAGCGGCGTTAAGCTGATTGAGTGAAATTTGATTCCCCTTGGTATGGAAAATCTTGATATTGAAGTTTTCCATGCTGTCGCTCAACTCAACGCGACCGATGTGTCCTTTATATGAAACAAGCAATCGGTTGAGCTGCTGCTGCATCTCGCTCTCAATCTGCGCCTTTTTCTTTTTAAGGAGGCTGTCGGCCACCTTCTCGAAAAACGGTTTTAGCTTAACCAGTGTGTCGTACTTCAAATCCGGTTCCTGCTGAATCTGAACGTCGAAGCGATGTATTCGGTTTTCAAGCTTTTGTATCTCTTGCTTAAGTTGCCCCTCACTGACCTTGGCTTTTTCGAGTTTACGCTGGCTCTCCTCATACGACGATATGATGAACTCATTACCGCCGGCACGTGTCTGTTCGAGATTCTTTTTCTCAGTGCGCATTTCATCTATCGTAGCAAGCAACACCTCCAGATCCTGTCGCTGACGATACAGTGATACGAATTGATTGTTCGCTCCACGGCTTACGAGCGATTTCAACGCGGCTATCTCAGATGAATCGAGAAAGTCAAACGGATCCTGGCTGTTTGTAGTATTCTGTACAGCCACCATGTGTTTTACGACATTCTCTTCATCGACATCTGGCGAACAAAGTGACAGTTCTTTCAGATACTCTATGATTTTCCCGGTGACGTCGCGAAGAGTTTCAAGTGGGTATGACCCGGTGCTCGATTGCTGCAACTCATTCTTGATACGGAGAATGTTGTTGATCTCGACAGAAAGATTCGATGCCAGTTTGGGCAGGAATACGTTCACTTCCACATTCTCCATGAAGCCCTTTATGTCATCGGCATAAGATGCGGCCCTGTTGATGATGTCGTCAATCTTTGACGAAATATCAGCGATGCGCTTGTTGAGAGTCGCGCTCTGCTGTGCGCCCTCCTTCGCCTTCCGATATTCGGTTTCCATCGAGGTCAGATACTTGTAGAGAGAGTCCTGCTCGGCTATACAGGCGTTAATCTCCGCTGTAAGTTTCTCCTTTTCACTCACAAGCTGGTTATACTCGGCGGCCTCCTGCTCGGCTTGCAGACGGAGCTGCGCCCATTCCTGCTGCAGTTTCTCTGCCGCTCGTTTGAGCTGGAGATATTTCTTAAAGCCGAGGACATTCTCGAAGTTATCGCGGATTGTCTGCGCGAACACATTCTTTTTCAGAAGTTCGCTCGACTGCATGGCATCAAAAAGGAAATACTGGCTCAACTCTTGGGGAAGATTGGCCTTGATAATCTTGTTTACCTCCTGCTCGTTCTTTATTCGTTCCTTGGGCGCTGTCATGGTGCCGTACACGAACATATTGCCGTTCATGTTCAGGCTGACACTTTCCAGAGGTTTGCCGGCAGGGTTAAGCACATATGTGCGTTTGAGTATATACTTCTGCTCCTGCCCGAGCACTTTGCCGCTGAAAGTGATTTGCAGTGAAATCTCAGGCTTGACCTGTCCGAAGGCACCTTGGTTGACAAGCTCCATGAAATGGTCTTTGTTCTCTATCTTCAGGCCATAGAGCGCACCGCTGATGGCCTCGAACAAGGTGGTCTTGCCGCCGCCGTTCGAGCCTCCGATAAGAATTATAGGACGTTCCTCGTCAACCGTCAGATCGAGGTCGAGGTCAAGATAGGTCTTGTAGTTGCTGACTTTGATTCTCTGTATTAGCATGACGGGTGCGTTTACTGTTTTATCTTCTGAATGGCTGCTCGGACTATCTCCTCTGTCGAGGTATCGTCTATCTCAATCACATCGACTTTCCGGGCATGATAGGCTTTGAGTATTTCCTCGCTCAGCCACTCAAAATCAATATTCTCGGCATCGCAGATAGCCTCAATCATCGAAAGGTCATCCTTACGTATTCCGTAATGTACGAATTTCTGGTCTATTCCTTTTGCCATAGCCTATGAGTTTTCCTGTTTGAAATCGAGATATGCCCAGCCGGTGTGATCGACTGTGTTTTCAATCGTGTAGCGTGACCATACCCAGTTCATGCCGTCCTTTACAATCACGCCGCCTACAAGACTGGATCCTTTTGCATTTTCTTCTACGATGTAAGCGTTGAGCGCATTATGCTTCAAGTGGGCGGTCAACGGTTCACTCCCGGGACTCTTTGTGTCGAACAACATGATCTTGCCGTTTTTCAGACGAATAACGAAATCGACATAGAACGGTGTCTTGTTTCCGGCCTCGTCGGTATATTCAATGGCGTAATGCTGACGTCCTTTGTCGCCATTCTTGTACCACCAGTCGATATATTCCGTATTCTCTTCAAGGAAATCGGCGAACTCTTTTTCAGGCGTAGAGGCGGTGTTCAACTCGAAGAATGGCTGGAGTGCATGGTTGTCGGCAAGTTTGAGGTGATGTGTCTCGTCCTCATACATACGCTCTTCCGGCACACTCCATTGAAATTCCTTCATGGCGCGGGCCGATGCTCTCTGCCGCTTCGCTTCCCTTATCTTGATATAACGTTCAAGCGCGATACGGAGCAGACGGTCAAACTTTGGACGATTGTCATGATAGAGGAACACCTTTTTGGCATCTGTGTCGAATATTCCGAAGAAGTCGGCTATCGTTTCAAGCAGATAACCGGCAAGTTTGTCGGCAGGATTATTCTTGTTCTCAAACGAACTCACATACTTTGAGATTTCGCTAATAAACACACGGTCAATCTCTGCGGCGGTACGGGCGAATTTCACGCTCTGGCCATCGACACTTATGGTCTGAACCTCATTTTGGAAATGTATGTCCTTGGGAATCGGGATATTCACATTCGGCACATCAAGGCGCAGAACATTCGCTACTCGGCGCCTGTTCTCGTTGATCTGCTCGTCTTCCGTTTCCGGCAGAGGCTTAGGCGCTTCATCCTCACCGCGCATGGCGGCGAGTTCGGCGAGACTGAACAGACCGCCTGTCGCCTGTTCTATGTTCCAGAACTTCTCGCTCTCCTCATACAGAATCTTTCTGAAGTCGGGACCGAAGTAGTTTCGGGTATCGTTGGGTCGTTCAGAATATACCGATTTCAGTTCCACATTGTTGAGTTCGGGGCGGCGAACGGCCACGACTGCATATTTCTTGATATAGTCGGCATCGGTCGTGACGATGTTGATTTTCTCCTTTGCAATGTCGGTATAGACATAGCCTACGTTCAGCCGGTCATCGGTATAATGATGCTGCTCCGGCATACGCAGGATGCGACCCACGGTCTGAATGGTGAACTGGTCGCTCGACAATTTGCGGAAAATCAGAAGCACTGCCGCACGGGGGCAGTCCCAACCGAGGGCTATCGCTTCCTTGAACAGAAGCACCTGTGCCATGTTGTCAGGCTGTTCAAGTCCGGCGAGATTACTCTTTTCTCCGGCAAGCCACACGGCGAGACGCCCGTTTTCGACTGTTATGTCGCGCATCGTGTCGAGATACTGCCGCACGAAGTCGGCAATGGCATTGTCCTCGGCTGTCATGGTCTCCTTCTGGTCATTGGGAAGCTGGATGAGTAGCAACGGGTTGATGTTGACACCGAGTTTCTTATAAGCTTCTGCCAGTTGGTCGCGCTTGTCGAGAGCGAGTTTCATCAGGTGGTTGTTGAGCGTTGTCTCATCGGTGATACCGTTGTCGAGTTCGGGGTTGAGCACAACCTCACGCTTGATCATTTCAGCGGCTATAACCTTATCGCGGCCAATACGCACCTTTTCATCAGACCGCATGGTCTTTGGTGTTGCGGAAATGCGTATCTCGACTGTAGGATTGATGCGGTCGAGCACCGCTCCCGATTTGTCGGCGGTCTTCGACCAGAACATATGTTCCTCGTCGATTATGGCGATTATGGGCAGTCCGTTCTGCTCGCGTGTGCGGCGGCATATCTCATAGAGCGATGCGTTTGCCTCGCTCTCTCGTACCATTATGTTCTTATCCTTGTTGACGCTTTCCCAGTTGACGAAAAGTATTTCTCCGGGCTGGATTCCCTCGCTCTGTTCGAGGTCGTCGAACATTACCGGGCGCAACTCGCGTCCGTGGGAGAACGCCCCTTTGAGTTTCATATAACTCTGGAGGTGGAGCTTGCGGGGCGCAAACCAAATGAAGGCAACATCCTCATAGCGGTTGGTGCCGTCGGATTTCAGCGTATCGACTATGCTTGCCAGTGTATGGCAAGCCATGACCGTCTTGCCGGAACCTGTCGGTGCCTCAAATACGACCTTGCGGCGCGAGCCTCCCTCATTGAGCAGACCAGCCACCTTTTGGGTCAGGTCCCTTACAGCGTCCTGCTGATATGCGAAATCTTTCATGCCTCACCTCCTTCTTCATCAAAGTCAAACAGATCCTCAGTTTCTTTTTTCTCCTCTTTCGGCACTTCTTCAAGATTGAGCAGAGTTGTTTTGGGTTTAGGAAGCACACGTTTGTAGGCGTTGTAGATTGCGGCAGGCAAAGCCGTAAGTCGCACTTTATCGCAAACGCTCTCAAACTCGGAGTTCCACGCATCGTTGCCGGGTGAGAAGACATATACGATTATCGGCGATGCAACTTCCATCGCTTCAAGTGCATCCACTATGTCGTAGATTGCCTCTTCGTTATAGACAATCAGCATCTGCTTCTTTCCGTCGGAGAAATCCCGTGCAAACGAGGAGGAAACTTGAGCTTGCTTAATGTTTCTCCGAGTGCCGCCGGGATTGCACGAAGTGAAATAACGGAAGCCGTTTTTCAAGGTCTCCATTCCACCAAACTCGTCATGCTCGGTATAGAGACTCTCCTTGATGCAGAGCATATCCGAAGCAAGCAGCATCAACCGGCGCATATTCTGCGGAGTGCGGCGGCGACCGACGAAATCAGTGCGGTAGTAACGAAGATTATTTGCGTGCAGACCCTCAACCTCTTCGCCATTAGGTTTGGTGTAACCTTGTATTACTCGCTTATTGCGCTCGTATGTCACGTTCTCGCAGATACCGTTCTCATTGTTGGTGCAGAGAATACACTGTCGCTTGCCTCCATCATCAGCGTTCAACTGCATGACTGCGTGGAGAGTAGTACCTGAACCTGCGAAAAAATCAAGAATGATAGAATCCTTATCCGATGCAAAATCAATAACACGAGATAGCACAGTATGGGGTTTGGGATTGTCAAATCTTTTTTCGCCTCCAAATATTTCTGCTAATGTTTTAGTTGTCCCTCTATTGTCTTCATAAATAAGAGTTCTCAAGTATTCCATCGAGGTTTCTATTCTCTTCTTAACATGAGGTTGAGTAGAGTGATCCTTTCCCCATTCTATCTCACCAGCATTATCATAAGCTAAGAATGTAGTTTGAGGCCATCTCCACCCATTAGCGGGTTTAGGGCATGGTAGTCCAGTAATCGGATGTATAATATCGTATGTATATCCGCCGGGATGTGGGTTGGACGAATTACCAGAACTACTGTATACTCCTTTTTTATCAATATTATTGTAATGAGTAACTTGTGGGAGTAGCTCCTTATTCGCTCTAATCCACTTCCGCAGTTCCTTCTGTGCCGTATCAATCGCTACTCCAGATGATAAAATCTCTTTACCGGCCGCTATAAGTCGCTTTGCGGCTTGACTTTGTCGTTGCCAATTATTTTGTGTTTCGCGACGCTTACAGTAGCACAACATATATTCATGCTCTGTGTTTATTTGAGAGGGATTGTTGTCTGTGGCAGTTTTTAGTATTAATTGTCCTAAAAAATTTGATTCACCAAACAATTCATCGCACAGAAGTTTCAAAGAAGCCTGCTCATTATCATCAATAGACAAGAAAATAACGCCTTTATCGGAAAGAAGTTTCTTCGCAATTTTTAATCGTCTTGAAATAAAAGACAACCACTTTGAATGTCTAAAAGAATCTTCAGAATCAATAAACGTATCGTTATAGACGAAATCCTTTTTTCCAGTATTGTAAGGCGGATCAATATAGATGACATCGATTTTACCCTCATGCGTATATGCAAGAGTGGTGAGTGCTTCAAGGTTATCACCTTCAATGAGGATATGATTAGGAGAATCAGCATTATCCGAGATAATGGCTCTACTCCTGACCTCTTTGAGAACCGGAAGCTCCATGCGTAAACGCTCCTCAACCTCTTCGGGCTTATCTTCCCAAACAAGACCGTATGTCTTGGTCTCGTTGAGAAGTCCGAGAAGCGCAGCGCGTTCATCGTCAGTCAAGCCCTCCAAGGTCTTGATTCTGTCTATCAATTTATTTCGGTCAGTCGCTTTCATTCTAATAGGAAATCAATATAAGTGAACAATGAGGACTTCGCCACTTACTATAATCTCAACATCGTTACAGTCTACAGCCTTCGCAATAGAACGTCTAATACGAATTAATTCAGATTGTTCTTGTTTGTTAAGACATATCATATTAGCAAGTTCGAGATAACGTTTGATGTCATCAGAAGAAAACATCAGAGGAAAATCTACTGTAACCTCAAACTTAGTTCCTGAAGGATATTTAGAAAAACGCATATTGTCAAAATAAAAGAGAATACCCATGTAGCATCTGAAGGCCGACCAAAGCCCGTAACGACTACGTGGGTATTCTCAAAGTTTTCTCGGCTCTCACCGTAAGTCTTTGTCAGTAGTTATTGGCCATTTTTCAGATATATTCGTTCTTGAAATGCAAAGTTAACAAAAATTTCGGAGATAAGCGGTGCCATAAGCCTTAAAAATCGTGCGTAAAGGCTTATTTCTGAAATCACTACTAAACATCTCCTCCATCTTTGAGAGCTTGCAAAAGCCAGCATGGAAGAACCAGTAACATGATTATAATTGCCATATCGAAATAAATTTGATAGTTTGATGATGTATGATTTATTGTTTGACCGCAAAATTAGCAGTCAAGGGTGCAGGATTCTTGTACTCTAATGTTAATTAATGCTAATTGATTGCACTTAATTCATGCAAATGTCAATTTCTATCATTTCTCCATAAGACTGTGCGAGGTCATGGATGGCTTCATCGTTGAGCATCCAGATTTCATTGCCGCCGTAGGAGTCTTTGAGGTCGTACATGAGGTTGAGTAGAGCGACATCGCGGTTGGGTGTGGTGAGATTGCTTTCCTCGATATACATGACCTGAACAAGCCATTTGCCCGGGGTGATGCGCAGATAGCAGTCGGCAACATCAGGGTCGGTGTCGATGCGTTCCTGCACAGCCTCGCGAATCGCCAGCTCCAGAGCGTCAATCATTTCCGGCGACAGCCGTGTCTCTTTAATCATAATCTTATATCATCAAAAAAACTAAACAATGGCAAATACGGACTATATTTGCCATTATTTAGTATGTGTGTTGTTTGTTCTATAGAATCTGGTCAATGAGATACCAATAGAAGAAAGCCTCCGGGCGTGTCTTCTTCAACTTGTTGAGTCGGACAGGCAATACATGGTCTATGTTCATGTCGGAGGTCAGTTTTGAGATGTCAAATTTCTCTATCTGCGTTTGCTCTTTTTCTATGCAAGTGGCGACATAGGCTGCCTTTGCCGAATCGACAATCGCATCCTCGATGAAGTATTTGTTCTCATAGATGAAGTTGCCGAGTCGCTTGATGCCGTCCTGCAACAACGGGAAGTCGCCTTTCCCCTCCAATCCTCGCGTAGCAAGGAGAAGAGCAGTCTGCCGTATGTCCTCATATATTACCGACGGGTCTGCGCCAAGACCACGGTAGCCAAGTTCCACCAGAGCAATGCGGCTGAACGATTTGGCTGTAAGCTCAAGATCTTCGACTGCATCGAACAGACGACCTATGTCATAGACCTGCTTCATGATTTCGGTGCCACGGGAGTTGCCATTCTTATAATAAGGTATGCCGGTGGTGTTGGGAGCGAATGCCGTCAGCTTGTCGCCGAGAATATCGCCTATGGATGGAACCATTACAATCGACGGCTCGGAATCAAGCTCGATAAACTGGTTGATGACCTCTATCTCATTCACCTGCTGATAATGTGTGTCCTCATACAAAACGTCAAGCAGGATATATGACTCCTGGTTTGAACGGTCGGTATAGGCTATCTGATAGAAGAACTTGGAGTGGCTCTTTGGAATATCTTTTCCGGCCTGACGGCGTTCCACCAGTTCTTTCCTTGTAAAACCGAACTCGCTTATGCGGTCAAGATATTCTTCGACATTTGTACCGGGAGGACAGATAATGTCAATGTCGATTGAAAGTCGGCGTGTCTTGTCGCCGAGTATCAGACCGACGCATGTGCCACCCTTGAAGATATAAGGGCAGCCTGAGCGGGCCAAAAGG
>NZ_PUED01000076.1 GCF_003024925.1 Paramuribaculum intestinale
GGCGAACATCCCCTCTGTTCACCACACGCCTTTGAGGTGTCAAGCAAGCGAAAACCGATGGTGATATACAAATAAAAAAAAGTCGCAACGATGAAAACAAACAGCCACATAAAAGGTCAAAGCGAAGCTCAAAGCCTCAGGTTCAACCAAATAAAAAAGGTTGCAAAGGTGGTGGCTATCATCATCGGAGTAATAATCGGAACTCTGGTGTGGGCGATGGTCAAACCTGTAATCCGAGGTGCGGGCTGGGTAATATCCATTATAACCGCAATAATGATAATCTTTTGGTTATTCACCCTTTAATATAACACTGATATGGCTACTATGAAATCCAACAACTACAATCGGAAAAACGAAATGTCGTGTCGAGGAAAAACGAAACGTAGTCGATTAAGCCGGTTGAAAAAGTGTTAAAATCAAAACGAAACGTAGTGAAGTTTTAACACACAACGCGAAAATCAACACAAAAAAAGAAGCATCACCAACGAGGTAATGCTTCTTTTTTTTTGTGTTGATCCAACTAATAACCGCCGATCGCGAAAGTCGTATCAAGAGTAACTGCGAGGCGCACGAGGCCGTCAAACGTGGGATTATCTCGACCTCCCTCGATGCGGCTCAATCTCGAATATGGAATCCCGGTCAACGCGTCGAGATCTTTAAGTGTCAAACCTTTTGCAAGCCTGGCGGCTTTAATGTTCTCGCCAAGCTTTTTGCGTGCGACAATCTTAAGCTGCACGGGGGCGTCGTTAAGCAGACGAGGTAGTCCGTTGACGATAAACCCCGGAGTATCGGTATCATTAACGCGCCACTCGGTAGCTTGGATGTATGCGCCGAGATCTTTGTATAGCGCCAAAACATCAAACGACTGCCAGTCGCGCGGGGTGAACATCCACTCCTCATTGTCAGGGATGACAAATGGCACAATTGTCAATTGTGGCCCCGGATCAGAATAAAGCCAAGCAACAACCGTTGTAACCCCCGGTTCGGGGTGCTCCTCAAGCGCAATATGAGCCGAAAAGAAGCTTTCGTCGAAGGACGTCACTCGATTAAGTAATTCTTCGTCAGTCATTATTTATCGAATAATTAGTATTGTTTAACTATATCGGGACTTTGCGTCGCTTTCGGCGCGACCATTCTCGTAATCCATCCATCTGTAACACTCAATCGCGGGTTATATTGCCTCGCAATCTCTTCGCCGCGATTGAGTTTTCTGAGTTGATGGATGTAGGATTGATTATCTCACAGCCTCGTGCTTGACAGTTGAGAGTGCGCGGGGACCGGTATAACCCTCTACGATAGTGCGGCCGCCGTGTGCGTTGAGGGCAGAGATCAGCTCGCTTTCGTCGGCGATGGCAAATTTCATGGTTACGTCGCGTTTGCCCTCCCATGTGGTTTTGTACTCGAGTGTGAGATACTTGATATTTTTTGCCACGATGGTCCACTCTGTCGAATTACTCTCGCGGTCGTTGTAGATTACGTTTGCCATTTTATTTGTTCCGAGTTTAGACTGCTGGATCCGCAGTGTTTGGTGTTGTTTTTTGATTACGATGCAAAGTTACAAAACCTTTTGAATTTATCATATATAGTAAATTATTTTTTTTGAAAAAAATCTTGGCTGTTAAGGCGTCCTCGTAGATGCGCAGCACATCACACTGCATTATAGAGCATTATATCGGAGTAGCGGGCGCTGTAATTAACGGTGGCCGCAACATCGCTCCGGATAGCCTCGGCAAAAATATTGCCTACCCCTGCATTGCGTCCGAGCCACTCGCAGAGCTCCACGATTGACGATTTGGAGCTTGTAAAATAGATGTAGCGCTGACCGGCGAGCGACGCGATCACGTCGAGGTAGTCACTCAACCCCCACGACATGTTATATGTGCTTACATCCGTGGAGAGATATGGCGGATCAGCCAAAAACACTACATCCGGACGGTTGCGATACCGTGCCACAAGCTCGCGGTAGTCGCAACTCGTGATGGTCAAGCCGTCGAGGTAGCCCGCTGCGCCGTATGGTGACGAGACTACATTATTATATAAGGTCTGCTTTGACAGCTCCTCGTACGATGTCGCCCGCTTGCCCGGAAAACATAGATTTGCCGCTAATGTGATATAATCGACATAGCCGGCCGCATCCTCTGCGGCAATCCTCTCCAGGATGCGCTCCCGCTGCGGGGATGCGATCCGTTGTGACTTGGATTTACCCCCCCCCCATTATGGTGCGTAAGTCGCTGATTAGCGCATTAGTGCGCGGTATATTGTCGAGACGCGTGCGATAGTCGTCGAAGTCGTTGTAGATCACTATGGCGTCGGGACGCTCCCGCTTGGCGATATGCGAGAGCAATCCGGATCCGCCAAAGAGGTCGACAAAGATCCGGGCGTCGCGGATCTGGCCCAGCACGCGGCGAAACTCGCCGACATAGCGGCGCTTTTGGCCCTGGAAAGGGAGCGGCGCCGACTTGTATATCTTAGTCATTATAATAGTATTTGAGCACTGTTTGAGTGGTGGTTAAACATTGAGTGTGTACTTGACACCCTCCTCACCATCGAGCATCCTGCGCGTAGCCTCGATATTGGTGTCGTAGATGTGTACGTTGCCGAGGTTGAGCGTGATCGAGCGCAGGGGCAGCTCTATCTGTCGCGACATGAGGTAGAGGTGGTAGAGGTCGGATGGCAATCCGAGGCTTGCGTCGGAGCTGCGTTGATACGCTGAGATCACAAGCTCCCCATCCTCGATCTGATACTGGATCAGACTCAGGCAGGGCGCCTGATTTGTCGGCGCCTCGGTTGCGCCCAAAAACAACACGTAATTTTTTGAGTTGCGCTGCTCCCGGTTGATGCGATCGATCAATACGGGCAGCTTGGCCATATAGGTCGGATAACTGTTGATCAACGTCTGTCCGCAATAATCCCACCAGTCGATCCCGGCGGCCCTATAGCGCTCGATGTCGCACTCTCCGGCCATATATAATGACAACTCCGCCTTGAGTTTTTTGCGGGCGATGCCGTGTGTCTCAAAAATCTCGAGCAGATCGCCCGGCGTGAGCGACAGCTGCTCATTGATGAGGTATGTTATACCTCCCTTTTTGTTTTGCTGATGGCGGCCTTGGTTTAGGATCCTGATCAGCAGTTGGTGATATTTGTTAATCCTCGTCATTTTGTTGTAGGTTTGGGTTATTTTATGTACTTTTGTGTATCTGACCACATACATATGCGACACACCGCAGTCAAAGGCATATAGCCCTCGGCCGTGCGGCGTGTCGCATATATGTTAGTATGTGGGCAGATGCTACTAACAGGCCGGGGGTTTATTTTTTTGCCCCCCCCGGGAGGGCTATTGTGGATTACTCCCCGGTAATGCCGAGCAGATCCTGCAGGTAGACTATGTGTCCGGCTGTCCAGTCGGGAGCACAGTCAGGCAGCGCCAGGAACTCGTCCATAGTCATCGGCTTGGCGACGGTCAGCGTCACCTCTGCGTCGAGATTGGGCTGGATGGCGGTACGCACAGCCTCGTTATACTCATCGACGAGCAGCTTATACTGTGCCTCCTCGTCAGGGGTGCGCGATCCCTTGCCGGCAAGATCGTCAAAGCCCTCCGGCTTGAGCTTTTCGCGCGCCTCCTTTAGAGCCTCGTCAAACGGTTTGCGCGCCTGCGAGATGGCGCAGATTGTACGGGTGAGCGCGGCGCGCTGGGCGATCGTCAGTTTGCCGAGGGGTAGGCTGTTGAGCTGATCGCTAACATTCAGCAGTTCATACATTTTCATGCCTCTACCCCTCCTTCCTCGCAATCCGCGATAAATCCGTTTATGGCGTCGAGCGTCGCAGTCTGATCCGGGCATGTAGCGTCAAACTCTACCGTCAGACCCCCGCCCATGTAGCGGCGAAATGTAGCGACGCTGTGGCCGTCAAGCGTCGACACTACTCCCGCGTCGATACTCTCCACGGTGTTGTCCGCTCCGATTCTCACGCTTGCCGAGATCCGATACTCGCGATTGTCGTCGTGGTCATTGTTGACTTGATAGGTGGCTGCCACCACCTGCACTTTGTTTTTGTTCATAATTTATTGTTTTGAGGTTAGTTATTGTATTGTTATTGTTTTTTGCCCCTCCCACCAGAGGGTGGTTGCCGATGTGCCGGACATCGAGTGTATCTGCATACGTATGTTGTAGGTTGACCCGGCCGCGGGTGCAGGCGGACCCATGCGCAGCTCATTCCACGTAAAATCCAAATTAGTAGATGAGTACTGTGGCATCGTGAATGTTTTTGAGTTGCTGCCGCAGCCGGCGACATCGACAAAGAGCCGATAAGTCGTGCTTGATGTGTTGCGGTTGGAGTTGATCACAAACCTGATACCCGTGCTAATCTGCGTCAACGATGCCACATACACGCGCCATATGCTCTCGTTGCCTCCGCTTGGCGAATCGTCAAACACCGTGTAGGTGGCCGATTTGCCACATGCGTCATACAGACCGATAGCCTGTGGCAGCACCCACGCCGGATTGCCGTCGTTGGTCAGACACCAGTTATGCAAGTCAAAATGATCTCCAGCCAAGACTCCCGCCAAAAACACAGACACGGTCAGCGGCCATGATCCGTTGGTCGTTGGCAGCAACTGGGCGGCATCGCCAAGCGTGCCACGCTCCATACCTATGTAATAGCGCTCGTGCCACGCTCCGTTGTGATACAGCGGCGTAACGTCCCGCGTGTCCCAACATTTGAGCGCCCTCACCGCATGTGTCGTGCCGCCTTTGCGAGTCAGCATAAGACAGGGGTTAGCGTTGGCCAGCGAAAATGTATCCATGCCCGACTGCCGCATAAAAGTCAGGATCTCGTCCAGATTGATGCCGCCGTTATTGTTGGTATTGTGCACAATCCGACATGCAAATGCCTGCTCCGCCTGACACTGTATCTCTGTGCTCAACTCTGACGCAATCGGCGTAATCCTTGCGGCTTGATTATACCCGCGGAAATCTCCTATGCGCCACGGCTCCTCCGCGCCACCTTGCGGCCTGAGATACTCAAACGTCGCGTTATGTATGTCAGCCAAACGACCATATACAGTACCCATGCGGATGCCAAAATAAATACCGTTGTTGGTTTGCTTGGGGTGGCCGATGCGCTCTGCATCGGTCAAGTCAAAATTTTTTGGGTATATGGTGGGTTTGTTGCGTGCTTGCCAGTTGATTTTATCGCTGCGACAGAGCACACTCGCTGATGTTGAGCTTTCGCCGAGCGTTGCCCTGACCACCTCTGCAAATTTTACGCCTGTATTACCTATTGCACTCATGTTCTGTCCTCCAATCTTTTAATCCTCTCCTCGTGGTCAATTATCTGCGCCTCCAGCACGGCCACGAGGTTGCCATAGTTGAGGGCGAGCCAATGATCAGCTCCGCCGGTGTCAGTCACAAGCTCCGGGTATCTTTGCTGCACCTCCTGCGCCAAAAAACCGATACACCGCTTGCCGTCCTTGATGTAGGTGCGCGGGGTGATAAATCCGCGGTTGCGCAACGTCTGCACGTCTGACTTGAGGCGCGCGTCGGAGTAGGCCGTCACGTCGCCGGAGGCCACGAGGTGGCCCGGCAGGTAGGTGTTACCGCTGCCATCGAGCAGCGTCAGCGTGCGCGTGATCGTCGCAAACTCGCCGGTGTACTGACGCACGTAGATCGGCTCTGTGCCGTCATCGGCCGTCGCTATCTCCACCCATCCGGCATTTGACGCCGACCCACCGCAGCGGATGCGAAAAAAGTCATTATCGGCCATTTTTTGATACAGCAGATTGCGCGCGTTTGCGCCGGTAAGCGGGTCAAACGTCAGACCTCCTCCACACCCCGCCTCGCCGTTAAAGCTGTTACCCCAAAGGCTGCGCGCTGTCTGTAGTTTGGTGGCGGATCCCGCATTATAAGCCCAGATGTTACGGTTAGTAATCAGAGTATTCCACCCGCCTGCGAAACGGTTGGAGTCTATCTTTTTACGATAGCGGATGTCTGTCTCGTCGGGATATGTTGTGTATAGCTCCAACGATGACGCACTCGCTCCGATGTTACCAAACGACACCAACAAGCCCGATGCAGCTCCGTAACCGTATATATAAGCGCCAGGGGCGAGATTTTGAAACGCGGTTCCGTTAAAGTAATCGCTTGATATATAACCGGCGCCATGTCTAAAAAAATCCCATCTGTGATGGCCATCGAGCAGATCGGCATTAAGACCACTGGTGTGGCCGTGGTTGCCGGAGTCCCAGATCTTGTATTGTACGCCATTTGTGCGACGATATGCAGCCGTCGCGGAGTTAGCGGTCTCAAGCTCGACAGTCGGCCAGTTGGGCGATCCAAAGATAACACGGGACTCATTCACATTAGCCCATATCACATTGGAGTACGCACCCGCGGTGTTGTACTGAGTGTACAGCACACAGTTGGTTGCGCTGTGCGCAATACGCAGCGGCCCCGTCATCGTGTCGCCGGTGATGTTGACATAGCGATCATCGAGGATGGAGGAGTAGTTTGCCGAGTCGAGGATGGTAGTCCACGGGGACCACGTGATAGCGCTGTCCCTGCAGTTGCGGTAATACAGATTTGCGTGTCCCGCGTCCGTGCCCGACCATCCCATAAGCAACTCGCCCGCGCCCGCCATCGCCGATCCTTGCACCGCCAGCACATTGCCATAAGCGGTAGGATAGCCGTTGTTATACGCCTCATACAGCCTCACCCCCGCGCCATGCTTGTCGCCGCTGATGGCCGTGAGCCACCCGTTAGAGCGCAACACCCTCGACTCGGTGGCATATGGTATCGTAATATTATTAACCGCGCCGTTCTTTGTCCATGTCAGATAGTTGCCCGATGTGCCGAGGGCGGTCACAAATGTCTTTGTCGTCCATTGATTGAGCCCCAAAGGCGTAATCATCCCTGAGTCAGTAGTTGCGGTTGTCACCTCTGCCGCCCTCCAGAGCGTTTGCACCGACCCATCGGCCATAAGTACCTGCGAGGCCGTGCCGTCCGGCTTGGCAAATTTGGACGCCACGAGGCCTTGATGTGCGCCACCAAATGTACCCGCGCTCCCCTCCAAGAGATGGATATTGCCCCATACGTCCATGACCGCCTTAGTCCATCGGCGATTGCTGACATGCCACATGACCTGCGGATGGTGGTGGATATCGTCCTCAAAGCTGCCATTGACCGTGATGCGATGACTAAAATCCGTATCGTTCCACGTAAACCGCTTGTGCCCGCTGATCTGCTGCTCGGTGTCGAGCGTCACGTAGTTGGCCAGCACCGACTCGTCGACGCCACCCGCCGGAGCAGGACCGTTGACCCAGTGCTGACCGTCCCATTTGAGCACATCGCCCGCCGCAAGCGAGCCAAGCTGCACATCGCCGATACCTCCGAGTGTACTACCCAGACCGCCGGTCCCGTAAGCTGTGACGTCGCCGACACTGGCAAGGTGCGACTTGGCCAATATGTACCACCCGCCGCCATCTGTATCAACGCGCTCAAACATCGAGTCAAACTCCGCACGTGTCAGCAGGTGCGATATATCCTGGTGCTCCGTCAGGTAATGCTGTGCTATCACCCATGCCTCTGTGGCATAGCCCTTATCCTCTACCCACGACTGCGTGGCATAATCGGCCAGCGAGGGGATATCGCTCAACTTGGCATACCGGTTGGTCTGCAGGTATGCCGCAAGAGCCGTCTCGTTGAGTCCTGTATCTATTGTCCTATTGACCCAATGCCGACCATCATACTTGAGGATCTGCCCGGCCTTGGGATTGGTCAATATCACATCATCGAGGCAGCGCAGCTCCGTAACCCCGCCGCCCGTCGATCCGCCTCCGCCAGGACCGCCATTGCCATACGCTGTAACATCGCCCACGCTCACGAGGTGCGACTTGGCCCGGATGTACCAACGCTCGACACCCTCGGCGTCGACACCCTCGCTAACCCGCTCAAACATCGAGTCAAAGAGCTCTCTGTCGAGTTTGCCGGCGATGTCGCCATACACCTCGTTATAGCTGCTGCCGGAGCCCGCGGTGACTACAGACGCGCCTCTCCTGCGGGCGCGCCTCTCGGTCGCGGCCACCGCCGCAGTCCTTACGTTGTATTGTTTTTTGCTCATTGGTCAGCCTTGCGTTGTTTTGGTTATCTCGACACCCTCATAGCTATCGCCGACAAAGCGCACCATGCGGATCTCGCTTGTGTCGGCCGCGAGGTTTTGACGATCCGACAGCATTATATATCTCTCTCCTGGCGCCGAGGCGTCAGTCATAGCCGGCATATCCGGCACAAGCTCCGCCGTGCCGCTCAGCACCGTATTGTGTCCGGCATACTGGCTGTATGCCGTGCCGATCAGCAGCCGCTCGATGCGGTCGGTGACTCCGGCGCGGGTCATGCGTCGGATCTGCCGCCCGTCGCCGAGTGTCATCATAGCTCTTGACGTAGGGAGCGCCCGGTCACCCGGAGTACCTACGATCGTATCGATAGACAGCTCCTCCTTTGCAGTCCGCACTATATATGCACTATCCTCGAGATCGCTCCCGGTCAGATCCTTGCCGCTCGATTTGACGAGGTCGATTTTGGGATTACGGTAGGCCAGCCACCGCAAATGGCTGACAAACTTATCCCATGCGTCAGACTGCCGTACTGCTGTATTTGGCAGCCACCCATCTGACCCATCGACAATGACGCCAAACCCCTTGCCGACCCACAGCTCAACAGACCCCACACACGGCGGCATGGGGATATAATAGCCGTCGCCGCGCTTTTTCATAGTCTTGGTCGTAGCCTTTGGATCGCCGATACTCTGACGGTTTGCAACCCATCCTCCTACAGGCGATTTACCATTCCAGTCGTCCCAATCGTAATACTGTAGCCAACAGATGTTTTTAGCTAAATCGGCGGCTGTATAGGGTATCCATTGCCCCTCTCCGCCGGTGTAGGAGTAGGAGCTGACAAAGCTGTCGTTATTGTACAGGTATGCGATCTCGCCATCGATATTGCGGCACACGATCTGCACGGGGATACGCACAGACGCCGGGATGTCGAGCGCCTTGCCGTATTGCGTGCCGCCATTGTCGGCGCCCGCATCCTCAAACGGATTGTAGCGAGTGTCGAGGAGCAGGTCGAGCGACACCCGGAGCTGCGCCCCGGTATAGACTTCGCCGCCCGCCGATGATCCTACATACACAGGCTGATACGGATCTAATGACAGATGGCGCCGCGTCTTGGCGATCGGGACAAACGTACCCGATGTCATGGCAGTCGGCCAGTTGTCGCCATCTCGCGTGATCATACACTGATAGCCGGATCCGAGCGCCTTGAGCCCCATGTATTGCCACACGACCCCGGCGGTATCGCTGCCGCTCCATTCCGCATCCATGCGGCACACCAGCGCACCATTGCATATCTCGAGCTGCGGATGTTGCTCCTGTCCGGAGGCCACCCTAAACCCCGGCGATCCTATCGCCTGGTGATCGCGCTCACCGGTGTAGTACAGATCTCCGGCCGATCCCTTAAGCACCTCGTCATGCTCGAGGGATCCGTCACAGCCATTGGCGTCGGAGTAGGTCGACAGCAGCACCTTGACCTTATTATAGGTCACATCGACACCCATCCGGGCGTCATTGCTGATCCAGCAGACCTCCGTCGACGGCCAGGCGGACGCCGCGTTGAGGTCAAATATATGTACCACGCCATTGCGCTGCACAAGGCGGAGAGCAAACGGTCTCAACACCTCCTCGAGCACCTCGCGGCATGTCATGGGCTCGCCATCCTCGTCGTAAAAATTGGCGGTGTTGACATACAGATCCGATAGCGACAATGGCTCTTTGGCGTCAGGCAGCGACGTGCTGATCGATATAGCCTGCTCCATGTCGGCTATTGCAGTGCATAACAGGCAATGACGGATAACATCCTCTATGGTATGGCGGCCGGTCAAGTCGAAATCGGTGCGGTCGGCCGGGCCGAGATCTGACGCCGTGACCTCCACCACGTAGCCGCTCGACGTAGAGTATGGCTCCTCGTACAGCTCCGTGTCGATAGATCCGCGCCAGTACAGATCGTCGTTGCGGTATATATCGACGCGCCATGCGCCCTCCTCCACGGTGTACAGCCCCACAAACTCCCGGTCGCTCTCCGAGACAAGGCGCAGCGTCAGAGCGGATCCCTGCACCGGATCAAGCTTGGCCACCTCCGCCCACTCGATCATGGCCGGAGCGTCAAAATCCACACTGATCTCTCTGGCGACGTTATTGCCCTCTCCCCATATCTCGATACGGTAGCACGCCTCGCGTCCGGCATGGATCGCCGGGCGATTGCCAAACTCCGTGTAATATGTCAGTGTCTTGCTCATCGTGTACGCTCGTTGTATCTGTTGACATTGTTAAGGACTCCCACCAGCCTGCGGCCATCGATCACAAACTCCACGCGGCCGGCCATGACACCTCCCGCCGGATTGATCAGGGAGCGCAGCTTATCGAGCGGCGCCACCACCTCCGGATTATTGGAGGCGCCGGCATACTCGCCAAACAGGCCGAGAGTCGGGCCGTAGGCTATACCGCCATCTGCAAATTTTGGGATTGCCGCAAATGACGCGAGCACCCCGGCTATAGCCGCTCCGGCGAGGATCCATCCCACGACGGGAGTCTGCGCGGCGCTGTTGGCGGCATTGCCGGCTGCCACGGCCATAATAGCGGGCAGCGCCCTGGAGCAGGCATCGAGGACGGAGGCGCCCCACTGGAGCCATGCGCCGGCACTCTCGCCGGTGAGCCGGGTTACGGATTGGAGCATGTCGCTCACGCCGCCGAGTCCCTGCTGCGCAAGCCGCGATACGGGTACCAGCCCCTCGATCTCCTGTTTTTTGCGCTCATGTCCGTCGCCGAGGATCTGATCGGCGCCCGGTAACTTGATCTTTGACAGATCCGGCGGAGTGACGCCATATTTGCTCAAGTCTATTTTTGCGCCATGGTCAGGCGTCGCCGGGATGATCTGATCAGCCTTAAGCGGCTTTGTCTCCAGACGGATCTCGATGATCTTAAGCTGTCGCTCCAGCGCCTTGATCTCGCGGTTTATCCGGACCTGCGCGCCGGGGTCAGGCTCGAGCTGCAGCTGTGCCTTTTTGATCGAGATAGCCTTATTGATGTCCGCCATGGAGCGCGGATCCTCCGGCATCTCGGCAGCCGCCTGCAGCGCCTTGATCGCCTCCTGCTGACGCTTTAGACCTGCGACAGCCCGGGATATGCGGGTGATCTCCGCCTCCTGTGATGGCGCGAGATTTTTGAGCTTACTCTCATAGTAGGTGATATTGTTGGCGAGCTCATTATACGTCCTGGCATTGGCTATAAGGCTTTTGCCGTCGTATTTGGGAGGGTTGGTCGGACCACCTCCGTTGAGGCCGTTGACAGTCTTTTTGCCAGCCTCCTCGGCCTTGTCGGCCGCCTCTTCGACTGCCTCACCGTAGCCGGTGACGGCCGCGGCTGCGCCCTTGGCTGCATTGCCGGCCGCCTCGAGCTGATCAGCCTCATCGACACCCGACAGGCGACGCACCCACTCCCACGCCGTCTTAACGGCGCTCGAGAGCTTGTCAAACGCCGGCGCCAGGTAGTCCATCACAGCTCCCACGATCTTTGTGTGGATCTCATAGAGCGCCTCAAACGCCTTGACCAACAGCGACCATACAACCTCGGCTACATCCTTGATTATCGGATAAACCGCGTTAAACGCCTTGACCAGTAGCGCCCATATAACCTCGGCGACATCCTTGACAGTCGCCCACATCCGGTCGCACGACTGCCGAAACTCCTCACAGTTGTTGTAGGCATACACTATCGCGGCAACGAGAGCCGCAATAGCCATCACCATCAGGCCGATCGGGTTTGCAGATATTGCGGCATTGAGCGGATGCTGTACGGCTGTCCATGCCGCAGACGCCACCTTGGCGAGCCGCATCCCCTTTGCGAGTTGTGCGATACTCATTACCGCCATCCCGGCGTTAGCGGTAAGGTCTAGCACCGGGCCGGCCACCTTTGCCGCAGACCCCGCCCAGTCGGTCATCGACGCTATCGCATTGTTGAGTTTTTGAGCAAACGAGTCATTTGACTCGCTCATAATCTCAAATGCCTCGTCGATAGCGCCTGTACTGTCTGCCATCGCCTGTATATTGGCCGCGAAGACATCCTTTTGCTCGCCGGTTAGCGAGCCCAGCAGGCGCAGCGCCTCGGCACTGCCAAACAACTGACCGTAGATCGTCTCCGACAGCTGTCCCGACTTGGCCGCATACGCCTGTACCGATGTATCGAGCTGCGTCAAAAAATTGGCAAAACCACCCGCAGCCTTGACCGAGGCTGCGTCAAAGCGGATCCCCATAGCCTCGGCCGCCTTGCTCGCCTCCGATGACGGCTTGATCAGCGAGTTGAGCACCGCGGCAAGCTGTGTGCTGACCTCCGAGGTGTTG
>NZ_PUED01000077.1 GCF_003024925.1 Paramuribaculum intestinale
GTTTGGCGGCACCGGCATCACGGTGGTGGATCTCGCCTGAGGCGTGCGTCATCGGTTTGCGATTGTAAGGAAAAAGCCGGGGGGTAGACAGGCTGCGCGCCCGCCGGATCAAAGTCGTGGTGATGCAGGGTGTGAGATGTGCGGCGTGCGGGTGTGCGGTGTGCTGTGACTGATCTGTGAGAATTCATGAGGCCGTCACCGCAGCCTCCTTCGGCCATCGCCCCATGGGGGGCGATTATAATCGTTGGGGTTTTCGACGATCGCCTCCGGCGCGCGCAGCCTTGCTTGTCCCCCCCCCCGGCTATGGGGCGGTTCAGTCAAGCTCTATGGTCCAGTTGAGCGACTGTATTCTGATCTCGAGCTCGCGCAGCTGCTTCGACAGCGCGTCGCACTCCTTGCGCAGCGCCGCCACGTCGACCGTGCTCACCACGCGTATCTCCGTCAGAGTGTGGCGCGGAGTCAGATCGCTCGCCGCGTTGAGAAATCCTCGCATTATGTCGGCATGGCGCCGCAGCGTCTCGCGGCGGGCGAGCAGCGCCGTCATTGTGGTAGTGTAGTCTATCTGGCGGCTGTTGGCCAGATTGATCCTCACGGTGATGTCGTCGAGCTCGTCGAGCAGACGGCGCAGCTCCTCGAGCAGCCGCGCAGGCTCTTCGGCCGGCATCGATCCCTCCTGCACTTTGGCATTGTTGGCGAGCCTCATGGGCATCTGCGCTATGCGGCGCTGCAGGTCGGCGCGTATCTGTAGGGCTTCGGCAAGTTTCATGACTGTTTACGTTGATATGACCGCCGGCAACGATGCCGGCGGTCATAAAAGTCAACGCCGACAGGCGTCGATATGTTCAGAGCCCCCCGTCAGTAGACCATCTCGAAATCCTCTATCCACGAGGCAAGCGTCAGAGAGTCGACATTTTCTCCGATCCCCACCTCCTCGGGGGCGGATGGTATATAAAAGGAAACGCCGTGTCAAGAGCCGATGGGGCTGACACGGCGTTGTCGTTCATGAGGCTGTCGGTCAGCTGTGGGCGTCGATGACGCGCCCCTTGCCGCTGATGACAAACTCTTTGTGACAGGCAGGCATGAGCGCGCTCTCGCCGCGACGGAGGCTGACGCTGCAGCCGTTGGAGTCCGTCACGGTCATCTCTCCCTCGATACATGTCAGTGTGGAGAAGGAGTCGACTACCGGCCTGAAAACGTGCTCGCCGTCGATGGTCAGGGCGTAGACTGTGAAGTGGTCGCACTGCACAAGCTCTTCGATGCCGTTGCCAAGATCGGTGGGTGTGGAGGTGTACGACGGGTAGACTTTGTAGTCGATAGCGTCCTTGGCCTCTTCGACATGGAGCTGCCTCGGTTTTCCGGTGGTGGCGTCGATGCGTCCGTAGTCGTAGATGCGGTAGGTGACGTCGGATGTTTCCTGCACCTCCACGAGCAGGTTGCCCGCTCCGATGGCGTGTATGCGTCCTGCGGGCAGGAAGAATACGTCGCCGGGATGGGAGGTGTGGTGAGCCACTACGTCGAGCAGCGTGTTGTCGGCCACTTTTGCCGCATATTCGTCGGGGGTGATCTCCGCCGAGAGTCCGCTTACGATGGCGGCGTCGGGGTCGGTGTCGACTATATACCACATCTCGGTCTTGCCGAGCGAGTTGTGGCGGCGGCGTGCAAGCTCGTCGTCGGGATGAACCTGCAGGGAGAGATCGCCGGCGGCATCGATGATCTTGATGAGCAGCGGGAATGTGTTGCCGAATCGCTTGTAGACGTGGCTGCCTACGAGGTCGGCTCCGTACTTCTCGATCATCCGGGTGAGGGTCAGGCCGGCATCGGGTCCGTTGACTACAACGGACTCGTTGCCTCTGACGCCTGATATCTCCCAGCTTTCGCCGATGTTTTTCTGGTCGGTGACGATCCCTTTGAACGGGGCTATCTTTTCGCCTCCCCACACCACGCTTTTCAGTATCGGCGTGAATTTCAGGGGCGGAATGTTGACGTTGTCCATCTTAGACCGGTCTTTGGCTGGTTATCGTTATGACTGAATTATTTGTCGAGATGCTCGTAGTGGAGTGTGAGAGTGGGCTGATCGCATACTTCGGCGGGACCGAAATACTGGATCGGGCCGGGGAACACGTACTGGGTGTTGATGGCCCAGTCGTCGCGCTTGGCGGCAAAACGCTGGAACGGAGTGCCGTCGAGGCGCACGAGCGCTTTCTGTATCACGGGCTTCATCTCTCCGTGACGGCGCTCCATGTTGAACATCATCGAGATGGGCACACCGCCGGCAAGCCACTGCACGGAGGGCTTGGTGAGGTTGCGGAGGCTGGAGATGTAGCCGGTGACGCCTGCGTTGATGAGGCACGCGGCGTTATAGCCGAGTGCGTAGCAGTAGTCGGCGTCGAAGTTGGAGGGAGCCGCGCAGCGTCCTTCGTAGCCGAAGAAGTGGTGGAGGGCAGAGAATTTGCCGTCGTAGCTGCCTTCGGCCTTCATCTTGGCGAGACGGCGTCCGACCATCTCGGAGAGGAGTTTCTCGGTTTCGATGAGCGACACCTGTACGTTGCCGTGGGGGTCGCGGTCGAGCGTGAGCTGGCGTGCCACGCCTTCGGGAAGCGAGATGAATGTTTCGGCGTTGGCCTTCGAGAGGTTGGCCGATAGGAATTCGCGCTGTTCGGCAGTGGTCTTCTGGGCGAAGTCGGGTGTCTTGGCGAGCAGGTCGTTGAGCTCGGCAATGAGGCTCTTCATGGCGGGGATGAACTCGATGAGTCCCTCAGGAATGAGGACTGTGCCGAAGTTGTTGCCCTGCTTTGCGCGTGCGGCGACGATGCCGGCTATATAGTCGACAACATCCTGAAGGGTCTGGTTTTTGGCCTCGACCTCCTCGGAGATGATGCAGACGTTGGGCTGTGTCTGAAGTGCG
Organism: Paramuribaculum intestinale; assembly: GCF_003024925.1. Lineage (GTDB taxonomy): Bacteria > Bacteroidota > Bacteroidia > Bacteroidales > Muribaculaceae > Paramuribaculum > Paramuribaculum intestinale. The sequence goes on from NZ_PUED01000077.1 coordinate 2,906, forward strand.
CATTCGAGAGCGATGTGCGATGCGGAGCGACCCATGAGTTTGATGAAGTGCCAGTATTTCTTGGCCGAGAAGCAGTCGCGCTGTATGTTGCCGATAAGCTCGGAATATACTTTGGTGGCGGTGTCGAATCCGAACGATGCCTCCACGACTTCGTTCTTGAGGTCGCCGTCGATGGTCTTGGGGCAGCCGATCACCTGCACTCCGGCGCCGATGTTCTTGTAGTATTCGGCAAGCACGGCGGCATTGGTGTTGGAGTCGTCGCCGCCGATGATCACGAGAGCCTTGATGTCGAGCTGCTTGAGGATTTCAAGGCCTTTGTCGAACTGCTCTTTCTTTTCGAGCTTGGTGCGGCCTGAGCCGATGATGTCGAATCCGCCGGTGTTGCGATATTCGTCGATGATGTCGGATGTCAGTTCCTTGTACTGGTGGTCGACGAGTCCGCCGGGACCCATGAGGAAACCGTAAAGACGGCTGTCTTTGTTGATCTTCTTGATGCCGTCGAAAAGGCCGCAGATGACGTTGTGGCCGCCGGGAGCCTGTCCGCCGGAGAGTATCACTCCCACGTTGAACGGTTTGCCGGGGGCGGGGGCGGGGTTCTTCTCAAATCGAAGCTCCGGCATTCCGTATGTGTTGGGGAACAGTTTTTTGATGTCGTCCTGATCGGCTACCGACTGGGTGGGTGCGCCTTCTACGGCTTTGACTGCGCCGGTGAGTGTGACGGGCAGTTTGGGTTGATAAGCCGCGCGGGCTATCTGCAATGCACTTTTCTTCATATTGTATTGTGAGATTATTGGTTTTTGTAGCGTTGAAGAATTCAATGTGCAAATATCGCAAATATTTTTCAAAAATCGGTCGTTGTTGAGCTGTGTTTTTTGCCCCACAGGGATATTTGTGGGTTTTAGAGCGTGCTCTTAAGACGGATTCGACTGTTAAAAAGTGATATGCGGCTTTGGCGCAGGGCTGTCTGCGGTGTCGGGTGTTGGAAAAAATTATTATCTTTGCGACGTTTTGAAAAATAGATGAAACTGTCGACCCTACATAATATGCGCTGGCTTGTGGCCGCTGTTGCAGCTTCGCTCTTGGCGGCCTGCGCCAGTATGGGCAGGCCGCAGGGCGGTCCGCGCGATGTGGATCCGCCGGTGTTTGTGAACAGCACCCCGGCTCCGGGCGAGGTCAATGTGAGCCGTTCCAAGATCTCGATACTGTTTGACGAGAACGTGCAGGTGACCGACCCGATGAGCAAGGTGGTCATATCGCCGGCGCAGCGTACTACGCCGCTGGTGATGGCTGCCGGACGACGAATCGATGTGGAGCTTCGCGACTCAATGAAGTCCAACACTACCTACACGGTGGAGTTCTCCGATGCGATATCTGATCTCAACGAGGGAAATCCCATCGATGGTTTCTCGTTTGCATTCTCGACAGGCCCGCATATCGACACTCTGCAGATTTCCGGCATGGTGTTGTGTGCCGAAAATCTCGAGCCGGCTCAGGGAATGCTCGTAGGTGCATACGCCAATCTGTCGGATACGGCGATAATGACACTCCCGTTTGACCGCATCACGAAGACCAATCAGCTCGGACAGTTTACTATCCGTAATCTGGCTCCGGGATCGTATCGCGTATATGCTGTCAACGACAACAACCGCGACTATCACTGGGATCGTTCCGAGGATGTCGCCTTCCTGTCGGAGGTGATCGTGCCGAGCGTCAGCGAAGGCGTGGCAGCCGACACTCTTGAGGCAGCCGACGGATCGGATTCGATTGTGATGCGTCCGGCGGCGGTCTATGCTCCCGACGATGTGTTGCTGACATGGTTTAATGAGAATTACCGGCCGCAGTATCTCGTGAAGAACGAGCGCCCCGACCGTCACCTGATCGAACTCGAAATGGGGGCTCACGCCGATGCCCTGCCCGAATTGACAGTGATAAACGGGCCTTATGCCGGACGAAAGCTGGCCGATATGGCTGTGATCAACGGTTCGGCCACACTCGACACGCTCCAATACTGGCTGACGGATTCGACACTGATCATGCAGGACACGATAGCATTGAGGGCTACATATCTGCGCACTGATTCGCTCGATCAGCTGTCGCCGCAGACCGACACTCTGCAGCTGATGGTCAGAGGGCTGCGGCAGAGGCTTCGCCGGGAGGAGCAGGAGCGCAAAAAGCAGCTCAAGGAGTGGGAAGAGCGCCGTAAGCGCGGCGAGGAAGTGGACACGACTCCCAAGCCGGTGTTCCTGACTGTCAGGATGAACAGCTCGTCGGTCTACGATGTGTTCCAGCCTATCGGGCTTACGTTTTCGCAGCCGCTTGAGTCGCTGGATATGAATGGCGTGCATCTGCTTGTGAAGGACAATGACACCACTTGGGTGGAGGTGGAGCCGCCGATGTTTGACCGCGACGGCGATCTGCGTCCGATGCAATATGTGGCTTCCTATGAATGGGAGCCTGGGGCTACTTATAAACTTGAGATAGACTCGCTTGCGGCCATGGGCGTGTACAAGCAGGGCAATGCTCCGTTCAGCCAGACGTTCAGTGTCAGGAAAGAGAGCGATTATTCGACCATCACGTTCAATGTGGCAGGTCTTGATTCCGTGCCGGCGGTGGTGGAGTTGCTGTCGTCGGCCGACAAGCCGTTGCGGCGACGTCCCGTGGCGGATGGCAAGGCAGTGTTTGACCATGTGCTGCCCAATACGTATTATGCGCGTCTGTTTATAGACAGTAATGGCAACGGACAGTACGACAGCGGTTCGCTCACCGAGGGAGTGCAACCTGAAGAGGTGTACTATTTCCCGAAAAAACTGCCTCTGAAGCAGCGCTGGGATATGGTGCAGAACTGGAACGTGTATGAGCTTCCGCTGGATGCGCAGAAGCCCCTTGATATAAAGAAAAACAAGCCGAAGCCGAAACCCGGAGAGAAAAACAGCCGGGAAGATGAGGAGGACGACGAATATGATGAGTATGATTCGTCGGCCGGCGGCGTGAACCGCAATACGGGGGTGAGGCGCAACAGCGGATTGAACAACAGCCGCCTGCGCCGCAACAGCGATCGCACAGCTTATTGATACTGACTATGGCCGATACAAGAATAGTTTCATCCCACGATGTGCTGCCGGAGCCGACATTGAGCCGTCTGCCATGGTATCTTGCCTACGTCAGTCTGCTTAAGGTGAGGCGGGTGGCCTATGTCAGTTCGACGGCCATAGCCCGAGGTATACATCTCGACGCGTCGATGGTGGCGAAGGATCTGTCGTTTGTCAACGTGCGCGGCAAGACGCGCATAGGCTACGAGGTGGTGGAGCTGGAGCGCGAACTGAGGAGTTTTCTGGGGTTTGACCGACAGCACAATGCCGTCATAGCTGGAGTGGGGTCGCTTGGGGCGGCGCTTATCGCCGATTCTGGACTGCAGCGCTACGGGCTCGATATCGTGGCCGGTTTCGATGTGGAGCGCTCCATTATAGGGACGATTATATCGGGTGTGCCGGTGTTTGACATTACGCAGGCGGCGGAGGTGCGCGCCGACATGCAGGCCGAGATCGGTGTGATAGCGGTGCCGGTGGAGCAGGCTCAGGCTGTGGCCGACACTCTGATCGATGCCGGAGTGAGCGCGCTGTGGAATTTCACCCCATGCCGTCTGCTGGCTCCTGAGAATATTGTGATACAGAACACGTCGATCTATGCTCATCTGGCGGTGATGTATAATCGTATAAATGCAAATAATCCAGACTTGACACGATGAAGGCTATTGCTGTTTTACGCCATCCGAGCGATTGCGTGGAAACCGCGCCGCGGATGCAGCTTATCGCAGACTCGGCGATGGTGGGGGCGGGGCGCCCCTTGTTTCTGCCCGATTTCGCACCGTCGTGGCGGGCACGTATCGGGCTTGCGTTCAGAATATCGCGTCTGGGCAAGGATATAGCTCCGCGTTTTGTGGGGCGATACGTCGATGCGTTTTGTCTATGCATGCAGCTGATGCCTGAGGGAGCGGCCGGAGATGAGGCGTGGGGCGGGCTGTTTGACAACTGTATGGCTCTCGGAACGTGGCGTCCGGTGCCCGATGGTGAGGCGATAGGGATCAAGCTGGAAGATTCGGTGTGCGATGTCGGGCTTGGCGATATAGCTGTGGAGCAGACTGTCGCAGCGGTGAGCCGTTATGCCACTTTGAAGACTGGTGATGTGATAGTCGCGGCGTTTCTGCCGTGGGTCGTAGGCGTGAAGGCCGGTGATGATCTGAGAGTGGACGTGGATGAAGAGCCGGCGCTGTCTGTGAGAGTGCGGTGATAATGACAGCCGGCTCACACAATAAAACGCCTTCCGGAAAGTTATTCATAATATGAATCACTTGCATTTTATATCGGCAGCTGTCGCAGTCATGACAGTTATGGCTACCGCTGCCGCACAGGATAAGAATGATTTCAATCCGGTGCAGACCGGTGTCAATTCGCTCGCTATAGCACCGGATGCGCGTGGAGCCTCGATGGGCGACCTCGGCGCGGCGACAGAGCCCGACGCCAATTCGCAGTTCTGGAACCCGTCGAAATATGCGTTTGCATATAGCGAGGCAGGCGCTTCGGCCAGCTACACTCCGTGGCTCCGCAAGATAGTAAACGATATATTCCTTGCCAATCTTTCGGGCTACTGGAAGATCGGGCGCGACGACAATCAGGCAGTCAGCGCCACGTTGCGCTACTTCTCGCTCGGAGAGGTTACCACCGGATCGGAAGTGACCGGATCGGCTCAGACGCTTAATCCCTACGAGATGTCGGTGGATGTGGGCTATTCCCGCAAACTGTCGGAGAAGTTTTCAATGGGCGTGGTGCTGAGATACATATATTCCGACCTTGGATTCTCGTCGTCATATTCAGGTGATCTGTCGACCGGAGCGTCGGCTTTTTCGGCCGATATATCGGGCTACTACACCACATATCCTGTGATAGGCCGTAATGAGTGTCAGTGGTCGTGGGGATGGAACGTTTCCAATATAGGCACGAAGGTGTCGTATGATCACGGCAACGATCCGGCTTTTCTTCCGACAAATCTGCGACTTGGCACTGCGTTCACCTTTCCGTTGGCCGACTACCATAATCTGACGTTCGGGCTTGATCTTAACAAACTGTTGGTGCCGACACGCCCGCGTGAGGCCGACTATGACACGTCGACGCCCGACGGACAGCGCGAATATCTCGACGCTCTGGAGCGATGGGAGAATATGTCGCCGATCACGGGTATTTTCAAGTCGTTTTCCGACGCGCCCGGCGGTTTTAGCGAGGAGCTGAAGGAGATCAACTGGTCGCTCGGAGCCGAATATGCCTACAATCAGCAGTTTTTTCTTCGTGCAGGGTATTTCCATGAGCACGCAATGAAAGGCAACCGTCAGTATTTCGGCATGGGCGCTGGTTTTTCGTTCAATGTGCTACGCATAGATGCGTCGTATATGATAGCTACGGCTCAGACATCACCGCTCGATCAGACGCTACGTTTCACTCTGACCTTTGATATGGACGGCCTGCGGGAGATATTCGGACGCCGCTGATCGCGATCATTGGCTTGCAGTCAGTCACGGATTAATGATGTTAATGATTTCAACCAAACTGGATATTTTACTTTATGCAACAACTGCCTGATATACGTAGCGGACTGGGCTATGATGTCCACGCTTTTGCCGAAGGACGCAAGCTGATTTTGTGCGGCGTGGAGATATCTCACGAAAAGGGGCTTCTCGGACATAGCGATGCCGACGTTGCGCTCCACGCGCTTGCCGATGCTCTGCTCGGAGCGGCCGCTATGCGCGACATCGGTTATCATTTTCCCGACAGCGACCAGAGTTATGCCGGAGCCGACTCACGTGTGCTGCTGCGCAGGGTGGTGGAGATTATCGGTGCCGAACATTATTCTGTATCTAATGTCGATATTACTATCATAGCTCAAGCTCCGAAATTGTCGCCCTGTATAGAGCAGATGCGTCGCAATGTGGCAGAAGATCTGGGTGTTGATATTGATAGAGTTTCGGTCAAAGCCACTACTACCGAGCGGCTCGGTTTTACCGGGCGCAAAGAAGGAATTGCCGCTATGGCCACGGCTCTGATAGTGCGCTGATGTTCAGGATTATATCGCGCTTGCGTTGTGTCGGCGTTATGCTGATATTATGCGGACTTTGCGACTTCTGGCTGGCGCGATTTTTGCTATAGCAATAGCGTCGCTATGTAAGAACCACGTCAAAATATAATGCTGCTTAACGGTTGCCCGACTGTGCGCTTCATCTAATGCATACTCTAATGCTTCCCTCAATCATCTTCTAATGCGATCCCTAATGCATTCCCGTCGCAGTGAATATGCTTGGTGAACTATAGTGCATTCTGATCTGGATGATTGTGCGTGGTTATATGCTTGGTGGCCATTAAATCATTCACTGTTTCAGTGATCTATGTACGACTATATGCTTCGGTGAGTGTCTTTGATTGTGATGTTAGCATTTTCGGTGTGATGATCTGCTTGCTTAGGCAATTGTCTTCGGCGGTGGTTTATGAGGGTATGTTTGCTTCGATAATTGATTTATATTGCACTGTATATGTGTGGATTATATCGTTTTGTTGAAGCGTATTGAATTCGAATGATTGCATAGATTGTTGTTGTGTTACTGATTTTTTTTCGACTTTTTTCAATAAAACACATCAAATATTTGCACAATCCAAAAAAAGTCCATACCTTTGCAACGCAAAACGGGAGAAACCCCTAATGCAAACCCAGACGGTGCCATAGCTCAGTTGGTAGAGCAAAGGACTGAAAATCCTTGTGTCCCCGGTTCGATTCCTGGTGGCACCACCCAAGCAAAGATTAAATCGCTAATTCTTACAGAGTTGGCGATTTTTCTTTTAGTCACTACAGGGCGTAGTCACTACAATAGTCACTATCTAAATCGCTATAAACCACGATAAATCGGCTTGATTAAACTGTATTAAAAAGTAGCGTTTAATTCTAAACCCAATTAAATTCTACATTAAATTCTCTGCAAAATAATAGTGACTACCGGCGTGGTGCGCTGAGATAGTCACTACTTCATTCTTACATTGTAAGTCGGGTGCCGGACTGACGGTTGTCGATGTCGTCGTAGCGGGAGCGGTTGCCGACTTCGTGCTCGCGCTTGTAGCCGGATGAGCCGGAACTGACATTGAGGGAAGATAGTGCGTTGGCAAGATTGAATGTGAACACTTGCGAGATTTCCGGGGAGTAGTCCTGTGGACGGGAAGGGAGAATACGGACTCCGGCTTTGGACTGGGTATTCTGTTTTATCCTGTCTTTAACCGCCTCGGCATCCTTTCGAGTAAGATGCAGCATGGCTATTGACATCAGGAAGTCTTGTCTTGCTTGTTCATCGGCATGTAGAGAGCGGAACTTGGCTTCCTCCTCCGAAGTTAATTCTATCAAAGGCATATAGCCGTCAGTCAAGGCAGCGAGGAGGCAATAGTTGCCGTTTCTATGTTTGACAACGGCTATGCCTTTTATTCTCTCTTGATGGTTGTGTATCGGATAGCGCATGAGATATTCGGTCAGTATCTCCTCGGAGAACATCGTGGCCGCTATTGTCAGGCCTACATCTTCGCGCTCGTCGTCTTTCACGCCGTTATACCATGCGTACTGTCTCGGAGAGATTGGCTTGCGGTACGTCGAGCCGTCTTTGACATTGATGAGCATATAGTTTCCTCTGCTGTCTTTGCCCACCTCGACAGTGAACAGGTCGCGGTACACGTCAAGCGACGATGGTTTCCTCTGTGGCTTGATGGCGAAATCAATAAGCTCCGACAGTTTCATCACCTTACTGCCGTCGAAGGCTATCTTTTCAGCATGGTCGATTATACTGTAGCCTCTCACCCTGCCGCCCTTGTCCTTCTGGAAACTGATGTCTATGCCAAACTTTGTCTTGAGAGCATCAATGAGAGTCTGTATGCGCTGGCAGTTCTCCTCGCTCAACGGCTTGCCGTGGTTATCAAGTATTTTGCGGATGTCAGTGTTGAGTTTTGCCTTTACCGGCTTTCGTTTCTTACCTTTTGACACTTTGACATTATCGACACTTTGACATTTTCCCTCGGCTATCTCGCTCTTGTATTTCCGGATTATGGCACGAAGCTGCGTAGCGCGGTCTTTGCGCTTGGGGCTGTTTCTGGTGATTCGATTGAGAATGTCGCCGATGGCGATATTTCCAGCATTGCCTCCACACTTGAACAGTCGGTAGCCGTCGAGCGATTTCTCTATCTTGTAGCCGTGAGTCTTGACGATATTGGCAAACTGCCCCTCCGTTTCGTAGTCGTAGCCGAGAATTCGGTCAATATCTTTCTTGATGTCAGGAGAGAGTATGCGATTTGCGCACTCGTTAAGCCTGCGCCTGTCCTGATGGTCAGAAATGGCATAACCGTTAGGCTTTATTCTCGTCGAGAGAATATGCACATGGTTATTACCGGTATCGTGGTGGGCGTAAACAAAATACGGCTGACGGGCATAGCCCATACCCTCCATAAGTTCACGCGCAAAGTCGGTAAGTTCTTCCGGCGACATGGCGCGTCCTTTCACAGAGGCCGACACGTGGAACTGGAAACGTGTTGTCTTTGTATTGCCGTAGGTCTTAGAGTTTTCTTTCATATACCTTTCGACTTCAGCCGAGGCATCAAGGCCGAAGCGGTGCAGCGTCTCGATATTGTGACGCAACGCCTCGCTGACGTTCTCCATCGCCATAAGGGTTGCCACGCCATCAGCAATCTTCTTCTCGTTATATCGAGCGCCGGGGAAACCGCCGCCGGACACATCGTTGAGCTTCTTGACTATCATTTTCCTGAAATTATCATGTTATAGAGGTATGTCAGCATCTGCCGGATTTTTTCTGTACCCTCGCAAAACTGACCGAAGGGAAGAAGATCTGCCGACCGCAACGAGTAAGGATTCATTTTCTGCTGCTCGTTGATGTGCTTCGCAACCTGATTGGTGTTGGTGCCGGTTCTTTCGATGAGCTTGATAGCGGACTTGATCAAAGCAATCATACGGGGATTGTCTCGGTCAGCCATCGGCTGCTCTTCATATTTGAGTGTGGCACAACGTACAAACGCACTCAGATTACCGTCGGTGTATCGGTCGGCTCTTGACTGCATTTCTGCGTGGGTCTGCGCATCGACACGTATTTTAATAGTGATGGATTTTTTATCCGGCATAGAGATTAACTTTTTAAGATATTATGGTTTGATAGATTGGTTGATTGAATATCTGATACAATGAAGACTATATGACTTGGTATAATGATTGCTTGATGATTTGATGAACTGATACCTTGATGATACAATATCTTAATGACTCGATTGTCTGATTATCCAATGCTCCATTACCCGATGACTTATTGTCCAATGGCTCATTATCATATTATCCAATGTATCGATTATCCAATGTGACGATGACCGATTAACCGAAGTATCACGGTTCATGATAAATGTGTTGCTTGATAATAT
>NZ_PUED01000078.1 GCF_003024925.1 Paramuribaculum intestinale
CCTATATACTCCTTACAAATACGAAGATATCGTAAAGCTATATGTTGCCGGACGAAAGAAACAGCAGCCGTAGCATTTAGATCTCAATACCTATAGCTACCACCACCTGCGCATCTCTGCGTTTGTTGACCGACATCAGCAGTTGTTCCACAAAATTTCGTAATTTTGCAGAACTAACAACAACCGACAACAAAATGACACAGCTCCCCACACCTCCCGCCGTAGTCGCCGTATGCTCCGACCACGCCGGCTACCAGCTGAAACAGACCATCATCCGCCGACTCTCCAATCTCGGATATGAAGTAAGGGATTTCGGCACCGACTCCGAAGCCTCTTGCGACTATCCCGACTATGCCCATCCCTGCGCCAAAGCCATCGAGTCAGGAGACGCCTCGTTTGGAGTGGCCATGTGCGGATCAGGCAACGGCATTGCCATGACGCTCAACAAGCACCAGAGCATCCGCGCAGCCATCTGCTGGACCCCTGAACTGGCACGACTGGCACGCGCCCACAACAATGCCAACGTGCTCGTACTTCCGGCACGCTTCATTGACCAGTCGCTCGCACTGGAGATGCTCGACTCATTCATAGCCGAACCCTACGAAGGCGGACGCCACGACCGCCGCATAGCAAAAATACCGGTAGAATGACCGGATTGTAAAGCAGGCAGGCGCCCTTCAGGCCACGCCCGCACCATTTTTTAGTATGAACGGACGCTGTGTCATAACATCGATTTCTGGCACAGCGTCTTGATTTTCATCAGTATTCATAGAGAATTCCCCTTCATCCCCTTATTCTGGGCAAAGGGAGAAGACGGCTCACCCGCCGCCTGATTTTCGACAGAAAGCCGGGAGCCGACTGCAGCCGACTACTACGCTGCTTCACTCTCTCGTCAAAATCATCGCCATCGAATACCATGCCAAGCCTGTCGAAAAACGACATGGCGCGCTCACGCGCTCCATCGTCGCCGGCGGCTGTCATTGCGGCGGCGATATCCAGATACGATTCGGCATAACAATCGGCCACACTACGACGTGATGAATGGAAATGACTGATCAGACACTCGCGCACGTCCATTGCCATCCGCCAGCCTCCCAGCAGATCACCGCTCCATATTCCCTTGTCATGACGTCGGTAGACAGCCATCGGCTGCGACAGATACCCTATATCACCACGCTCGGCGTGAAGCGAATGCATCGCGTAGTCAAACAGTCTTACCGACGCCACCCAGCCGGGCAGACGATCGTATGGAATCGCGCGATACATTACGCTCAGATTGGATATGACATTGGCCCGCGCCAGACCCTCCAGTGTTATACGGCTCGGCTGCCCCGGATTACTCAGCGACATCGACCCGTCCGACTGATAATAGTTTACCACCCGGTGGAAACAGAGTCCGTATTCAGGATGCTCGTCGAGCATCCTCGCCTGCCGTGCGAGCTTATGCCGCGAACACCACCAGTCGTCGGCCTCACATATCGCTATATACTCGCCGCGAGCCCTCGAATAAGCGTCAAGGTAATTGGCCTGCAGACCGAGATTCGTCTCCCGGCGCACAAGCCGTATCACGTCAGGATAACGCGCAGCCCAACCGGCAGCCACCTCGGCCGTCGAATCGGTCGACGCATCGTCGGCCACTATCAGTTCGAAGGGAAACGGCGCCTTCTGGCTCACCACTCCCCTGATCGCCTCACCAATGTAAGCCTCCTGATTATAGGCTATCATCAGCACGCTGACTTTCGGACTATGCATCTCGCTCATGATCCTCTCGCAGCCTTGTCGGCCTTTTCCACAGCCGCTGCCACACATTCCGAAAGAGTCGGATGACCGTGCACCACCGCGGCAAACCGCGATGAATCCACGTCTGCGACCATAGCCACAGCCACCTCCTGAATCAGATCCGAAGCATGCTGACCGCATATATGGCATCCGAGAATCCGGCGGTCGGTTTTTCCGACTATCACCTTCACGAGTCCCTCGGCATCACCCGTGGCCATAGCCTTGCCATTTGACCGGAAAGTCACCGTGGCAGCGACATATTCTGTCACGTTGTCAGCACACTGCTGCTCGGTAAGTCCCACCATGGCGCATTCCGGCATGGTAAACACTGCCGAAGGCATGACATCCAGGTCTACACGTTCGCCGAGTATCACACGTCCCTGAGCCGCGGCCGCGTGAGCGAGCATGCACAGCCCGTTGACATCGCCAATGGCATACACGCCCGGCGCCGAAGTCTGCATCGACCCGTCAACCCATATAAAGCCCCTTTCGGTCAACTCCACTCCGGCCTTGTCGAGTCCTTCGGGCAACACCGGACGACGTCCGACTGCCGACACAACCATATCGGTAACGATAGTCCGCTCTTTGCCCTTGCTGACATAGTCCACGGACATACGGCCGTCGTCGGCTTTGGATATACGGCTCACCGAAGCCTGCACGGTCACGTCCACACCACGGCGCTTCATGGCCATACGCAGACGCTTGGCGATCTCCCTGTCAAACGGCGGGAGTATCTCCTGACAATATTCAAGCACGCTGACCTTGCTGCCGAAAGCCGCGAATATCGAGGCAAACTCCATGCCTATCACTCCCCCGCCCACGATCGTTATCTCTGCAGGAAGACGATCCATCTCCAGAACACGATCGCTGTCGACTGCCAGTTCAGAGCCTTCGGCACACAATGGCGCCGGACACGATCCTGTGGCTATGACCACCATGGGAGCCGTAAACACCTCGTCGCCGACTGCCACCGTCCGCTCACCCGTAAACCGTGCCTCGCCCACCACCGTTCTCACACCGCCGAGAAGTGTCACCACCCCCTGACGCAACTCGCCTACCACGGCATCGCGACGGGCACACGCCGCCGCATAGTCGAGAGTGAAACCACTCGTCGACACACCGTAATCAAACGCCTCCCTTACAGTCACAGCCACCTCCGCCGACCGGCACAGAGCCTTTGTCGGGATGCAGCCACGGTTAAGACACGTTCCGCCGGGCTGATCACGCTCCACAATGATCGCGTCAAGGCCATTGGCAGCCGCCCGGGCAGCCGTTTCATAGCCGCCCGGACCCGCACCGATCACTATTATATCGCAATGGATCATGATTCCGAAGATTTAAGATCATCATATGTCACTACCGGATTCAGGGCGGCCGCCGTATCATCCGGACGACTTACCGGAGTGCTATGCGGAGCGCTCTTCACCACCTCCGGATTTTCAACGGCCTCCTTCGCTATCTCGCGCATGACATCGATAAACGCATCGAGAGTTTCGCGGCTTTCCGTTTCGGTCGGCTCGATCATGAGCGACTCATGGAAGAGCAGCGGGAAATATATCGTAGGCGCATGAAATCCGAAGTCGAGAAGCCGCTTTGCCACATCAAGAGTGGTGACGCCTGTCGATTTGTCACGCAGACCGTCAAACACGAACTCATGCTTGCACACACCCTCGAGCGGCAACAGATAGAGATCGCGCAGCGACTCCTTTACATAGTTGGCATTGAGCGTAGCCAGCGGGCCGGCCATCTTCAGCCCGTCGGCGCCAAGCGACATAATATATGCCAGCGCGCGGAGCTGCACGCCAAAATTGCCCAACGTGGCCGATATACTTCCGAGCGACTCGCCGCTATCGTCCGAGATTGCGAATGTGCCATCATCCCGACGACAAACCCGAGGTTCAGGCAGGAAACATTCCAGCCCTTTGCGCACGCCCACCGGCCCGCTGCCGGGTCCGCCGCCACCATGAGGCGTGGAGAATGTCTTGTGAAGATTGATATGCATCACGTCAAAGCCCATGTCGCCCGGACGAGCTATGCCAAGCATCGGATTGAGATTCGCACCGTCATAATACATCAGCGCACCCGCCTCATGCACCATCTCGGCTATCTCCTTCACGCCATGCTCGAACATGCCGGCCGTATTGGGGTTGGTCATCATCATGGCCGCCACCGTATCGTCAAGCAGCGGACGCAAGGCCTCTATGTCAACCGTGCCGTCAGGGAAGCTCTTCACCTCCACCACTTTCAGACCGGCCACTGCAGCCGACGCCGGGTTTGTGCCATGAGCCGAATCCGGCACGATCACCTTCACCCGCTTGCTGTCGCCACGCGACTCATGATAGGCGCGTATCACCATCAGGCCTGTTAGCTCACCATGGGCACCGGCAAAAGGATTAAGCGTAAACTCGCTCATGCCGCCTATCTCCGACAATGCTTTCTGGAGAGTCCAATAGGCTTCAAGAGCTCCCTGCACCGTCGATGCAGGCTGCAGCGGATGCAGATCGGCAAACGAAGAATATCCGGCTATCTCCTCGTTGATCTTCGGATTATACTTCATTGTACAGGATCCCAACGGATAGAATCCCGTGTCTACGCCGAAATTATTGGCACTCATATTGGTATAGTGCCGGACTACCGCAGGCTCATCGACTTCAGGCAGCCCCGGAGCATTCATGCGGAGAAGCGCGGACGGAATCGCCGCCAGTGCATCGGGAGTGGCATTGTCGGGCAACGACGCACCGCGCCGTCCATGGCGCGACAGTTCATATATCAGCTTGCCGTAATATTCCTTGTTCATGACTTCATCTTTTTGACGGTTTTTACCAGGCGGTCCATCTCCTCGCGCGTCTGCATCTCCGTGACCGCGATCAATATTCTCCGGGGAGCGATCTTTACTCCACACAGTATACCCTGCTCAAGGCACGCAGCCTCGAGGTCTGCCACGTCAAAGTCGGTATCCATGGCAAACTCATTGACAAACGGCTGAGCGGGAAACGACATACGCATCAGTCCCGTAGCCTCTAGCTGCGAAGCCAGATAATGCGCTCCGTTGAGCCCCTGCATGGCCGCCTCGCGCAATCCGTCGTCGCCGAGCAGACTAAGATACACCACAGTGTGGAGAGCCATCAGTCCCTGATTGGAACATATATTGCTCGTAGCCTTGTCGCGGCGTATATGCTGCTCGCGGGCCTGCAGCGTCAGCACAAACGTACGGTGCCCATCGGCGTCGGTCGTAGCTCCGACGATACGTCCGGGCATCTTGCGTATCAATGCTTTCGAAGCACAGAGAAAGCCCAGATACGGGCCACCGTAACGCAACGGCATGCCCAGCGACTGGGCATCGCCGCAGGCTATGTCGGCGCCCCACTCCCCGGGACTCTTCAGCAGAGCAAGGTCGGCAGGCACACAGTTCATTATCAACAGAGCCTTGTATCTGTGACACGCATCGGCCCATCCTGAATAATCCTCCGCGATACCGTAAAAATTGGGAGTAGCCACTATCACTGCCGCCACATCGCCATCGGCCAGCTTCGCCTCCATATCGTCGCGCCGAATCACACCGTCAGCCTCAGCTATTTCGTCGAGTCTTATGCCGTGGTAACGGGCGTAGGTGGCCACCACACGGCGAACGGCCGGATTGACCGTGGCGCCGATCAGCACCCTGTCGCGTTTACGCGATGCGCTCACGGCCATCATCATCGCCTCGGCCGTAGCTGTAGCACCGTCATACATCGACGCATTTGACACCTCCATGCCGGTCAGCCGGCTCATCATCGACTGATATTCGAATATATATTGCAGAGTGCCCTGCGATATCTCCGGCTGATAGGGAGTATATGCCGTCAGAAACTCCGAGCGGCTCAGAATATATGGTATCACCGCCGGGGTGTAGTGGTGATAGAATCCGGCGCCGGCAAAGCACGTCAGAATGCGGTTGTGGCGCCCGAGTTCATTGAAAAAATCACGAATCTCTTTCTCGCTACGGCCTTTCGGAAGATTATAGTCGCCCCGCAGACGCACGTCGGCCGGAACATCGGCATACAGCTCGCCGAGGTCACTCATGCCGCAACGGCCGAGCATCTCCCGGATGTCATCGGCCGTATGTGGAAAATAATGATGGATCATATTTCAGAATCTCTGTATGGGTGTGAGTGGAGAGAGGATCGTCATATCAGTGGGCGTCCTCTGTGGCGCAGAAAGCGTTGTAGGCCTCCTCGTCCATGAGCGCCGACAGCTCTTCCGGATCGGAAAGCTCCACCTTTATAATCCAGTTGGCCATCGCATCCTGATTGATCAGCCGCGGATTGTCGATC
Organism: Paramuribaculum intestinale; assembly: GCF_003024925.1. Classification (GTDB taxonomy): domain Bacteria; phylum Bacteroidota; class Bacteroidia; order Bacteroidales; family Muribaculaceae; genus Paramuribaculum; species Paramuribaculum intestinale. The sequence goes on from NZ_PUED01000078.1 coordinate 6,093, forward strand.
AGCAGCCCGTTGCTCTCAACCACCGCTCCGCTCACCGGAGCTATCAGATCGCTGGCCGCCTTCACGCTCTCGACCGCGCCGAATTCCTCACCGGCGGTCACATCGTCGCCCTCCTCGGGCATATCGACATACACCACGTTGCCGAGAGCCTTCTGCGCATACTCAGAGATTCCTATATAGCCGGTATTGCCGTCAACTGTCACATATTCGTGAGTGCGGCTGTAATAAGTCTTGCTCATATTCTTTGAAATTAATTTACTTAGGGTATTATTCTTATTTTTTATAGCTCTTCCTATAGAATTTCTTTGCAGTCACTGTGGCCGGGAAAGTCTTCTTGCGCACCTTCACAGCCACTTCACTGCCCTTTTCGGCGTATGTGGTCTCTATCATGGCCATAGCCACACTTTTGTCGACCGATATGCCGCGGTAACCGGTCGTGACATGACCTATCACCCGTCCGTCGGACCGGTCCACCACCTCGCAACCATGACGGGCTATCGCGCGGTCATGTATCTCCAGCCCTACGAGCTTGCGCCGCAGTCCTTCGGCTTTTTGCCTCTTCAGAGCCTCGCACCCCACAAAGCCTCCGGCCTTGTCGAGCTTCACAAATATGCCGAGTCCGGCCTCAAGCGGAGTGATCTCGTCGGTAAGTTCGTCGCCATAAAGCGGAAGACCCACCTCGAAACGCAACGTGTCGCGACATCCCAGACCACACGGCGCGCAGCGCCCCGAATCCATAAGCTGATCCCAGAACCGGCATATCGCCCCATGGTCGGCATATATCTCGAATCCATCCTCACCGGTGTAGCCCGTGCGGCTCACGATCAGATGACTGCCATCCTTATCTAACTCCTTGAACGTGTAGAATGTAAGCTCGCTGCATGGCAGACCAAGCACTTCCTCCATCACGCGCTCTGACTCCGGTCCCTGCACGGCAAGCTCGCCCATAGAATCGCTGAGGTCCACGATATCTACGTCAAAACCGGCGGCCTGCGACCGCATCCAATCGAGATCCTTGTCGATATTGGCCGCGTTGATCACTGGAAAAAAATCGTTTTCGCCACGCTTGTAGACAAGCAGATCATCGACCGTGCCGCCATCCTCCCTGAGCATCATCCCGTAGAAGATCTTGCCCGGAGCAGCTCCCGCAACATCGTTTGTGAACAGACGGCTTATATAACGCTCGGCATCTGGTCCCGTCACGGACACTTCCCCCATGTGTGACACATCGAACACACCGCAACGGTTTCTGACCGCTTCGTGCTCCTCGGTGATGCCCTCATACTGTATGGGCATATCAAATCCGCCGAACGGACTCATCTGCGCTCCCTGCGCCACATGTCGCGAATGCAGACATGTTTTTTTGTTTTCAGGCATATATTTTCAGTTTTTAAGGTATTGCGTTATAATCCTTGATCCGTAGGTCAAGCGACGTGACATGCAGCCGAGGCCGCATGACCCTACAGCGCGAATTTACATAAAATAGCCGAACCGTGCAACTATATTTTTGGGCATCATGTCTGCCCTGCTTCAACGTCATTCACCAGCGATCCGTCCGGCAAACTTCAGACACACCGGATTGGGGGTGACGGCATAATGGTCAGTCGGCGTGAGTTGCCCGGTCAGACTGTCGCGCGCATACACCTCTATGCGGTCATTGTCGCGACAGGCCACAAGCAGCCATCGGCCGTCGGGCGACAACGCGAAGTTGCGCGGATGAGGCCCTGTGGCCATATAGCCGGTGCGGGTGAGCCGTCCGGTTGCCGAATCTATGGCAAACACCGCTATGCCGTCGGCCTTCAGACGATTGGATGTGTATAGAAACCGTTCGTCGGGCGACAGATGAATATCTCCGCTGCCGTGGCCGCCGACGGTGTCGGACGCTATATACTGCACCGGCTCAAAACTGTCGCCGCGGCGTTCAAGCACCGTGACCTCGCCGGAGATCTCATTGATCAGATAACCTGTGCCCCGTTTCGAATAGACGATATGACGTGGCCCGGAATGCGGTTTCAGCTCCACGTCTGTCATCCTATTGGCATCCACCAGGTTCTTCGCTCCGGAACCATTGAGCGGGAATACATGCAGACGGTCTGTGCCAAGATCGGCGCATACCAGCAGTGACGAATCGGGGGTGAACGTGACGCTGTGGAGCCGCGGCGCACCCTTGCTCTGTGTCGATGGATCGCCATGCTCGAAACTCAATATCTGAGGATCTCCGACAGGCTTCCCGGCCGAATCAAGCGCATAGATCGTCACATTTCCTCCATGATAGTTGGCTGTAAGCACATATCGGTCATCGGGCGACAGATTGACATAACAGGGTGCCCCGCCGCCGATAGTATCGGACGACTCCAGAGTCATCCGCAGACTGTCGGCATCGAAACGTATCATGTTGACCGACGACAGCACCGCAGCATCTTCACCGACTGAATATATACGCCGCCCGTCGTCTGAAACATGCACAAACGACGGATTGCTTATACCCTTCACCCCGCCCGACAGCGTGAGGCGGCCAGAGGCCGGATCGAAACTCCACACTTTGACACCCATGCTGTCGGAAGGCGAATAGCTACCCGACAGAAGTATCAGTCTCTCCGTTTCACGATCAGAACTACTGTGACTGACGCAGCATACACTGCCAAAGCCTACCGACATTGCGGCAACAGCTGAAATAACATGGCTCAACCTATACATTGCGTAAGTATTTTTGTTTTTTCTTCCACATATTCTTTAAGACTGTCGCCCTGCACTATCCATGCATGTCCGGGCACACTCATGACGAATCGGCCAAGACCCTCCGGGCTGCTTATCGGGCAGCGCAATTCAAACATCGCTCCTGAGGTATCCGCTGCCTGAAGCTGCTGCACAAGTTTGCCGGCGACAGGAAACTCCTCCACAAGCAGCCGATAGCCATAGGCCGAAAGCCTTATCACCATCTCCTGGGCCTTATATTGTTCAAAACTCATGCCGAACGGGTCTATATCGAGATTTGTCGTGCCATGCGCACGACTCCACTTCTGCGCGGCAAGCTCCACTCCCTCACAACGCGTCACCTTGAACAGCCGAGTCTTCTTGTTCAGAATATCGTACCCGCATATCGTGCGCCGCTGTTCCCATATCTTATACACTTCGATCTGCCTGTCGCATCGGCCCGACGATGAGGCATACCCCTTGAGCACAGCCACGCGCTTTTCATCGGCGGCCTTGCGCAGCAGAGCCATGTCGGACGTATCGCGGGCTGTGCGCTGCGCACGCAGTCTTGATGCAAGCGACGGTGTCATCGGCACCGTTTTTCCGCTCTGACGCACGTATGAGTCATGCAGACCTTCCGGCCTTGATCCATCCTTGAACTTTACCAGACCGAAAGTATAGGGTTTGACCCGCACACGCAATACATATTTTCCTTCCCTGCTCGTTTCCGTGGCATAGGTTATATCCGAGCCGAGAACGTCGCCAATAGGATTGGAATTGTCTGCATCGACAAAAGCGTCCTCCACAACCGACTGCACATATCGGCTATAAGCGTCATTGCTTGCCACTTTTATAAGTCCTTCGCGCATCAGTTCGGATATATCGGCATCAAGCCCCTCGGCATAACCGTTGTCATTGACACCCAGCAACAAGTCTCCTCCAAGCTCCGAATTGAGAAAACCGCACACCGTCTTGAGTATAGCCCATTTCTGCACGTCGGGCTCGGCCTCGACCTCCTTGAACCGCCGGCGGTTGACCGGAGGGAATACGATCGACTTTTTCAATTCGAGCGTCGACGACTCCTCTCCGTAGAATGTACGGTCAGCGTTGATAGCCACATATTCGTCATCAACCCCGAGCTTCTGAGCTATGGACTTCTTGATATTGTTGAGCTCGGTTTCATTAATGATCCCTATCAGCGAATTGGAGGCGTCGATAAGCTTGTTGATGCTTGCATCCTGATTGTCGCGCACCTCGGTGGTCAATGTCCGGCTCTCCGGATGCCGGTAGCGGTTAAGCTCACTGATAATACGCTGCCATACTACAACGTCGGCGTTTGAAGCCAGCCGGTCATCATCGCTCAGCGCCAGAGGTGTTACATCGCGATTGCGGCTGAACGCCACAAGTCTGACAAGATATTGCCGCTGCAGCTCCATATACGACACATCGTCCGGCCGGTCCGACATCAGCGACAGCATATGTGCCGCAGTGATATATTCGAGCCTTTCCACCGAGCCGAAATCGCCATTATGCAATATATAGCATATAAAATTGGACAACAGCCTCACTCCGCGCGGATCCTCTATCATCTCTCTCGAAACCACAGGCTCATCGTCAAACGGACAGTTGGCGTTGCAGTCATTGAGAAACTCATACAGGAAATTGCGGTCGGCATCTTCCGGCTTAAAATTATTCTCGCCGAACCGATATGGATAAAACGTATCAAACTGCGCATATATGCGCATCGGCTGCTGATCACTCACCTCCTTATAGGTCTGAAGGCTTATGCTTGTACCCTCGTCGGCGGCCTGACGCACACTCTCAATGTATTCAGAAGGCACCTCGTCATATTTGCTTCGGTGGACGGCGACAGTCAATCCGTTGACAAGCCGCCACAATGTGCCCGAATCCGAACCGAACGTGCCGGTGTATATTCCGTCGAACGCCTGTGCGCAACTGCGCCGGGCGAGTTCTCTGTAGAAATTCTCCAAAGCCGGACGCACGTCAAACTTGTTTGAAACATTTTTCTTGTACATGACCCTCATGACATCCCCTACGGCAAGACCCACCTCATCGTCAGGCCCGGCAGAACGCGTGAGATCCGCCAGAGCGCTGTAGGCAGGGATAGTCATTATTTCGCCCGGCTGTGAGAAGTAGCGGAACAGTTCGCCATGGATAGTGACATAAGACGGATCAGCAGTGGCTACCTTGATCCTGTCGCCTTCGATCGACGTCACTTTCACATACACCTCCTCACCGTCGGCATACTCCTTCAGCTGCCGACGCACCGACGGTTTGAAGTTTTTCAGACCCTGCAACATTACATTGGAACGTTTCTGAAACTCGTCGAACGACGGCTCGGCCTTCACATCGGCGCGGTCGGCCACGATCGTCAGCAATCCGTCAAGACAGGCAAACGATCCGCGGCTCATCCGCTCGAATGCCTCAAGGTTGCAGGCTGCCACGCTCACTTCGTCATGTCCTATGGCAAGAGTGCCGTTGTGCTCGTAGAAGTAGGTCTGTCCGTCAGCGTCCGGCGCAAATTCCAAACCATCGGCAAGACGGATGATAAACGTCGGCAAGCGGCTTGCATCAAGATTGCGGATGTCAGTCCAGTTTACACGTATCCTTGTGATCCTGCGCCGTCGCACACATCCCACGGCTATATCCCACAGCCGTTTCAGCACCTCATCTTTAGTGTTTTTCTGAGTCAGAACCAGCAGGTCAAGCATTCCCGTCAAATAGCTGTGGGGCTGATTTCCGGCTTTAAGGTCGGCAAGGACAGTCGCTGCGTAAAGCTTCAGATATGCCACTATGTCTATATCATCGGGAAAAGCATGGCTGAACTGATGGTTGTCAAGACATTCATTCATCCGGTCAAGCATTCCCTTCATGCAATCAAGCGACGCTT
>NZ_PUED01000079.1 GCF_003024925.1 Paramuribaculum intestinale
AATTGTTGATTTGTTGAGTGGTAGGATGGGTTGTTCCTTGTCTGTCATATGGCTGTGCGATTAAAAGGGAACAAGGGGGAGACTCCCGGACAGTCCCGCTGGGGTAATTGTCATAAAGGAACCGGAAAATATGCCACTTGGGCGCGTCACAGCGCTTCGGGAAGGCTTCCGGAAAAGCTGAAATAAGTCCGAAGACCTGCCGCCGATTCCTTATTCATACATAATATGATTCTTTCGAGGATGAGAATTCATACACCTACATTATCGGCGACCATATCGTATGCGTCGGTCAGGGCTGTGGCTCTGGCCGGATCTCTTGCGTGCTGTGGCTTGGCTATGGCGGCGGAGGCTCTCCCCGACTCGCTGTCGGACATCCGTGCTCTTCCGGAGGTCACGATCGAAGCTGTTACGCAGAAGGCCGACCGTTCGACTGCCCCTCGATTCTCCCTCGGATCGTCGACACTGAAGGCCATGGGCGCAACCGATATATCTTCGGCATTGAAACGTCTGCCCGGTATCAACCTGAAGGACTATGGCGGCGCGGGCGGCATGAAGACTGTGGCTGTCAGAAGTTTCGGAGCGGCTCACACCGGAGTGGTCTACGATGGGGTGACCCTTTCAAACAACCGCAGCGGGGAGGTGGATCTGTCGCGTTACTCACTCGACAATATGGGCAGTCTGTCGCTTGTCATAGGCGACAACGACGACATTTTCATTCCGGCCAGAGCTCTTGCTTCGGCCTCGTCGCTCATACTTTCGTCGGCTCCGATGGTTTCGGAAGCGGACTCGCTGTGGCTGACGGCGCAGATGCGTGTCGGCTCGTTCGGTCTGCTCAACCCGTTTGTGAAGATCGGCACAAGCCGCGCCGACGGTCTGGCTATCGGTTTTATAGGTGAGTTCACCCATGCGCTCAACGACTATCCGTTCACACTCCGCAACGGCATTTATTCCTCGCGCGAGCGACGCAGAAATTCGCTGATGAATTCCGGTCATGGCGAAATCAATATGACACTGCCGGTCGGACGCAAGTCATCGCTTTCAGCCAAAATCTATTATTACGACAACGGACGCCAGCTGCCCGGACCGGTTATATACTATAATCCGCAGTGCAATGAGAGACTGCGTGAGCGCAACGCTTTCGCACAGGCTTTGTGGCGCAGCACCCTTTCAAGCAATCTGTCGCTCAAGCTTACAAGTAAGTTCAACTGGGAGGCATCGCTCTACGATGACGTCAACGGACATTATCCCGGGGGCCGTCTTGATCAGGACTACTTTCAGCGCGAGGCATACGCTTCCGGTGTGTTGCTGTGGATGCCTGCCGACCGGCTGGCACTGAATTATGCGGCCGACTTCGCCTATGGCAATCTGTCGAGCAACCTGCCGCAGGAGGTTGGGCCGAGTCGCTACACGATTCTTCAATCGCTGACAGGGCGTTACCGCACCGGGCGTCTGACAGCCACAGCGTCGCTGCTCGGATCGATATATATCAACAAAGTGCATAATGGAGATGAGGCTCGCGACAATTACAAGCTTTCACCATCGGCAAGCATTTCATTTCAGCCGTTGGCGTCGCGCGAATGGCGTCTGCGGGCATCGTTCAAAAGCATCTTCCGTGTGCCGACCTTCAATGAGTCGTACTTTTTTCACTACGGCAGCACTGATCTGCGTCCGGAAACGACGCGTCAGTTCAACGTCGGGACAACTCTCGACATATCTCCATCGGTGTGGTTCACACGGCTGACCATGACTGCCGACGCCTATCTCAACAATATCGACGATATGATAGTCGGGGTGCCCTACAACATGTTTGTATGGACAATGGTCAATCTTGACAAGGTACGTGCCACAGGCATTGACCTGACTCTGGCGGCTGATATGGCTCTGGCAAAAGACCATAAGCTCGAATGGAATGTCAACTACAGCTATCAGCGGTCGAAGCCACTGACCGACCGGACGTCGGCCGAATACGGCAAGCAGGTGGCATATATACCGCTCAATTCCGGGGGCGGCTCGGTGGCCTACAGCAATCCCTGGGTCGACGTTGTGGTGAAAGCCGTCGGCGTCAGCTCCCGCTATGCCACCAACAGCAACCTTCCCGACACACGCATCGACGGATATGTGGAGGCCGGAGTGTCGCTGCGCCGCAGTCTGATGCTTTTCAGCCATCGGTGGGAGGCATCGTTTGATATCGACAATATATTCAACAAGCAATATCAGGTGATAGCACGCTACCCCATGCCCGGGCGCTCGTGGCGGCTGACACTGAAATATCAACTATAACCAAAAAAGAAAACAGTAAGAAACCGTATGAACAAATTCATTTCGCGACTTCTCGTCGCAGCCCTTCCGCTGTCATTTGCCGCTTGTAGCGATGATGACGGTCCCGACCATGAGATTGAAACCGTGACCGTGTCAAACGGTGCGTTTATCGTCAACAGCGGCAATCTCCGCAACAACATTCCCGGCAGCCTCACATTCATTGACTATGCTACGGGTCAGGCATTGCAGGATGTGTTCAAGGCTGCCAATGGCCGCGTGCTCGGCGATACCCCTCAGAATGCAGTAGTGTACGGCTCTAAGATGTATATTGCCGTATATCAGTCCAATCTCATAGAGGTTGTTGACCGTGTATCTCTGAAGTCGCTGAAAACCATCCCGTTTGACGCTTCCGAAGGTCAGGAACCCCGCTTTGTGCTCGCTCACGAAGGCAAAGTCTATGCATCGATGTACAACGGCTACGTTCAGCGTATCGATACTCTTTCGCTTTCGATCGACGGAGCTGTAAAGGTAGGCCCGAACCCGGAAGAGATGTGTGTGGCCGGCGATTATCTGTATGTGGCCAACTCCGATGGCATGAACTATCAGAACGGATATGCCGACGGATGCACCGTATCGAAAATAGCACTCGGATCGTTCACGGAGGAGAAGAAAATCAATGTCGGCATCAATCCCACAAAAATGGCCTCTGACGGCAATAATGTATATGTCATAACGATGGGTGACTACAGCGCGGCCAATCCCGCTACACTCCGTCAGATCGTCAACGACAACACTGTCAATGCCATAGCTCCGGCTACTCTGATGGGCGCCGGCGCCGGCAAGCTATACTTCATCAACGCCCCCTACGGCGCAAGCTCGATCGATTACAAGGTGCTTGATACTGCCACCGGCACGATCAGTGCTTTCCCTGTGTCGGGAGTCGATTCGCCGGCAGCGATAGCCGTTGATCCGGTTGTGGGCGATGTGTTTGTCACTTCCTACAATATGGTGGGCGGTTATGCAAGCTATTCTACTCCGGGATATGTCGAACAGTACAAGGCCGACGGATCGCTCGTGAAGCACTATGACACCGGTGTTGGCCCCTGCTACGTGAACTTCAATATTGCTGAGGTGGCCAAATGATCAGAGCCACAGACAAAGCCCTACATACTTTTTTTTCTGCAGTCCTGACGGCGGCCGCAGCCATCTCGCTCGTTTCGTGCGGGGGTGGCTCGGGCGCCGTCAGCCATCAGAGGGGCGATGCGATGCGATTTGATTTCGCACGCAATATAACGATTGACGAGACCGATTCGTTTGCAGTGGTCAGGATACGCAACCCGTGGGACACGCTGCGCACGCTCCACACCTACGTGCTTGTGGCCGATTCGCTGCCGGTGCCGTCATCATTGCCTGAAGGCACGTTGGTGCGCACTCCGTTGAAAAACGCATTGGTCTACTCGGCAGTGCATGTGTCGCTTATCGACGAGTTTGGAGCGGGGGAGTCGATAGGAGGGGTATGTGATTCGAAGTATATCCATACTCCTGCAGTAACGGCTCGCATGGCCGACGGATCGGTGGCTGATTGCGGCATAGGCACCGCGCCTGATCTCGAAAAGATAATGATGCTCTCGCCCGACGCCATAATGCTCTCGCCTTTTGAGAATTCGGGTGGTTACGGCAGAGTGACTTCGCTGGGCATCCCGATCATCGAGTGTGCCGATTATATGGAGCCGACGCCATTGGGCAGAGCCGAATGGATGAAATTTTACGGAATGCTTTTCGGGCGCAGCGCGATGGCCGACTCGTTATTCAGAAATTCGCGTAATGAATACGAACGGCTGATGAAACGCGTGAAGAATGTAGAAACACGTCCTGAAGTGCTTGTCGACCGGCTGTACGGATCGCAGTGGTATGTACCCGGCGGACAATCGACCATGGGACTGTTTATAACTCATGCCGGTGGCACGAATCCTTTCGCGTCGCGTCAGTCGTCGGGATCATATCCTGTATCGGGTGAGGAGGTGCTGCTGACGGCGCGTAATGCTCCGGTGTGGCTGATACGCTACAATCAGTCGTCCGACATGACTTACGGACAGCTCGAATCCGACAGCCCGTTCTATCCGCTCTTTGATGCGTTCGGCCGGAAAAGAGTCTATGGATGCAACACCGCGGTGAGATACTTCTACGAGGAGGTGCCGTTTCATCCACAGTGGCTGCTTGCCGAGCTGATATCGATCATTCATCCCGGATTGGTCGAGCCATATCCCGGACATTCCTATTTCATACCTCTTCAGCCATGAACGCAACGGCGGTGAGATTTGCAGCGCTCATTTTGCTGACGGCAGTGCTTGCTGCCTTGAACGTGTATTTCGGATCGGTCGACATTCCGGCCCGGACGGTCACGGATGTTCTTACAGGCTCGGGCGCGCAGCATGGCGCCGTAGAATATATAATTCTCAGCAGCCGCATACCGCAGATGCTTACCGCCATCATCGCAGGGGCTGCACTCGCCGCATCGGGACTTCTGCTTCAGACCGCCTTCCGCAATCCGTTGGCCGGTCCGTCGGTGCTCGGCATCAACTCCGGAGCCAGTCTGGGAGTGGCGGTGGTGATACTTCTGTTCGGGGGCAGCGTCAGCGCCGGTGTCATGAGTTGGAGCGGATATGCTGCAGTCATGGCCGGAGCTTTTGTGGGCAGTCTGGCCGTCATCGGTGTATTGCTCGCGCTGTCGGCTGTGATACGCAGTGATCTGATGCTCCTGATCGTGGGAGTGATGATAGGCTATCTTGCCTCGTCGCTCATCATGCTCCTCAACTACACGTCGACAGCCGACGGCATACAGAGCTATGTGATGTGGGGCATGGGCAATTTCAGCGGAGTGACATCGTCGAGTCTGCCTATGTTCGCGCTGATCGCGGGCGCAGGCATAGTGCTTTCGCTGCTGCTTGTAAAGCCGCTCAATATCGTGCAGCTCGGAGCCGACTATGCATCAAGCCTCGGTGTGAATCTCGGCAGAGTACGCAATATGCTGCTTCTCGCCACCGGACTGCTGTCGTCGTCGGTCACGGCTTTCTGCGGCCCGATAGCTTTCATCGGGCTTGCCATGCCGCATGTGGCACGAATGATATTCCGCACCGCCGATCATCGTGTGCTGTTGCCGGCCACGCTTGTAGTTGGCGCGGCAGTGGCTCTGCTGTGCAATCTGATATGTGTGTTGCCTGCCCACATGGTATTGCCGCTCAACGCAGTGACCCCCGTAGTGGGTGTCCCGGTGATACTGTATGTGATTCTACGCCGCGGCCGTCGGTCTTAAAAATAGTTAAATACGTTGCGGCGTATGCTTTATTGCATTTGCTGCGATTTGCACTCAATGGCATAAATCCCTATATTTGCAAAATCACAACCAACATTGTTTTTTTGCAATATGGACACAATGAATGATTTTGCCAACCGGCCGATGCCGCCATTGCCTGCGACAAAAGTATCAGTTCCGCGTCATACGACAGCCTGGCTGGGAGTACAGACGCTTGTGATAGCTGTGTTTTCGGCTATTATTGCTCTGATTGCTGACGGAATAGGCGATTATGGCGCGGAGCGTCAGAGTCAGGGTCTGCTGTCGGAAAGCAGTTCACTGATGGTGTCGGACAGCGCGAGCTATTGTTTCGCTCTGATAGCCATCTCGCTTATTTCGATCACTCTCATCGAGGTGGCTTTTCGAAAGTATGTCAATTATCTGCAGTATGCGCTCATAGGTTGCGCGCTCGGACTGTTTTATCTGATGCTGCTTGCGTTGGCTGAATTCGTGCCGTTCTGGGCTGCCTACGGCATTGTAACCGTTATTACCGCCGGACTGATCACGCTTTTTGTCAAGGGCATTACCGCGAATGTCAAAGCCGCAGGGCTCACCGCAGGGATTCTTGTGGTTGAGTATGCGGTGATACTCATACTGATCTACATCGGTTCGCTTGCTCTTCTGATAGGCAGCATACTGCTGTTTGTGATTATAGCTCTGGCAATGTACTTCACTCTGCGCATGAGGCAGACTGCTGATGGCGAACTGATCATAAAATGAACGGCATGTCAACAACTCCGCCTCCGTTGCCTCCCGCTTATGTGGCGGCTCCACGCAAGCCTGACCGTCCGGGTGTGAAGATCGTTTTAATGGCGGTGCAGTGCGTGGTGCTGATGATAGCCACCCTGATAGTGTGGGGACTGGTCTATGACCGTCAGTCGTCGGTCAACGATGTGGCCGACAGCATAGCCGATGAGTGGGGTGGAAAAGTACGCATAGGCGGTCCGTTTGTCATGGCGGGTGATTCGGTGGCGGCTGTATCCCGGACGCTTCGCTGCGATGTGTCGATAGAGTCAAAGACACTGCATCGCGGCATATACGAGGCCGAGGTTTATGATGCGGCCGTTGAGATGTCGGGCAGTTTCGATGCGTTGCGATTGCCGACGGGAACTGACGATGTCAGGCTTACGGTCAGAGTCCCGGCACGTAAGATCTATCGTATAGAGCCGCTTCGAATCGCAGGCCGCACTGTGGAGTGGCGGCGCGACGGTGGCAGCCTTGTCGCGGATATTGACGCAAGCGCAATGGATGACGGCGTCACGGATTTCGATTTCTCTTTCAGAATCCACGGATCGGGCAGCATCGAGGTAGTGCAGAGCGGACAGCATACTGTCGTGACGATGGAGGGTGAAGCCCGCAATCCATCGTTTACCGGAAGCAGTCTGCCAGATGACCGTTCGGTTACCGACCGGACTTTCTCTGCCAAATGGGAAAGCAACAGTGTCATGACGACCGATGCGTGCAACAGTTTTATGGACAATGACCGCTCTATTTTGGGCGGTGAGATGGATCCGGAGATGGTCTACGTCATTGAAGAGCCTTACGATCTGCAGGTGATCGGTGCAAAATTTCTTGTGGGAGTCGACCGTTACCGCAAGGTCAGCCGCAGCCTGAAATTTGCCTTCATTATCATTGTGCTGACGTTTATCAGCCTGTTTTTCACGGAAGTGATCACCAAGCGGGCAATACCGATGTTCAATTGCTTTCTGATAGGCGCGGCGCTGGTGATGTTCTATCTGCTGCTGCTTTCGTTTGTGGAGTTCGTGTCGTTCGGAATGGCTTATCTGGTGGCTTCGGTCATGACCATAGCGCTGATCGGAGGATATATGTGGCGGATGCTTGCATCGGTTCGCACGGGCGTGACTATAGCGTCGATTCTCACGCTGATATACTCGTGCTGCTACGTGATGCTGTGTCTCGGACGATATGCATTGGCTCTCGGAAGCCTGATATTGTTCGCTTCTCTGGCGGCCATGATGTGGGCTTCTCTGAAACTCAAGCGTTGAGGTGCGACGTATGAGATTTTAGAGTAGGTTTGAATTTAACACGAAGAAATAATATATATGGACTTCTTTCTATTCCCTCAAAGGTCTTTTCGGGCGATTTGCGTCAAGTTTCATCGGTCACGATGCCCGCATCGCTCCCTCCTCAACTCACGCAAATCTCTCCGAAAATCCTCTTTGAGTGAACAGAAGTGAAATTCAAACACACTCTTAGAACTATGGTGATGGGAAAAATTCTGAGAGTTTTTTCGGGCAGAGATCTTTGGACCGGGCGAATGTGCGTGGCCGTGCTTTCGTCGCTTGCATTGCTGCTGTGGTTTGATGTCGACTGGTGCATTACCACCACTTTCAGAGCCATGAGCGACCCGTTGATGTGGCTCAACACTCTTGTGGCGGCTTTGTTGATGTCGATCCCTTACGCAGCTGCACGCAGGATTTCGGTTCATGTGATATGGCTTACGGTGGTGTACGGGCTGCTGGAGGCAAATCTGATGTATTGCCGCACGTATCTTACGGCTATACCTCCGGCAAGCTATCTCCTTGTCGGCAATCTGTCGGACTTCACAGCCAGTGTGACTGACTCGATACGCTGGTATGACTGGTTTGGAGCGCTGACAGTCGTTGCGGCCGGATGGGTCATGAAGCGTAAAGCTGCTTTGCGGCCCCGTCGGCCCGTGGCGCGTATTCTTCTGTTGTCGGCAGTCATGGCATCGGTCAGCGCGTTGTGGATCATGGCGCGCGGGGGCTTTTATGCGGCCTACGATCGGCTCGCGCAGTCGTGCTATTACAGCACTTGCGGTGTGCCTGTCTACACATTAGGCGGCCACATAGCCTATTCGCTGATCGATGACAGCCGCCGTGATGCTACTGACCATACCCCCGATATAGACCGATGGATAGCACTTCATGATTCGTTGGTGGCGGTACAGGAGCTTCCAGCCGACGCTGTGCCGAGACGCAATCTCGTACTTATCATTTGCGAGAGTCTTGAGAGCTGGCCTGTGGAGGCGAGGATTGACGGCAAAGAGATTACACCATATCTCAACAGTCTGCTGCGTGACTCCACGACGTTGTATGCTCCCAACATACTGACACAGGTGGCTTCGGGGCGATCGATCGACTGCCAGCTGCTGATCAATTGCGGCCTGCTGCCTATGAACGGTCAGGTCTACAGTATGAAATATCCGTCGGTCACATATCCGTCACTTAACAAAGCGATGCGTGAACGATATGGCACAAAAAGCTATATATTCACGTGCGACAAGCCGATCACATGGAATCAGCAGGCTATAGGCCGCGCTTTCGGCTACGACTCGCTGATCGACCGCCGGGCATGGCGAATGGACGAGATGATTGGCAATCCGGCCAAGCTCAGCGACGGATCTTTTCTGCGACAGTCGGTGGAACTGCTCCGGCAAGGACATATATGGCCGGAGGGCGAATCGCGTATGCTGACGTTTGTCACATATTCTGGTCATAACCCATTCAGACTACCTGACAATATGGTAGATCCGCAGTTTGACATGAGGGAAAAGGATCTGCCGCGACGGCTTGCCGACTATATCGCAATGGCACACTATACCGACTCGCAACTGCATATTCTGATCGATTATCTGCGGTCGCGCCGGGATTTCGACAACACACTCGTGGTGATCGTCGGCGATCATGAGGGACTCGCCGGCGACCGAAATGATTTTGTAAAGGCATCATCTCTCGTATCGGCGGGTCAGTACACTCCGCTGCTGATACTCAATCCGCCTGTAGGCGGCGGGTCGCGTGTGGAAAGCGTAGCCGGACAGATCGACATATACCCCACTCTGTCTGCCATGCTCGGACTCTCCGGTTATTTCTGGCACGGAATGGGGCAGAGTCTGCTTGATCCTGACCGCGGGGCTTATGCAGTGTCTATGATGACCGGTGAAGAGGTGGGCGACTCTGCGGCGCTGACCTCGCGGATGCTCGATATGATCAGATCGGCACGTCGTATATCGGACGCAGCCATCAGATCCGACTACTTCAAAAACCAACCACTGAATGGATCCGATTGATAAAAAATTCTATAAGATCGGCGAGGTGGCAGAGCTGACCGGACTGCCTGTGAGTACGCTCCGTTTCTGGGAACAGCAGTTTACCATCATCAAGCCACGGCGCAACGACCGTGGCACGCGCTTCTACACTCCCGACGACGTGGAGCGCATACGCATGATACATTATCTTGTGAAACACCGTGGGCTTAAACTTGATGCCGCCCAGGAGGAGCTGCGCCGCAATCCCGAAGGCGTCAGCCGCAAGAGTCAGGCCGTCACCAGGCTGATGCAGGTGCGCGCCAAACTGTGCGATATGATCAAGGCGCTTGACTCGCTGAGGTGAGCGGTGCGCGGGTGTGTAACATGCTGTGCTATGTGGCAGAGATGCTCTTGACTATGGTATGTCGGATATGAACCGTCAGTGATAAAGAGCCGAAAAATTTTCGTATCACAAGAATACTTGCTAACTTTGCCATTAAGATGGTGGCCGACGCAGGCTGTCGTTATATGGAATAAAATAATCAATGAAGGGTACCGACATATTCAGGCTTACGTGTATTATTGTGCTTTGGGCTGTGCTGTGTGTCGCGGTTGTGACTTCGCAACGGTTCACTTTGCGTGTGGCTTTTGTGCTTGTGGCGTCGGCCATTATAGTGTTTGTGCCCTTATATAAGAAATATGTGCGAGGCAAGAAGCAAGACTCTCACGGTGGCGCCCGACGAAAGCCGTAAGGCGCCCGACATGGATCGTTATCCAATACTGAGCCGGGTGTCACGGCCAGCCGATGTGCGTGGCATGTCGGGCAGTGAGCTTATAGGACTCTGTAGCGACATCCGTAGGTTTCTGATAGAATCACTTTCATCAAATCCGGGTCACTTCGCCTCCAGTATGGGTGCGGTGGAGCTTACAGTGGCTCTTCATTACGTATTCAATACGCCCTATGACCGGATTGTATGGGATGTTGGTCATCAGGCCTATGGTCACAAGCTGATAACAGGCCGTGCCGACCGTTTCCACACCAACCGCAAGCTTGGCGGTCTGAGTGGTTTTCCTAATCCGGACGAGAGCGAATATGATACGTTCACGGCCGGTCATGCGTCAAATTCGATTTCGGCAGCCCTCGGCATGTCGGTGGCTTCGGCCCTCAACAACGACAGCCCACGCCGCAATGTCGTGGCTGTGATAGGCGACGCTTCGATAAGCGGAGGTCTGGCGTTCGAGGGGCTGAACAATGCCGCCAACACCAACAGCAATCTGCTGATAATCCTCAACGACAATGATATGTCGATCGACCACAATGTCGGGTCGCTGAATTCATATCTCGCTCATCTGACTGCTTCAAAAGGCTACAACAGTTTCCGCTACGGAGTGTACCGACTGCTGAAAAAGCTGCATCTGTTCAACGACAACAGCAAAGGACGCATACTGCGTTTCAACAACAGCCTGAAATCGCTCCTGACCAAAGAGCAAAATATATTCGAGGGCTTAAATATCAGATATTTCGGACCGTTTGACGGTCATGATCTGCCACGTATCATAAAGGTGCTTGACGATATCAAGGATATGAGCGGCCCGCGGCTGCTGCATCTGCGCACGACGAAGGGCAAAGGTTATGTGCCGGCTGAAAATGATCCGGCTGTCTGGCATGCACCCGGATGCTTTGAGCCTGAGAGCGGAGAGCGCAAGTCAGAGAGTAAGGATCCGGCCCGCACGAAGTTTCAGGATGCGATGGGTTCGACTCTTGTTGAGCTGGCTCGTGACAATAAGGCTATCGTCGGAATAACGGCGGCCATGACATCTGGCACCTCAATGAACATGATGCAGCAGGAGATGCCTCAACGCACGTTTGACGTCGGCATTTCAGAGGGTCATGCCGTGACCTTTGCAGGTGGGCTCGCTACTGACGGAATGCTGCCATACGTGGCCATCTATTCGGTCTTTCTGCAGCGTGCTTATGACAATATCATCAATGACGTGGCCGTGCAGGGTCTGCCGGTGACATTCTGTATAGACCGTGCCGGTCTGGTAGGTGAGGATGGCGTAACTCACCACGGCGCCAACGACCTTGCATACATGCGTACTGTCCCCGGCATGACCATAGCTTCGCCGCGCGACGCCGACCAGCTGCGTTCGCTGCTCTACACCTCGCAGCTTCCTGACCGGTGCGGTCCGTGGGCGATACGTTATCCGCGCGGTTACGGCCACGACAGCCACAAGCCGATGCAGCGTATGACCGTCGGCCGCGGAGAGTGTCTGAGCCGGGGCGAGGATGTAACGATGCTCACCATCGGGCCGATAGCTTTCGAGGCGGCTCAAGGAGCGAAACTGGCTGCTGCAGGCGGCGTGTCCGTGGCTCATTACGACATGGTGTTTCTC